>JANJTK010000031.1 GCA_024711155.1 Burkholderiaceae bacterium
GAGGTCGTCACTGCCTACCTGGGCAAGCCCCATGCTTGAGATCGATCGCCTGCGCGTTGCCTATGGAGAGGCGACAGCCATCTGGGAGGCGTCGCTGCGCATCGATGCCGGCGAGCTGGTGTGCGTCGTGGGTCCGAACGGCGCCGGAAAGACCACGCTGATCGACGCAATCGCGGGCCTGAACCCGATCGCCGAAGGCGCGATCCGCATCGATGGCGAGAACCTGGCAGGCCTGCCGAAGCACGAATTCTGCGAACGAGGCATCGCGATCGTCCCCGAAGGCAGGCGACTCTTCACCGGCATGACGGTGCGCGAGAATCTCGAGATCGGAAGCTATCGCAAGGGTGCGCGAGGGTCGCGAGCCGAATCGCTCGAACGGGTGCTGGCGGCGTTTCCCGCGCTGAAGACCCGTTTGCGTGCGCCCGCCGGAACGCTGTCCGGGGGCCAGCAGCAGATGGTGGCGATCGGGCGGGCGCTGATGGCGCAGCCGCGGCTGTTGCTGCTCGATGAACCGTCGCTCGGCCTCGCACCGTCGATCGTGCTGGAGATGTTCTCGGTGATTCGGGACATCAACCGCGGCGGCATGGCGGTGCTGCTGGTCGAGCAGAACGTCGCGATGGCCCTCGAGATCGCGGCCCGGGCCTACGTCCTGGAGGAGGGACGGATCGCTGCCGAGGGCACGCCCGGAGAGCTGCTGGCCACGCCGCACATTCGGCGCGCCTACCTGGGCGAGGCCTGAACCGGGGTCTTCTGGGCCCCCGGGGCCGCTGCCCGTTCAGCCGCCGCGCGAGTCCGGTTGGGCAGCCGCGACGCGCCTCTCCAGCGCCTCCAGGCGCCGTTCGAGTTGCTCGACGCGCGCGACTTGCGTGTCGAACTCCTCGCGCGTGACCAGGTCGGCGCGCTGGAACGCCTGCGCGAGCAGCGCCTTCACGTTGCGCTCGATGTCGGCCGCGGGGCCGGAGCGCAGCAGCTCGGAGAAGCGCTTCTGCAGCTCGTCCAGCGGCGAAGGGGGCGGGGTCGAACTCATGATGAAACGAGTCTAGCAGGGTTCGGCGCACCGTTGCGGTGCGCCGCGCCTGCGCGTACCGCACCGGCGCCGGCCGCGACTGCGCCGAGCGGGTGCACGCGCGCACCGGCGCACGCCGGCGCAGCGTCGAGGGGCGCCAATCCGGCCCCTGGCACGGGAAATGCACTGGAGAGGACAGCGGCCCGATTTCCGGGCCGGAGCCATCGGACTTTCCAGGAGCCCTGCACCATGAAGAAGACCCTGATCGCCGCCTCGCTGGCCGCTTGCGCGGCGGGCGCCCTGCCGTCGCTGGCGCTCGCCCAGGCCGCGGCCGCGTCGCCGCACACCTTCACCGGCAACGTCAGCCTCGCCACCGAGTATCGCTATCGCGGCATCGGGCAGACCGACGGCAAGCCCGCGCTGCAGGGGGGCTTCGACTACGCGCACGCCAGCGGGCTGTACGTCGGCACCTGGGGCTCGAACGTGAGCTGGCTCTCGGACGGCGGCGCCGGGACGGTGAGCAACAGCCTCGAACTCGACCTCTACGGCGGCTACAAGGGCACCGTCGGCGACGTCGGCTACGACGCGGGCCTGCTGACCTACTACTACCCGGGCCGCTATCCGGCGGGGTTCAACTCGCCCAACACGCTCGAAGCCTACGTGGCGGGCACGTGGAAGCAGTTCACGCTGAAGTACTCGCACGGCCTCACCGACCTGTTCGGTTTTGCCGACAGCAAGGGCGCGGGTTATCTCGACCTGAGCGCGAACTTCGAACTCGGTGACGGCGTCACGCTCAATGCGCACGTCGGCCATCAGGTGGTGCCGGCCGGTGTCGTCGGCGGCGTGCCGGTGCGCGCGAAGAGCGACTGCTCGTACACCGACTGGAAGCTCGGGCTGGCGAAAGAGTACGTCGGGCTGAACTGGGGCCTCGCGTACGTCGGCACCAACGCGAAGGGCGGCGCCGGCCAGTGCTACCGCAACGCGTTCAACCGCGACCTCGGCAAGGGCGCGGTCGTGGTGTCGGTCGGCAAGACCTTCTGAGCAGGAGAGCGACATGAAACTGATCACCGCGATCATCAAGCCGTTCAAGCTCGACGAGGTGCGCGAGGCGCTGTCGGGCATCGGCGTGCAGGGCATCACCGTCACCGAGGTCAAGGGGTTCGGGCGGCAGAAGGGCCACACCGAGCTCTACCGCGGCGCCGAGTACGTGATCGACTTCCTGCCGAAGGTCAAGGTCGAGGCGGCGGTCGCCGACGAACTGGTCGAGCGCGCGATCGAGGCCATCGAGGGCTCGGCGCGCACCGGCAAGATCGGCGACGGCAAGATCTTCGTCTTCGACCTCGGGCAGGTGGTGCGGATCCGCACCGGCGAGACCGGCAACGAGGCGCTGTGAGCGCGCGGGCCTGCACACCACGGAGAATTCCATGACATCCCGGATCCGGTTCCTGGCGCCGTTCGCGGCGCTGCTTCTCGCGCCGCTCGCGGCGTTCGCCGATGCGCCCGTCCCGAACAAGGGCGACGTCGCGTGGATGAGCGTCTCGACGCTGCTGGTCGTCCTGATGGCCATCCCCGGCCTCGCGCTGTTCTACGGCGGCCTCGTGCGCACGAAGAACATGCTGTCGGTGCTGATGCAGGTGATGGTCGTGTTCTCGACGATCGTCGTGCTGTGGGCGATCTACGGGTACTCGCTCGCCTTCGGCGGCGACGGCCTGTTCTACGGCGACTTCTCGAAGGCGCTGCTCGCGGGCATCACGCCCGAGTCGGTCGCTGCCACCTTCAGCAAGGGGGTCGTGATTCCCGAGCTGTCGTTCGCGGCGTTCCAGGCGACCTTCGCGGCGATCACCGGCGCGCTGATCGTCGGCGCCTTCGCCGAGCGCGTGCGCTTTTCGGCGGTGCTGCTGTTCTCGGTGCTGTGGTTCACGTTCTGCTACATCCCGATCGCGCACGCGGTCTGGTACTGGGCAGGGCCGGACGCGATCACCGACGCGGCGTCGCTCGACAAGGTCACCGCCGCCGCGGGCTACCTGTGGGGCAAGGGCGCGCTCGACTTCGCCGGCGGCACCGTCGTGCACATCAACGCCGGCGTGGCCGGGCTCGTGGGCGCGTACGTGATCGGAAAGCGCATCGGCTACGGGCGCGAGTCGATGGCGCCGCACTCGCTGGTGACGACGATGATCGGCGCGTCGCTGCTGTGGGTCGGCTGGTTCGGCTTCAACGCGGGCTCGAACCTGGAAGCCAACGGGGTGGCGGCGCTCGCGTTCGTCAACACGCTGGTCGCGACGGCCGCGGCGACGGTGTCGTGGACGCTCGGCGAATGGCTCGCGAAGGGCAAGCCGTCGATGCTGGGCGCGGCGTCGGGCGCGGTCGCCGGGCTGGTGGCGGTGACGCCGGCCTGCGGCTTCGTCGGGCCGATGGGCGCGCTGGTGATCGGGCTGGTCGCCGGACTCGTGTGCCTGTGGGGCGTCAACGGCCTCAAGCGCATGCTGGGTGCCGACGACTCGCTCGACGTGTTCGGCGTGCACGGCGTGGGCGGGATCGTCGGCGCGCTGCTCACCGGCGTGTTCGCCGCGCCGTCGCTCGGCGGCACCGGCATCTTCGACTACGTCGCCAACGCGGCTTCGCCGGAGTACTCGATCGGCGGGCAGGTCTGGGTGCAGGCGCAGGCGGTGCTGGTGACCATCGTCTGGTCGGCGGTGGTGGCCTTCGTGGCCTTCAAGCTGGTCGACCTGCTGGTCGGGCTGCGGGTGAGCGAGGAAGACGAGCGCCAGGGGCTCGACATCAGCTCGCACGGCGAGACCGCGTACCACCACTGACACCGGCCGGCCCCGCGCGGGGGCCGAGGGGCCGGAAACCGGGGCCTGCGGCGCTACAATCGCCGCATGGCCCCGGTTCCGTTTCGATGACCCCGCACCTCGTCACCGCGACTTCCGCCCCGCTGCAGGACTTCGAGCGGCAGATCCTCGACGCGACCGCGCGCATCGAGCGCTGGTTCCGCATGGAGTGGCAGGACCACACGCCGCCGTTCTACGCATCGGTCGACCTGCGCAACTCCGGCTTCAAGCTCGCCCCGGTCGACACCAACCTGTTCCCGGGAGGCTTCAACAACCTGTCCGGCGAGATGCTGCCGCTCGCGGTGCAGGCGGCGATGGCCGCGATCGAGAAGTATTGCCCGGAGGCGCGCAACCTGGTGCTCGTGCCCGAGAACCACACGCGCAACACGTTCTACCTGCAGAACGTGCAGCGGCTGGCGGCGATCCTGCGCCAGACCGGACTGAACGTGCGCTTCGGCACCATCGACACGTCGGTGCGCGAACCGGTGCGCGTCGAGCTGCCCGACGGCCAGTCGATGACGGTCGAGCCGCTGGTGCGGCGCGGGCTGCGGGTCGGCCTGCGCGACTTCGATCCCTGCTCGATCCTGCTCAACAACGACCTGTCGGCGGGCATCCCGGACATCCTGCGCGACCTGCACGAGCAGGTGCTGCTGCCGCCGCTGCACGCGGGCTGGGCGGTGCGGCGCAAGTCGAACCACTTCGCGGCCTACGCCGAGGTCGCCAGGCGCTTCGCGCGCCAGTTCGACCTCGACCCGTGGCTGATCACGCCGTACTTCGCGCGCTGCGGCAAGATCGACTTCCACGAGCGCTCGGGCGAGGACTGCCTCGCCGGCAACGTCGAGACGCTGCTGCGGCAGATCCGCCAGCGCTATCGCGAATACCGCATCGACGAGACGCCGTTCGTCGTCATCAAGGCCGACGCCGGCACCTACGGGATGGGCGTGATGTCGGTGCGCGACCCGTCGGAGGTGCGCGACCTGAACCGCAAGCAGCGCAACAAGATGGCGGTGGTCAAGGACGGCCTCGAAGTGCACGAGGTGATCCTGCAGGAGGGCGTGCACACGTTCGAGAACGTCGACGGCGGCGTCGCCGAGCCGGTCGTCTACATGATCGACCGCTACGTCGTCGGCGGCTTCTACCGGGTGCACTCCGAGCGCGGGCGCGACGAGAACCTGAACGCGCCCGGCATGCGCTTCTCGCCGCTGCCGTTCGCCACCAGCTGCCACCTGCCGGATGCGAGCGCGCCGCCCGACGGGGCGCCGAACCGCTTCTACGTCTACGGGGTGGTGGCGCGGCTCGCGCTGCTGGCGGCGTCGGTCGAGCTCGAGCAGACCGATCCCGACCAGTCGCTGTACGGCTAGCCGCGCGCCCCGACCGCCGAAGGCCTTGCCGATGCGCCTGCTCGTGATCCTCGACCCGCTGCCGTCGATCCGCACCTACAAGGACTCGACCTACGCGATGATGGTCGAGGCGGCAGCGCGCGGGCACGAACTGTTCGTCTGCGAGCAGCACGAGTTGTCGCTCGCGCGCGGGCGCGCGATGGCGCGCGCGCGGCCGCTGCGCGTCACCGACGCGAGCGGCAGCGGCGGGCCGTGGTACGAGCTGGGCGAGACGCAGTCGGGGCCGGTGGCCGCGTTCGGCGCGGTGCTGATGCGCAAGGACCCGCCGTTCGACATGGAGTACGTGTTCTCGACCTACCTGCTCGAGCACGCGGTGCGCGAGGGCGCGCGGGTGTTCAACGACCCGCTCGCGGTGCGCAACCACAACGAGAAGCTGTCGATCGCCGAGTTCCCGGAGTTCTCGGCGCCGACGCTGGTCACGCGCTCGGCAGACGAGCTGCGCGCGTTTGTCGACGAGCACGACGAGGCGGTGTTCAAGCTGCTCGACGGGATGGGCGGCACGTCGATCTTTCGCGCCAAGCGCGGCGACCCGAACCTGTCGGTGATCGTCGAGACGCTCAACCAGTTCGGCGCGCGCTCGGTGATGGCGCAGCGCTACCTGCCCGAGATCCGCGACGGCGACAAGCGCGTGCTGCTGATCGGCGGGCAGGTGGTGCCGTATTGCCTGGCGCGGATCCCGAAGCAGGGCGAGTTCCGCGGCAACCTCGCCGCCGGCGGGCGCGGCGTCGCGCGGCCGCTGTCGGCGCGCGACCGCGAGATCGCCGAGGCGCTGGCGCCGAAGCTGGCCGCGCGCGGGCTGCTGCTGGTGGGGCTCGACGTGATCGGCGAGTGCATCACCGAGATCAACGTCACCAGCCCGACCTGCTTCCAGGAGATCCGCCAGCAGGCGGGATTCGACGTCGCGAAGATGTTCGTCGACGCGCTGGAGGCTGCGAGCGCCCGATGATCGCGATCCTCGTCGTCTCGCACGAGCCGCTGGGCACCGCGCTGATCAGCTGCACGCGCCACATCTACGGGTCGTTGCCGCCGCAGCTGGCCGCGCTCGACGTGATCCCCGACGAGGACCCGGAGGCGGCCTTCCAGGCGGCGCGCGGGCTGCTCGCGCGCATCAACGACGGCAGCGGTGCGCTGGTGCTCACCGACATCTGGGGCGCGACGCCGTCGCGCATCGCGCAGCGGCTCGCGGTGGAAGGGCGCGTGCGCGTCGTCGCCGGTGTCAACCTGCCGATGCTGGTGAAAGCGATCGGCAATCGCCGCAAGCCGGTCGACGAGCTGTGCGAGCAGCTGGTCGGCAGCGCGCGCGACGCGATCCACCTGACGGACGCGGAGCCCGATGCAAAGGGCTGAGGCCGTGGTCGCGAACCGTCTCGGGCTGCACGCGCGACCCTCCGCGAAGCTGAGCGCGGTGGCGTCGAAGTTCGCCTCCGAGGTCTGGCTGTCGAAGGGCTCGCGGCGCATCAACGCGAAGAGCATCATGGGCGTGATGATGCTCGCCGCCGCCAGGGGCAGCACGCTGGTCGTCGAGGCCGAGGGCCCGGACGAGCGCGAGGCGGTCGCGGCCTTGCAGGAACTGATCGGCAGCGGCTTCGGGGAAGAGTAGCGGATGTTCAGCGTCCACGGCACCGGCATCGGCGGCGGCATCGTGATCGGGCGCGCGCGCGTGCTCGAGTCGTGCCAGCGCGACGTGCAGCGCTACCGGCTGCGCGAGGGCGAGACGGCGATCGAACTCACGCGGCTGAACACGGCGATCGAGGTCGTCAAGGCGGAGCTGTTCGGCATGGCCGAGCAGCTGCCGCCCGACAGCCCGCCGGAGGCGCGCGCGCTGCTCGAAGTGCACGTGATGATCCTCGACGACCCGGCGCTCGCCGAGGCGGCGCGCGAGGCGATCCGCGAGCACCGGTGGAACGCCGAGTGGGCCTACTCGGCGCAGGCCAACCACATGGTCGCGCAGTTCGAGGACTTCGAGGACCCGTACCTGCGCGAGCGCGGCCGCGACGTGCAGCAGGTCGCCGACCGCGTGATCCGCGCACTCTCCGGCACCGGCGTGGCCACGCGCACCGCGTCGGAGCCGGCGATCTTCTTCGCCGAGGACATCTCGCCGGCGGACATGCTGTCGCTGCGCGCGGCGCTCGGCTTCGGCATCGACCTCGGCGGCGCGACCTCGCACACCGCGATCCTCGCGCGCAGCATGAACGTGCCGGCGGTGGTCGGGCTCGGGCATGCGAGCGAGCTGGTGGTCGACGACGACTGGCTGATCCTCGACGGCGAGGCCGGGCTCGTGATCGTCGCGCCCGACGAGGGCGTGCTCGCGCAGTACCGGCACCGCCAGGCGGAGGCCGTGCTCGAGCGCGAGCGCCTCGGGCGCCTGATCCACGTGCCGGCGGTCACGCTCGACGGCGCCGCGGTGCAGATGCTCGCCAACATCGAGCACCCCGACGAGGCCGAGCGCGCACTGGCGGCCGGCGCCGAGGGTGTCGGGCTGTTCCGCACCGAGTTCCTGTTCATGAACCGGCGCGACCTGCCCGGCGAGGACGAGCAGTTCGAGGCCTACCGCAAGGCCGTCGCCGCGATGCAGGGGCGGCCGGTGACGATCCGCACGCTCGACATCGGCGCCGACAAGGAGGTGCCGGCGCTCTCCGGCGCGCCGCCGCTCAATCCGGCGCTCGGCCAGCGCGCGATCCGCTACAGCCTGGCCGAGCCCGAGGTGTTCCTCGAGCAGTTGCGCGCGATCCTGCGCGCGTCGGCGTTCGGCAGCGCGCGGCTGCTGATCCCGATGCTCGCGCACAGCCACGAGGTCGACCAGGCGCTGCGGCTCGTCGAGCAGGCGAAGGCGCAGCTGCGCAGCCGCGGCGACGCGTTCCACGAGCACCTGCCGGTCGGCGGCATGATCGAGGTGCCGGCAGCAGCGATCACGGCCGGGCTGTTCGTCGGCAAGCTCGACTTCGTGTCGATCGGCACCAACGACCTGATCCAGTACACGCTCGCGATCGATCGCGCCGACCACCAGGTCGCGCCGCTCTACGAGCCGTTCCATCCGGCCGTGCTGCGCCTGGTCGGGATGACGATCCGCGCCGCGCGCAAGGCCGGCAAGCCGGTGGCCGTGTGCGGCGAGATGGCCGGCGACTGGGCCGCCACGCGGCTGCTGCTCGGCATGGGGCTCAGGCAATTCTCGATGCACACCGCGAGCCTGCTGCGCGTCAAGCAGGAGGTGCTGCGCGCCGACGCCGGCCGGCTCGCGCCGCGCATCGCGCGCCTGCTCGCGTGCGACGACCCGCTGCGCGTGCGCTCGATGCTGGCGCGGCTGGTGGAGCACGGCGCTTGACTTTCCATTGAACTAGTTTTATGGTGATTTCGTGAAACAGGGATCGCTCACGGAACCGTCCGCCGCCGCGATGCTGTCCGCGCTCGGCAGCCCGGTGCGGCTGCGCGTGTTCCGGGCACTGGTGCGCGCCGGCGACGACGGCCTGAACGTCACCGAACTTCAGCGCGAGGTCGGCATTCCCCCGTCGACGCTGGCGCATCACCTGTCGACGCTGGTCGAAGCGGGGCTGGTAGCGCAGCAGCGGCGCGGCCGCGAGTTGATCTGCACGGCGCACTACGCGCAGCTGCGCCGCCTCGGCGACTACCTGGTCGCCGAGTGCTGCACCGGCGCGCGCGGCGCCGGGCGGCGCGCGGCTTGAGGCGGAAGGCGCCCCCTTTTTTTCGGTCCTTTCAACCAATTTTCTAGGGACGTAAGGCCATGAACCCGGAACTCGCCGTGCTCGAACCGCCGCACCGGCACTGGCTGGCGCGGCTCGACCGGGTGGTGCTCGCGCTGGCTGCGATCTTCGCGGCGCTCGCGCTCGCCGACGCCGCGCAGGCGCTCGCGAGCGCGCGCTTCCTGCTGGGCGCAGCCGCCGGCGTCGCTCCGTTCCTGCTCGGGTCGGTGGCGCTGGCCGCGTGGACGCGCGCCGCCGGCGCCGACCCGCTGATCGCTCGCGCGTTCCGGGGCCGCACCGCGCGGATGGTGGCGCTGGCAGCGCTGGTCGGAGCGCTGTCGCCGTTCTGCTCGTGCGCTGTGATTCCGATCGTCGCGTCGCTGCTCGCGATGGGCGTGCCGCTCGCGCCGGTGATGGCGTTCTGGCTCGCTTCGCCGCTGATGGATCCGGCGATGTTCGTGATGACCGTCGGCATGCTCGGGCTGCCGTTTGCGCTCGGCAAGACCGCCGCGGCGATCGGCATCGGACTGCTGGGCGGCTTCTGCACCGCGGCGCTCGCTCGCGGCGGCGCGCTGTCCGAGCCGCTGCGCATCGGCGCGGCGTCGCGCGCCGACGCGCAGCGCTTCCGCATCGGGGACGCGCCGCAGTGGCGCTGGTGGGGCGACGCGGCCCGCCGGGAAATCTTCCGGCGCGAACTGGCGTCGAAGACGCCGTTCCTCGGCAAGTGGATGGCGCTCGCGTTCGTGCTCGAGAGCCTGATGCTCGCGTACGTGCCGGCCGATCTGGTCGCGCGCTTCGCGGGCGGCGACGGCCCGGGCGCGGTCGTGCTGGCGGCGCTGGTGGGCGTGCCGGCCTACCTGAACGGGTACGCGGCGCTGCCGCTCGCGAGCGGCCTGATCGGGCAGGGCATGACGCCCGGTGCGGCGATGGCGTTCCTGCTCGGCGGCGGCGTCACCAGCATTCCGGCGATGGTCGCGGTGCGGGCCGCTGCGACGGGACGCGTGTTCGCGCTCTACCTGGGGTTCGCGCTCACGGGCGCGATCCTGGCGGGCTGGCTCTACGGCCTGGCGTGACGGGGGCGGGTCGGCAGCGCGCCCGTCACCAGCCGCCCCCTCCTCCGCCCCCTCCGCCGCCGCCCGACCCCCCGCCGCCGCCGAAACCCGACGACGACGACGAAGGCTCGGGCATCGCGCTCGCGAACGAGGCCTGCGCCGCGGCCACGGCGCCGCTCACCGAATGCCCGAAGCTGTCGCCGGACCAGCGCGCGCCGCCGCGCCATGCCGGGCGGTAGCCGTCGCGCAAGTCTTCGTCCGGGTGCGCGCGCGCGAAGGCGGTCTCGAACGCGCTCGACCACGGCTCCTCGGCGCCGAGAGCGATCGCGTACGGCAGCAGCCGCTCGAAGCGCTCGGCGGTGATCTCGGGGGCGCCGGCGACGTCGAGGCGCGGGGTCTCGGCGGTGCGCAGGTAGAGCTCGAAGCCCTCGATGCGGTCCATCACCGGCCGGCCCGCCGCAGTCGGCGCCCGCAGCAGGTAGTAGAAGAGCCCGTTCAGCAGCGCGAAGCCGGCGACCAGCGCGAGCGGGAAGCCATGGTCGAGAATCGCGCCGACGAGGGTGTCGCGCAAGCCGCCGAGCGGGAGTCCGGAGCGCAGCAGCATCGTTGCGGCGAAGCCGCCGAAGAGCGCGAGCGCGGCGAAGTTGATGACGGCGGCGACGATCGTGCGCGGCCGGCGCGGCCCGAGCACCGCGCGCACGAGGCGCGCCACCGCGACGCCGACAATCGCCCCGATCACGCAGGCGCCGACCAGCAGCGCGATCTCGCTCTCGCCGAGATAGCCGAACGCGAAGGTCGCCCAGATTGCCAGTCCTGTGAGCGCAAGGCCGGCGGCGAAGTGGCCGAGGTTGCGGCGGAAGAAGCGGTTGCGGTTCTCGTTCTCGATCGCCGAGCGGAACGACGCCAGCGCGCTCGCGAGGCTCGTGCCGTGCGCGCGATCGACGCGCGCGAGGCCGCCCTGCTGGTCGACCCACGCGAGCAGCGCACGTTCGCCGGGGGGCAGCGACTGCGCGGCCGTCGGCCCCGGCGCGTCCGCCTTGCGCTTCAGCGTGAGCGCGCCGTCGCCGTCGTCGAACACCAGCAGGCCCTTGACCGCAAGCGACACGGCGGCCGCGGTGAACTCGCGCCAGTCGTTGCTCCATCCCCACTGGCGCACGTAGGCGGCCAGTGCCGGCGAGATGCCGTCGGGCGGATGGAACAGCGGAACGATGGTCCCCTTCGGCGGATCGCGCCCGACCGCGTGCCACGACAGCAGGTAGAACGCGAGCACGCCCAGCAGTCCGAGGCCGCCCAGCAGGTCGCGGCGGTAGTCGAGCAGCGCGTGGCGCCACTGCTGCATCGGCGTCGGCGCCGCCACGACGCCCGCGGGCAGCTCGGCGACCACGCTCAGGCCCTCGCGGGGCGCGAGCGCGCGGGTGGTCTCGAACACGAGTGCGCCGTCGGTGGCGAGCAGCGCGCGGAAGTCGTCGCCGCGCTCGCCGAAGCGGCCCGTGTAGGCCGTCCAGCGCACCGGCGGCACGTTGCCGGGCAGGCGCACGCGCGCCGTCGCGACGCCGATCGGGAACGCCCACTCGTTGCCGGTGACGTTCCAGTACAGCTCGACGTGTGTCGGCAGGTGGCGCAGCTGCCGCCCGGTGACGTAGCGCAACCGGTACGTGTAGCGGCCCGGCGCGAGCGCCGCGTCTTCGCTGCCGGCGTAGATGCGCACGCCGCGCTCGTTGCGCCGCGTGAAGTGCGGCTCGGGACGGCCGTCGCGGGTGACCTCGACGAGCTCGAACGTGACCTCGCGCGACCGGCCTTCGGCGTCGCGGAAGCGCAGCGGGAAGTCGCGGTAGATGCCGCGGCGGATCTGCACGCCCTCGGCGCGCACCGCGATCGTCTCGGTGACCTCGAGCTCGCCGTCGGCGCGCACGTCGACGGCGGCGTCGAAGCGCTCGATCGCCTCGGCGGCGCGCGCGGCGCCGGCCGGCGCGATGGCGAGCAGCGCAACCGCAATGAGCGCCGCGAAGGAGAACACGGCGACGAACGAGAGCGCCGCCGCTACCCGGGGAACGAGACCTTCGGCACCGCGCGGCTCGCTTCGTCGGTCTCGAAGAATGCGCGCTTTGCGAAGCCGAAGGCGCCCGCCACCAGGTTGCTCGGGAACGACTCGACCATCACGTTGAGCTCGCGCGTGGCGCCGTTGTAGTAGCGGCGCGCCATCTGGATCTCGTTCTCGAGCTCGCCGAGTTGCTGCTGCAGCTGCACGAAGTTCTGGCTCGCCTTCAGGTCGGGGTAGCTCTCGGCGACGGCCAGCAGCCTGCCCAGCACTCCCGACAGGACCCCTTCGGCCTGCGCGCGGCCGGCGACGTCGTCGGGGGCGACCGCGCGCGCCTGGTTGCGCGCCTCGGTGACCCGCTCGAGCAGTTCGCGCTCGTGCGTGGCGTAGCCGCGCACCGCCTCGACGAGATTCGGCACCAGGTCGGCGCGCCGCTTCAGCTGCACGTCGATGCCGCTCCAGCCCTCCTCGGCCATTTGCCGGCGCCGCACCAGCCCGTTGTAGAGCAGGACGACGTAGACGGCGAGAGCCGCGACGATCGCGAGGACGATCCAGGCCATGCTGCGCTCCGTGGGCGTGGCGGCGGCCGGCCGGCCGCCTCGGGGCGCAGTATTGCATCGCGTCATCCCGGCGGGCAATGATTGCCCGCGGGCTCCGAAGTTCCTATGCTGTGCGCACCATGGAGCCGGAAGCCGCGCAGCGACCGCTCGAACTCGCCAAGCTCACGGCGCCGCAGGCGGACCGCGCGTGGCCGCGCGCGCGCCTGTTCGAGCGGCTCGACGCGGCGAGCGCCGGTGGCAGCGTGGTCTGGATCGCCGCGCCGGCGGGCGCAGGCAAGACGACGCTGGTCGCCAGCTGGCTGCGCGCGCGCCGGCTGCGCTCGGTCTGGTACCGGGTCGACGCGGCCGACAGCGACGTCGCGTCGTTCTTCCACTACCTCGGCCTGATCGCCGGCGCGCGCTCGACGCGCAGCAAGGAGGCGCTGCCGGCCTTCACTGCCGAGTACCTCGGGGGGCTGGCCGGCTTCGCGCGCCACTGGTTCCGCGGTTTCTACAAGCTCGTGCGCGGCACGGCGGTGCTGGTGCTCGACGACTATCACGAGATCCCGGCCGACTCGCCGCTGCACGCGGTGATCCGCGAAGGGCTGGCCGAGGTGCCGCAGGGGATGGCGGTCGTCGCCATCAGCCGCGTCGAGCCGCCGCCGCTGCTCACGCGGCTGCGCATGCTCGACGGCTTCACGCTGCTCGATCGCGACGCGCTGCGCCTGAGCGCGGACGAGAGCGCCGGCATCGCGCGCCAGCGGCTCGGCGGCGAGGCGCCCGACGACGAGGCGCTGCGCCGCCTGCACGAGCGCACGCAGGGCTGGCTCGCGGGGCTGGTGCTGATGCTCGAGGGCGGGCCGGCGGCGCAGGACGCCGGCGTCAGCGTGCCGGGCGACCCGCTGGTGTTCGACTACTTCGCCGGCGAGGTGCTCGCGCGCAGCGAGCCGCGCATCCGGCAGTTCCTCGCCACGACGGCGCTGCTGCCGTCGATGACGCCGGACGCGGCCGCGGCGCTGAGCGGCCAGGCCGATGCGGCCGCGCTGCTGGCCGAGCTCGACCGGCGCAACTTCTTCGTCGCGCGGCGCTCCGCGCCCGGCAGCGAGGCGAGCTACGAGTATCACCCGTTGTTTCGCCAGTTCCTGCTCGAGCGCGGGCGGCGCGAGTCGACGCCGCAGGCGCTGGTCGCGGCCAAGCGGCGCGCGGCCGCGCTGCTGGCCGAACAGGGCGACGTCGCGGCCAGCATCGCGCTGCTGCGCGAGGCCGGCGACTGGGGAGAAGTGATCCGGCTCGTGCTGCAGCAGGCGCCCGGACTCGTCGCGCACGGGCGCTTCCGGACGCTCACCGACTGGATCGAGGAAATCCCGGCGCCGCAGCGCGAGACGGTGCCCTGGCTCGGCTACTTCCACGGCATGTGCCGGCTCGCGTACGACCCGGCGCAGGCGCGCGCGATGCTCGCGTCGGCCTACGACGGGTTCCGCGCGGCCGGCAGCGCGAAGGGCGAGTACCTGGCGTGGTCCGGCATCGCCGACACCTTCAACTACGCGTGGAGCGACTTCCATCCGGCCGATCCGTGGATCGACGAGTTCGACGCGCTGCGCGCGCGCCATCCGGAGTTCCCGTCGCTCGAAGTCGAGGTGCGCGCGGCGGCAGCGATTGCGGCGCTGCTGATGTACCGGCGGCCGCAGGCCCCGAGGCTGCGGGAATGGATCGCGCGGCTCGACGCGCTCGTCTCGCAGGACATCGACCCGGCGCTGCGGATGATCGCGGCGAGCCAGCTGGTCCTGTACTACAACTGGTGGACCGGCAACCTCGCGCGCGCCAACGAACTGGTGCCGCGGCTCGAGCCGTTCGCGAGCGCCGCCGCGATCGGCCCGTTCGTGCGCCTCGCGTGGGAGGCGATCCTCGCGATCTCGCACTGGATGAACGCGCGCAACACGGAGGCGCTGGCGGCGGTCGAGCGCGGGCTCGCGCTGTCGGCGCAGACCGGCGCGCACGTGTGGGACTTCATGCTGATGGGCCAGGGGTGCACCGCCGCAGCGACCTCGGGCGACCTTGCGCTGGCGCGCGACTTCCTCGAGCGCATGCGCGCGCAGATCACGGGGCAACGGCGGCTCGATGGCGTGCAATACCACTTCTTCGCTTTCCAGGAGGCCGTGCAGCGCGACGACCCGCAGGACATGAGCGGGCACGCGGAGGCGGCGCTCGCGTGCTCGCTCGAGGCGGGCGTGCCGTGGGGAGAGGTCTACGCGCGGCCGGCGCGGGCGCTTGCGCTGTTTCGCGCCGGCGACGAGGCGGGGGCGCGGGGCGAACTGGAGCGGGCGCTCGGAGTGGCGGCGAGCCTCGGCTGCCCCAACGCCTTCTACTACGTGCGCGAACTCGAGGCGCAGTTCGCCGACGCGAGCGGCGACGCCGCCGCGCGCGACGCCGCGCTGGCCGCGATGTTCGCGGTGATGCGCGCGCAGGGCTTTCGCAACGCGGCGTGGTGGCGCGACGCCACGATGGCGCGGCTGTCGCGGATCGGGCTCGAGCGCGGCATCGAGCCGGACTTCGTGCGCGAGCTGATCCGGCTGCGCGGCCTGCAGCCCGACGAGCCGTCGGCGCGGCTCGAAGCCTGGCCGTGGCCGGTGCGGGTGCGCGTGCTCGGCGAGTTCGCGATCGAGCTCGGCGGCGAGCCGCTGCGCTTCTCCGGGAAGGTGCAGAAGCGCCCGCTCGAGCTGATGAAGGCGCTCGTCGCGTTCGGCGGGCGCGGTGTCGCCGAGGAGCAGCTCGCCGAGGCCTTGTGGCCCGACGCCGAGGGCGACGACGCGCACAACGCCTTCGTCACCACGCTGCAGCGGCTGCGCAAGCTGCTCGGCCAGCGCGACGCGCTGCTCTTGCAGGAGGGCCGGCTGAGCCTGAACCCGCGCCTGTGCTGGACCGACGCGTGGGCGTTCGAGTCGGTCGATCCGGACGCGGGCGACGACGACGACCTGCGGCGCGCGCTGGCGCTCTATCGGGGCGGCCTGCTCGCCGGGGACGACGCGCCGTGGACGATCGCGCCGCGCGAGCGCCTGCGTGCGCGCTTCGTGCGTGCCGCCGACACGCAGGCGCGGCGACGCACCGAAGCCGGACAGTGGGACGAGGCCGTCGCCGGCCTCGAGCGCGCGCTGCAGGTCGACAACACCGTGGAGGCGTTCTACCAGCAGCTGATGCGCTGTCACGCCCGAATGGGACGCAGCGCCGAGGTGGCGGCCACCTACCGGCGCTGCAGGGACGTGCTGGGAGCGACGCTTCAGGTGCGGCCCTCGGCGTCGACCGAGGCGCTGCTGAAGCGGCTCGCCGGCGAGTAGCGAAGCGCTGGCGCGCTCGACAGCGCGGCGGACACGCCGGCCGCGACCCCCGCCGCCGCGACGCCGGCGAGCACGCCGGTCCAGCTCATCGGCCGGAAGGCGCCGAGTGCCATGATCAGCAGGTACGCGAGCGGTTCGACGTGGCGGCCGAAGCTCGCGACGAAGCCGAGGCGCGCGACGTGCAGTGCCGGCGTGATCGCTCCCGCCAGTTGCGCCTCGGTTGCCAGGCGCTCGAGCCGGGCCGCCTGCGGGCGGGTGACCGCGTTGGCCCACACCGCCTGGAACACGTACAACGCCACCATGCCGGCCAGCCACGGCACGTAGACGACGCTCCAGAAGCCCCAGGTGCCGGCGACGAGCCACACGCCGCTCGCGAGCAGCGTGATCACCGACGGCATCAGCAGGCGCTGCTCGATGGCTGCCATGCGGCGGAGCATCCGCTGGAAGGTCGAGAGGTCGGTCGTGCGGCGCGCCTTGCCGTCGACGAGCCACAGGCCGGCGATTGCGATGCCGAGCATCACCGCGGCCACGACGTGGGCGGCGACGAGCATTCCGTGTGTCATCTCAGATCTCCTTGCGTTCGGGTCTGGAAGAGGCGGCGAAGCGCTGGTCGAGCGGCTCGCTCCACAGCTGCGCCTGGAAGAACGGGTACAGGACGTCGGGGCGCGCGCCGGGCGCGGCCGCGGGCGTCGCCGAGCGGCTGTCGGTCAGCATCCGGTCGAAGCCGGGCAGCGGCCACGCTTGCCGGGCCGAGGTGGCCTGCGCGGCAGGCGCGGCCGATGCGGCCGGAACAGTCGACGCCAGGCCGGGAGCCGACGCGCCGTCGATCTCGGCGAGGCTCGGGCAGGCGAGGGCCGCCGCGAAGTGCAGCGTAGCCGCGCTGGCGAGCGCGACCTGGAGGGCAGAGAGCTTTTTCATGATGGTCATCCTCGATGTCGTTCGGGTCTTGCTTCCTTCGGACCGCCGGCGGGATGCCGTGTGGCCGTGGAAGCGATCCTCCGCGCCGGCGGGTAACGGATCGCTAACGGATCACTGCGTGATCACCGCGCCTTTACAATTTCTTGCGCGGAACGGAACGGGCTTTACGCTCGGGCGGGAGACAATCGCCGGGTGAACGACATCCAGAGAAACCCCGGCAGGCGCGCAGCCGTCCTGCTGCCAGTCCTCCTGCTGTCGGCCTGCGCCGCGTTGCCGTCGCGCGACACGGCGCTGCCGCCGGTTCCGGTGCCACAGGCCTGGTCCGCGGCGACGGTGGCAGGTTCCGTGGCCGCTCCCGCTGCGCCGACCGCCGCGCAGACGTCGCTCGCCGACTGGTGGCGCCGCTTCGGCGACCCCCGACTGGCCGCGCTGGTCGGCCAGGCCCTCGAGGCCAACGCGAGCG
>JANJTK010000256.1 GCA_024711155.1 Burkholderiaceae bacterium
AACGTGCTGATCCCGTTCCCCGGGGCGTCCAGCACCGACGTGCAGAACATGGTCGCGCGCCCGGCCGAGCAGGTGCTGTCGCAGATCGCGGGCATCGAGCACACGTACTCCATCGCACGCCCCGGGCTGGCGGTGCTCACCGTGCAGTTCCAGGTCGGCGTGCCGCGCACCGAGGCGCTGGTGCGTCTGTACGACGTGCTCAACGCCAACCAGGACTGGCTGCCGCGCGACCTGGGCATCCTCACGCCGATCGTGCGGCCCAAGGGCATCGACGACGTGCCGGTGCTCGCGGTCACGCTGTGGCGGCGCGACGCGGCGCCGGCGGTCGAACTCGAGCGCGTCGCGCACGCGGTCGAGGTCGAGCTCAAGCGGGTGCCGGGCACCCGCGAAGTGCAGACCATCGGCGGGCCGGGGCGCATCGTGAACGTGGCGCTCGATCCCACGCGGATGCGCGAGCGCGGCCTGGACGTCGCGCAATTGCGCCAGGTGCTCGCGGCCGCGAACCTCGGCATGCCGGCCGGCAACGTCGTCGACCCGTCGGGCAAGGGGATGCTCAGCGTGCAGACCGGCGAGTTCCTGCGCTCGGCCGACGACGTCGGCGCGCTGGTGGTCGGCGTGCACGCCAATCGCCCGGTGTACCTGCGCGAGGTCGCGCGGATCGAAGCCGGCGCAGCGCAGCCGCAGCAGTACGTCTGGTTCACCCCGGGCGCGGGCGCGAGCGCAGGGCAGGCCGACGCGGCGACGACGCCGTCCCAGACGCAGGCCGAGCGCGCCGCCGAAGCCGGGCGCGTCTATCCGGCCGTCACGCTGAGCGTCACCAAGAAGCCGGGCGAGAACGCGGTCGACGTCGCGCGCGCAGTGCGCACTCGCATCGACGAGTTGCGCAACAGCCTGCTGCCACCCGAGGTCGAAGTCACCGTCACCCGCGACTACGGCCAGACCGCGGCCGAGAAGGCCAACAAGCTGATCCAGAAGCTCGCGTTCGCCACCGGCTCGGTGATCCTGCTGGTCGGCCTCGCGCTGGGTAGGCGCGAGGCGGTGATCGTCGGCGCGGCGGTGATGCTGACGCTGACCGC
>JANJTK010000052.1 GCA_024711155.1 Burkholderiaceae bacterium
ATCGTAGGCCTCGCCAAGACCGAAGTCGCGCACTTCCTTGAGGGCGTCGGCCTTCTTGCTGGCCGCCAGTTTCCGGGTCGCGTTGTTGGAAATGGCGTGGAAATCCTTGCCGTGCTGGAGCAGGGCCATGGCGTGTGGGGCGCGGTCGGGGTCGGTCGGCTTGACCGCCATGTAGCCGATCGGGGTGTAGCCGCTGGCGACCAGCAGGCGCACGCCGTAGGTGGCGAGCACGTCGCAGTCGACCTTGAGCTGGCTTTTCTGCGGCCCGGCCGCGCTGAGCTTGGTGAGGTGCCCGCTCTTGTCCGGCTTGACGTCTTCCTTGGAGTCGGCCGGTACGTGCCAGGTGAAGGCCTCGACGATCTGCGTGTACATCGCTTGCGCGACTTCCGGCTTGCCGGGGTTCTGCTTGGCGAGCGCCTGGCCGATCGTCTCGGTATTGAGTTCCAGCCAGGCCTTGAGGGTGGCGATGTCGCGCGCGGCGGGCGCCTTGAGCGGGGTGCCGGCGGCGGCGCAGAGGGCGGTCACGTCCTCGACCGTGACCCGCTGCTTGTTGCCGATCGCCCAGCCCAGCGTCGCGGCGTCCGGGTGCAGGGTGGTGCCGCCGGCCTGGATATTGGCGTCCTCGACGAAATAGGCCTGCTCGGAAATCTTCTTGAGCAGGGCGCCGCGCTTCTCGGTCATCATCCATTCGGTGAAGGCCGCGCGGCTGGCGGGGTGGAAGAACATCAGCTGGGCGAGTTTCTGCGGCAGATCGGCATCCTTCGGGTAGGTCTTGACGACCACCTTGAGGGCGGCGTTGACCTTGGCGCTGCCCAGGTCCTTGGCATAGCCCCCCTGGTCGGTGGTCAGGCGGGTGAACAGGTCGTGGTCGGCCAGGTTCTTGGCATTGGCTGCCTGGTCCTGGGCGATGGTCGTGACCTGGGCTTCCGTGACCTTGGCCGGCTGGCCGAGCACGGCCTCGTAGACGAACTTGCGCAGGTCGGGGTCGGTGATCTTCGGCGCCAGGGCCATCGCTTCGTTGACGAAACCGGCGGTGGCGAGGTCGGTGGCCAGCATCTGGGCCCGGCTTTCCTTTTGTTCGACCTGGGGGCCGCTCTGGTCGAGGATGCGGCCGGCCAGTTTTTCGATCTTCTGGAACTGGCGCTTCCAGGCCGCCTTGGCTTTCGGATCCTTGGGCTCGGGCAGCAGCTTGAAGGACTTGTCGTGGCTGATGTCGAAACCGTGCCCCTGCAGCGTGCGGGCGTATTCGCGGTGCTTGGGGTCGAGCGTCTTGGGGTCGCTGGCCTTGGCTTGGAGTTCCTCGTCGATCTCTTCGTCCAGCGTCTTGTGATCTAGCCGCGGCACGCCTTCGGCGGCCTGCTGCGTGACGTGGGCCAGTTCGTGGGCGAGCAGCGCCCGGCCGCCCGGCGTTTCCGGCGCCCACTGGCCGGGGGCCAGCGCGATCCGCGGCCCACAGGTGACCGCCCGGCTGCCCGCCGCCCGCACCGCGGCGGCCGTTTCGCCGGCATGGAAGATGCGGACCTGCGAGAAGTCGTGGCCGAAGCCCTGTTCGAAGGGGGCGCGCAGGGCCGGGGCGAGCGCCTGGCCGGCGCTGTCCGGGAAGGGGTTGGCGGCGGCCGGCCAGGCCGGCAGGGGCCGCCGCGCCGGGCCGGTCAGGGCGTGCTCGAAAGACTGGCCGGCGCGCCGGTCGGCATCCGTCTCGCGCCGGCTGCGTTCGGCCGTCGGCCGCGGTGGCGCCTCGGGAAGGCGGGGCAGGGCCGGACTGAACTGCTTCATGGCCGGCTCCCCCCGGTTTTTCCGCCGGGCTTCAGGCCCTGCACGACCTGCCGGGCCACAGTCTGCGGTCGCAGGTCGGGCGCGCTGACCCGCAGGTTTTCCCGCTTGCTGTCCGGTGACTGTGTGGCGCTGCCGCCTGTGGCCGCCAGTTCGCGCTCCAGCGCGGCGAGCAGGGCGCGGCGCTCGGCCGGGGTGTAGCCGGGCAGGCTCAGCTGTTCGATGTGGAGATGGATTTTGCTCATGCCCAGCCTCGCGTTTCGGCATCGGCCAGCGGCCGTTCGCGCTTCGAGGCTTCGGCGTGGGCGGCCTGCAGCAGATGGGTCATGCTCACCGGCTCTCCGGCATCGGCGGCGAGGAAGGCGGCATTGAGGGCGATGTTGCGGATGCTGCCGCCGGTCATCGAGAGCCGCGCGAGCTTGTCGAGATCGAGGTCGCGGACCGGCGTCGCGGCCGGAAAGACGCGCTGCCAGAGGGCCAGGCGCTGGGCCTGGTCGGGGAAGGGGAACTGGACGACGAAGCGCAGCCGGCGCAGGAAGGCGCTGTCCAGGCTGGACTTGAGGTTGGTCGTGAGAACGGCCAGGCCGTGATAGGCCTCCATTCGTTGCAGCAGGTAGCTGACCTCGATGTTGGCGTGGCGGTCGTGGCTGTCCTTGACCTCGGTGCGCTTGCCGAACAGGGCGTCGGCTTCGTCGAAGAGCAGGATGGCGCCGCAGTCCTCGGCGGCGTCGAAGACCTGGCGCAGGTTCTTCTCGGTTTCGCCGATGTATTTGCTGACCACCGCCGAGAGGTCGATGCGGTAGAGGTCCAGTTGCAGCGTGTGGGCCAGTACTTCGGCGGCCAGCGTCTTGCCGGTTCCGCTCTCGCCGGCGAACAGCGTCGCGAGGCCGAGGCCGCGGCTGCCCTGGGCGGCGAAGCCCCAGCTTTCGTGGACGGTGAAGCGCTGGCGCAAGTGGGCGGCGATCTGGCGCAGCACGGCGAGCTGGGCTTCCGGCAGCACCAGGCGATCCCAGCCGGCGGTGGTTTCCAGGCAT
>JANJTK010000060.1 GCA_024711155.1 Burkholderiaceae bacterium
TACTCGTCGCTGATCCTGCTTTTCGGCGCCGCGTTCACGAAGACGCACCTGCTGGCGCGAGGGTTGGCGGTCGTGCCGCACTCGACGGCCGCGCTGGTCAGGCGCGAGCTGGTCACATCCGCCTGACCTTCACCGTCTTGCCCTTCACCTTGCCCTCATTCAGTCCGCGCAGCGCGTCGCGCGCGCTGTCGCGCGCGACCGCCACACAGGTCGAGAACTCGCTCACGTTGATCTTGCCGATCTGATCGGCGCGAAATCCCAGGTCCTTGGTCAGGGCGCCCAGCACGTCGCCGGGGCGGATCTTGTCCTTGCGTCCGCCCAGGATCTGCAGCGTCACCATCGGCGGGCGCAGCGGTTGCGGATCGGCGGACGGGGTCAGTTCGTCCAGCGAATGCCATTCGCATTCGGTGTCCTGCATCCGTTCGATCCGGGCCACGCGCTCCATCTCGTTGCGGCTGGCGAGGCTGAACGCCCAGCCGGCTTCGTCGGCGCGGCCGGTGCGGCCGACGCGGTGCGTGTGCACTTCGACGTCCGGCGTCACGTCGACGTTGATCACCGCCTCGAGCCCGGCGATGTCGAGCCCGCGCGCCGCTACGTCGGTGGCCACCAGCACGCTGCAGCTGCGGTTGGCGAATTGCACCAGCACCTGGTCGCGCTCGCGCTGCTCGAGTTCGCCGTGCAGTTCCAGCGCCACGATGCCCTGTGCCTGCAGCAGCGTGGCCAGTTCGCTGCAGCGCTGCCGGGTGTTGCAGAAGGCCAGCGTGCTCACCGGGCGGTAGTGCTCGAGCAGCCGGCCGACCGCCTGCAGGCGCTGGCCGTTCTCCACTTCGTAGAAGCGCTGGCGGATCTTGGTCGCCGCATGGCGCTCGGCGAGCGTCACTTGCCTGGGGTTGCGCATGAAGCGCTGCGCCAGCTTCGTGACGCCCGGCGGGTAGGTGGCCGAGAACAGCAGCGTCTGGCGCTCGCGCGGGCAACGCTCGATCACGTAGGCGATCTCGTCGGCGAAGCCCATGTCGAGCATCCGGTCGGCTTCGTCGAGCACCAGCGTGTTCAGCGCATCCAGCGGCAGGGTCTCGCGCGCGAGATGGTCGACCAGGCGGCCCGGCGTGCCGACCACGATGTGCGCGCCGTGCGCGAGGCTGGCGATCTGCGGGCGCATCGTGGCGCCGCCGCACAGCGTCAGCACCTTGACGTTGTCCTCGGCTCGCGCGAGGCGGCGAATCTCCTGCGTGACCTGCTCGGCCAGTTCGCGCGTCGGGCACAGCACCAGCGCCTGCACCGCGAAGCGCCGCGCGTCGAGCTTCGCAAGCAGCGGCAGCGCGAAGGCCGCGGTCTTGCCGCTGCCGGTCTTGGCCTGCGCGATCAGGTCGTGGCCGGCCAGCGCCAGCGGCAGGCTCGCGGCCTGGATCGGCGTCATGCGCTGGTAGCCGAGCCGCTGCAGGTTCTCCAGCGCGGCAGGCGACAGCGGAAGGTCGCTGAAGGGGGTGCCGTCCGCGGCGGCGGATGGGGGGGGCGACGGGGCGGGGACGGGGGCAGTCGTGGGTTCGGTCATCCCGGATTGTCGCAGAGTGCAGGGCCCGAGCCCCCGGGGGCGCACAATGGCGTCCATGAAAGCCCCCAGGAGATTGCAGTCGCTGATCGACGAAGGCCTGATCGACACGGTCGTGCGCCAGTTGATGAGCGGCAAGGAAGCGACGGTCTACGTGGTGCGACGGCGCGACGAGACGCTGTGCGCGAAGGTCTACAAGGAAGCGACCGAGCGCAGCTTCCGGCAGGCGGTCGACTACACCGAGAACCGCAAGGTCCGCAACAGCCGCCAGGCGCGTGCGATGGCCAAGGGCACGCGCTTCGGCCGCCAGGCCGCCGAGGCGGCATGGCAGAGCGCCGAGGTCGACGCGCTCTACCGACTGGCCGGCGCCGGGGTGCGCGTGCCGAAGCCGCACAACTTCTGCGACGGCGTGCTGCTGATGGACCTGGTGACCGACGCGCACGGCGACGCCGCGCCGCGGCTCAACGACGTGGCGCTCACGCCGGAGGAAGCGCAGGCGCACCACGCGACGCTGCTCGCCGAGGTGGTGCGCATGTTGTGCGCCGGCGTCGTGCACGGCGACCTGTCGGAGTTCAACATCCTGCTGGGCACCGATGGGCCGGTGATCATCGACCTGCCGCAGGCGGTCGACGCGGCCGGCAACAACCACGCCCAGCGCATGCTGCTGCGCGACGTCGACAACCTGCGCGGCTTCTTCGGTCGCTTCGCTCCCGGGTTGCTCGCGACCGACTACGGGCACGAGATCTGGGATCTCTACCGGCGCGGTGCGCTGGCCCCCGGCGTCGCGCTCACCGGCCGCTTCGAGCACGCGGCCGGCGCGGTCGACGTGCGCGGGGTGATGCGCGAAATCGACGACGCGCGCGCCGAGGACGCGGCGCGGCGGCTGCGGATGCAGGCGGCTGGCTGAACGGCCCCGGGTGCGGCGGGCGCTAGCGCGTTCCCCTGGCGAGCATCGCGAGGATGTCGTCGAGCGGGTTGCCGTCGCGGTTGGCGTCGAGCATCGCCGCGAGTCCGCCGAGCCCGCCCGGGCCGGCGTTGGCTGCGGCCTGGCCACCGAGGAGTCCGCCCAGCAGCCCGCCGAGTCCGCCGCCGGCCTGCGGCGCGTCCTGGGCGCCTGCCCCGCCCTGCTGCTTCGCGAGCATGCCGCCCACGACCATCGCAAGCATCGGGAGCATCTTGCGCAGCAGCGACGAGTCGAGGCCCGTCTGCGCCGATGCGCCCTGCGCCACCGCGCGGCTCACGTCCTTCGAGCCGAAGATCTGGCCGAGCACGTCGTTGCCGTGATCGAGGTTGGTCGGTTGCGGCGCGAGCACCTCGTCGAGCAGTCCGCCGCCGCCGAGTTGGCCGAGCAATCCGCCGAGTCCTTCGAGACCTTGCGGTTGCGCCTGCGCCTGCTTGCCGAATCCGCCGAGGATCGCCGGCAGCAGCGCGTCGGCGCCGGTGGCGGCCTGCGATTCGCTCACGCCGAGTTCGCGCGCCATGGCCTGCAACCCGCCCATTCCGGCGATGATGTCCGTCAGTTGCATGAGCTGCTCTCCTCGAAGGAACGAGAGGGGCGCGCGAAGCGCAACCTCATCCGAGCTTGCCCATCGTGCCGGTGGCTTCCGCGAGCAGGTAGTAGAAGGTGACGCGGCTCTTGCGATGCTCGCCCTTCATCTGCTCGACGACTTTCCTGATGCCGGCGTCGGCCGCGTCGGCAGCGAGGCCGAGCTTCTTCGCCGCGAATCCGTCGCGCACCGTCTTCAGCTCGTCGGGGCTCGTCGCCGACACGAGCGACGAATCGGCGTTGCGCAGTGCGATGCCGCAGTACGCGACGATCGACTTGACCGCGGCTTCGTTGACGTTGGCGGTGTACTTCCTGATGTCGGCGGCGTAGTCGCTCATCGAGTGCTCCTGCGTTGGGGTGTGCGCGAAAGGGGCGCAAAGGGCATCCGCGCCCGTCTTGCAATCGTAGATCGGAGATGGGTCGGCGTCTTGACGCGGCTCAAGCGAGCGGTCCGAAAGACGCGAATCGCGATCGGAATCGGGCCGCCGCGGCGGGTTGTGCGCGCTTACCTTGCCGCCGCGCTGCCCGCGTCCGTACGCGCAGCGTTGAGCACGTAGCCGAGGCACTCGCGCACGCCCGTCGCCGACAAGGTCTCGCCGGGTCTCGGCGTGAACGCGAGCACCGTGTCGCCACCTTCCTGTCGGGTGTCGCAGTTCCCGATCTTCGAGCACTCGCCCGACGGGCACGACCACCAGCTCTGGCCGCGGCAGGCGCGCACGGCCTCGTACACCTCCTGGCTGTCGCTCGCGGCGGCGCCGATGCGCACCAGCAGGGTTTCGCCGCGTTTCTCGATCGTGAAGTCCATGGTGCCTCCCCGGTGCGTTGGCCGCGCGGCAGCACTGCGTGCCGCCCACGTTCCACTCTATGCCGGCGCGCGCCGGTGTCAATCGGAACCTTCCAGCATCGACGTCCCGGCGCGGCTTGCGGGGCGCGCGGCGGCTATCATCCGGCCGCAGCAGGGAGCGAGTGATGGAAACCGTCGCGGTCATCGACTTCGAGACCACCGGCATGGCGCCGGAGGGAGGCGCGCGCGCGACCGAGATCGCGGTCGTGCTGCTGTGCGACGGCGAGGTCGTCGGCCGTTACCAGAGCCTGATGAACGCCGGCGCGTACGTGCCGCCTTTCATCGAGCAGCTCACGGGAATCACGAACGCGATGGTGCGCGCTGCGCCCCCGGCGGCGCGGGTAATGCGCGAGGCGGCGCAGTTCGTCGGCTTGCATCCGCTGGTGGCGCACAACGCGGCGTTCGATTGCCGTTTCTGGGACGCGGAGCTCGCGCGCGTCGGGTGCGCGCGAACGCAGGCGTTCGCGTGCACGATGCGGCTGGCGCGCCGCCTGTACCCGGAAGCGCCGAACCACCGGCTCGGCACGCTGGCCGAGTTCGCCGGACTGCCGCCGGCGGGGCGCGCGCACCGCGCGCTGGCCGACGCCGAGACCGCCGCGCGGCTGCTGGCAAGGCTCGAGACCGACATCGCGCGGCGCTTCGCCCTCGACGCGGTCACGCACGAGCTGCTGTGCGAGATCCAGCAGGCGCCGCGTCGCGCGCTGTCCGGGCGGATGGCGCGCTACAGTGCGCGCTGAACGACTGCAACGGAGACGACCATGTACGACCGGATTCTCGTTCCGATCGACGGCAGCCCGACCTCGGAGCGTGCGCTCGCCGAGGCCGCGGGACTCGCGCGGCTGTGCGCGGCGCGGCTGCGGCTGGTCCACGTGATGGACCCGCTCGTGCACGTCACCGGCTTCGAGCGCCCCGAGGTCTACGTGCGCGAGATCGAGCCGGCGCTGCGGCGCGCGGCGCACGAGATGCTCGCGAAGGCGCGCGACAGCGTCGCCGGCCCGCACGTCGAGGTCGAAACCGAGCTCGTCGACAGCGGCGCGCAGCGTGTCTCCGACGCGATCCTCGAGGCGGCGCGCGCGTGGCCCGCCGACCTGATCGTCATCGGCACGCACGGGCGCCGCGGCGTCGACCGCGTGCTGATGGGCAGCGACGCCGAGCAGGTCGCGCGCCGCTCGCCGGTGCCGGTGCTGCTGGTGCGGATGGGGTGACGGCGAATCGGCCGGGTGGAGGGGCGTCGAAGCGCCCCGGCGGTTGACGCCTGATACAGACTGGTCTAGACTGGTCTGAATGAAAAACGCTCGACTCCCGCTCGTCGCTGCGGAACCGGTCAGCGCCTACGACGCGAAGACGCACCTGCCCAGGCTTATCGAGCGGGCTGCGCGCGGCGAGCGGTTCGTGATCACGCGGCACGGCAAGCCGGTTGCGCAGTTGATTCCGTTCGAGGAGGGCGACGACGCGGCTGTCGCGGAGGCGCTCGAGCGGGTCGATGCGATCAGGGCGCGGCTTGCGCGCCAGGGCGTCACGTTGACGGCCGCGCTCGCGGCGGGGGAGACGCCGCGAGCGTTGGCGCACGCCGGGCATCGCTACTGAGCGCTGCGCGCAACCCCCGTTCATGGCTCTCGTTCTCGACGCGTCGGTGGGGCTCGCGTGGCTGCTGCCGGACGAGCGCAGCGACGAAGCCAGCCGTTTGATCGCGCAGGCGCTGCGCGAGCGGCCGCGCGCGCCGTCGCTGCTGGTGCTCGAGGTCGGCAACGCGCTGCTTCAGGCGGAGCGTCGCACGCGGTTGCGCGGGGCGACGCGCATCGAGTTGTTCGAGACCTTCACGGCGCTCCCGATCGCGCTCGAGCCGGTGTCGGCGGAAGCGGCGGCGCGTGCGGGTGAGCTCGCCGCGGCGCACGCGCTGAGCCTGTACGACGCGGCGTACCTCGAGCTCGCGCTGGAGCGCGGCCTGGCGCTGGCGACCTTCGACGACGCGCTGAGCGCCGCGGCGCGGGCGGCCGGGGTGGCCCTGTTGCCGGCGCGCTGAGCGACAGGCGGCGTCGGCGCGCCCCTCTTCAGCTGCCGAAGCTCAGCGGGAATCGCCCGCGATATAGAGCTGCAGCTGCTCGATGACGAACTGCTGCTCGGAGATGATGTCGCGCACGAGGTCGCGCATCGACAGGATGCCGACCAGCCGGTCGCCGTCGAGCACCGGCAGGTGGCGCATCCGGTGCTCGGTCATCAGCGCCATGCAGCCCTCGTTGGTGTGCTCCGGCGTCACGTGCAGCACCGGCGCGCTCATCAGCTCGCTCACCGCGGTCTCGCGCGACTCGCGCCCCATCAGCACGCACTTGCGCGCGTAGTCGCGCTCGGTGACGATCCCGGCGATCCGCTGCTCGTCGTCGACGACGAGCAGCGCGCCGATGTCGTGGCGGGGCAAGGGGTCGCTCGCGTGGCGCCAAGGAGCCCCCCGCGCGCTGGGGTGGACCGTGCGGGGGGGGTTGGAGCG
>JANJTK010000260.1 GCA_024711155.1 Burkholderiaceae bacterium
GCAGACGGTCGCTTTGTCGTGAACGCTTGGGCTACGGATGGGGGGGGGATACCGCGTAACAACACCTTGCTTGCGGGCTACGCGCTCGTCCGCCTCGGTTTCCTCAGCCTATCGGAGCTCATCATGAAGGCGGCGACCACCCCCGCACGCGCCTTCGGTCTAACGGCCAAGGGCCATTGCCGACCGGGCGCCGACGGTGACCTGGTCGTCGTCGGGCCGGAGAGCGGGCGTGTGCGGGTCACCGTCGCCAGGGGGCGCGTGATCTACAGGGACGGGATCGTGCATCCTCACCCGACAGCATGGCTCACGCCCCCGGAGGGCTGGCGGGCCATTGAGCGTGCGGGCTTGCAGGCAGATGTGCTCACGGCGCCGCTGGTACCGAATGCGGGCCGCTCCTCGAATCCGCAGGCGATGGGTTGAGTCGGCCGGACCTACGTGGCTGCAAGCCGGCCTACGTGGCTGGGAGCGGGCCGCCCAAGTCGCTGAGCCGGACCGCCTAGGTCGCTGAGCCTGAGCGACTTCAGCCTGGCGGCGCTCAGGTCCGCGTCGCCGGATCTGACG
The DNA here is from genome assembly GCA_024711155.1 of Burkholderiaceae bacterium. Classification (GTDB taxonomy): domain Bacteria; phylum Pseudomonadota; class Gammaproteobacteria; order Burkholderiales; family Burkholderiaceae_E; genus Zeimonas. Next base: position 562 of record JANJTK010000260.1, read on the forward strand.
GCGGCGGCTGGGGCTGAGGCCGGAGCTCTGCTGGGGGGCACTCGTGCTGCGACAGCTTCGATCTCGACGAGTGCGCCGTGGGCCAGCCGCCCCACCTCGACCGCCGAGCGAGCCGGTGGGCTGCTTCCGACGAACTGCGCATAGACCTCGTTCATCGCCGACCAGTGGTCGCGATCGGTGAGAAAGACCGTCGTCTTTAGGAGTTGCTCCAGATGCGAGCCGGCCGCCTCAAGGACGGCGGACAGATTCTCCATCGCCTGACGTGTCTGCTCGCGGATCCCGCCGGCAACACAGGTACCGTTACTCGGGTCGACCGGGAGCTGTCCCGATACGAAGACCAGGTCCCCGAAGACGATCGCCTGGGAATATGGCGCACCGCGCGTGGGCGCCGGCGCTTGATCAGTCCGGACAGCGGTCTTGGTCATCTCTCGTCATTCGTGCAGGGGTCAGGGCGTCTCGAGCCGATGGTGGACGGAAACGTCACGTTCCGCTGCCGCGGAGAAGGCCAGACGCCCATACGGATCGCTTGCATGCTGCTTGCATCTATGACAGCAGCGGGCCTCGATGTCAAGAGGCCTGTCGGTGCCGGGCTGAATCTAGGTCACTCGATCACCGGCTGGTGGCTCGCGGGGCCTCGGGTAGTCACCGCGGGCGGTCGCTCACAAGTGGCACCGTGACGAAGCCGTGCGTTCG
>JANJTK010000263.1 GCA_024711155.1 Burkholderiaceae bacterium
GGTGATCGATGCTTGCCGCGCCACCTTGGAAGAATCCATCTGGTTCCTGGTGTGCTTGAGACCCGAATCCATCGCTTGGGTTGAGAGCGAGGCGACCAACATCGCCAAGGCAATTGCTGTGCTTTTCATTCCATTATCCCAATGTTATGTCACGTCTTGTGACAATTTATCGTCGGGAATTTCGCTTGTGAATTCAAGTAGTGCAGATCGATTCCCGACGGAGAACGTCGTCGGTTGGCGCAGAACCAATCCATTGGGACGCTTGACCAAGCACCTCGGGTATCATCCGCGGCCCGGCGCCCGTTGGCGCGTAGGCCACTCCTGCCCATGACCCGCATCATCGCTGTCGCGAACCAGAAAGGTGGCGTCGGCAAGACCACGACGAGCGTGAACCTCGCGGCGGCACTGGCCGAGGCGCGACGCAAGGTGTTGCTGATCGATCTCGACCCGCAGGGCAATGCCACAATGGCCAGCGGCGTCGACAAGGCCACGGCCAAGCCGAACGGCTGCGAGGTGTTGCTGGAGGAAGTGCCGGCCGAGCGCGCGATCGTGACCACGCCCGGCGGCTTCGACCTGCTGCCCGGCAATGCCGACCTGACCGCGGCCGAGATCAAGATGATGGACGAGATCGCGCGCGAGACGCGACTGCGCACCATCCTCGACACGGTCAAGGACAAGTACCACTTCATCCTGATCGACTGCCCGCCCTCGTTGTCGCTGCTCACGCTGAACGCGCTCACCGCCGCCGACGGCGTGCTGGTGCCGATGCAGTGCGAATACTTCGCGCTCGAAGGCCTGACCGCGCTGCTGAACACGATCAAGGCGGTGAAGACGCGGCTGAATCCGAAGCTCGAACTCGAGGGCATCCTGCGCACCATGTTCGACCTGCGCAACAACCTCGGCAACGACGTCTCGAACCAGCTCGTGAAGCATTTCGGCGACAAGGTCTTCCGCACCGTGGTGCCGCGCAACGTGCGCCTGGCGGAAGCACCCTCGCACGGCCTGCCGATCTCGATGTACGACCGCGAATCGCGCGGCGCCATCGCCTATCTCGGCCTGGCCGGCGAAATGCTGCGCCACGAACGCACTGCCAAGCCGGCCGCGGCCGGCCCGACGAACTGACGGAGCCCGCGATGGCGACCAAGAAACCGCGCGGCCTCGGCCGCGGCCTCGACGCCCTGCTCGGCATCGACACCAGCAGCGGCGACAGCAACGACACCGCCAACGACGGCGGCGAACTGCGCACCCTGCCCGCGCACCTGCTGCAAC
>JANJTK010000050.1 GCA_024711155.1 Burkholderiaceae bacterium
GTCGCGCGGCGAGCGCGCCGCGCTGATGTACAAGAGCGGCGGGATCTGGCAGCAGGTGTCGTGGCGCGAATACGGCGAGCGCGCGAAGCACGTCGGGCTCGCGCTCACCGACATGGGCGTGGGGCACGGCGACCGCGTCGCGATCCTGTCCGAAACGCGCCACGAGTGGCTCTACGTCGACATGGCGGTGCAGTGGCTGGGCGCCGTCTCGGTGGGGCTCTACCCGACTTCGTCGCCGGACCAGGTCGAGTACGTGCTTGCCGACAGCGGGGCGCGGGTGGCCTTCGTCGAGAACGAGGAGCAGCTCGACAAGATCCTCGAGCGCCTCGACCGGCTGCCGGCGATCGAGCGCGTGGTCGTGATCGACATGGACGGCCTGCACGGCTTCAGCCATGACAAGGTCGAGGCGTACGAGCGGCTGGTCGCATTCGGGACCGAGCGGGCGATCGCCGACCAGCAGGCGTGGCAACGGCTGCTGCCGACCGCGCAGCCCGACGACGACGCGATCATCGTCTACACCTCGGGCACCACCGGCGCGCCGAAGGGCGCGCGGATCACGCACGCGAATCTTGCGTTCCAGATGCACGCGTGGCAGGACGTCGCGCCGACCGGGCCCGGCGACCACACGCTCGCGTTCCTGCCGCTGTGCCACGTGGCCGAGCGGCTGATGACCGCGATCCGCCCGCTCGCCTACGAAGGGGTGGTGAATTTCGCCGAGAACCCGGGCACCGTGTTCGAGAACCTGCGCGAGGTGTCGCCGACGGTGTTCCTCGGCGTGCCGCGGATCTGGGAGAAGCTCTACTCGAACGTCATGATCGCGCTGCGCGAGGCGACGCCGCTGCAGCGCTGGGCTTACCGGCGCGCGATCGCCGTCGGCGAAGCGGTCGCCGACTGCAAGCTCGCGCGGCGGTCGGTGCCGCTCGGGCTCGCGCTGCGCCGGCGCGTCGCCGAATGGACGGTGCTCGGCAACACCAAGCGGATGCTGGGGCTCGACCGCTGCCGGATCGCCGGCACCGGCGCCGCGCCGATCTCGCCGGAGGCGATCCGGTGGTATCTCGCGCTCGGCGTCGACATGCTCGAGCTCTACGGGCAGACCGAGTGCACCGGCGTGGCCACCGCGACGCGCTCGCGCGACTTCGAGCCGGGCACGGTCGGCTACCCGGTGCGCGGCACCGAGGTGCGCATCGCCGACGACGGCGAGATCCTGGTGCGCAGCGCCGGGGTGTTCGCCGGCTATCGCAACAAGCCCGACAAGACCGCCGAGACGCTGCGCGACGGCTGGCTGCACACCGGCGACGTCGGGACGCTCGACGCGAATGGCTGCCTGCGGATCACCGATCGCAAGAGCGACATCATGATCACGTCGGGCGGCAAGAACATCACACCGTCCGAGATCGAGAACAAGCTCAAGTTCAGCCCGTACATCAGCGACGCGGTGGTGGTCGCCGACCGGCGTCCGTACGTCACCTGCCTGATCATGGTCGACCAGGACAACGTCGGCAAGTTCGCGCTCGAGAAGCGCCTCCCGTTCACCGACTACGGCAGCCTGACCCGGCTGCCGGACGTGCGCAAACTGATCGCGGCCGAAGTCGAGCGCGCCAACGCCGCGCTCAACAACGTCGAGTCGGTCAAGAAGTTCGAACTGCTCGACGTGCTGCTCACGGCCGAGGACGAGGAGATGACGCCGACGCTGAAGCTGCGGCGCAAGTTCGTTTACCAGAAGTACAGCGGGTTGATCGAAACGATGTATCGCGGTTCGTGATACCGTGTTTTCGCGAAGTGTCCCGGGGCCGCGCTGTGGCCCGGACCCGGGGCGGTTGGTCACACCAGGGAGGAGGACAGACATGAGGAAATCGCTACTCTTGGCAGGCGCCGCGCTCGTCGCGGCGACCTGGACGATGCAGGCGCAGGCGACGCAGGGCGTGACGCCGACCGAAGTGGTCATCGGAAACCACCTCGACCTGTCGGGGCCGATCGTGTTCTGGGGCGTGCCGCAGCGCAACGGCCACATCATGGGCGTCGAGGAAATCAACGCCGATGGCGGCGTCCACGGCCGCAAGATCCGGCTGGTGATCGAGGACAACGGCTACGACCCGAAGAAGGCCGTGCTGGCGACGCAGAAGCTGCTGCAGCAGGACAAGGTGTTCGCGATCGTCGGCGCCCTCGGCACGGCGGTGGTGTCGGCCACGCTGCCGGCGGTGCTCGAGGCGGGCGTGCCGCACCTGTTCCCCGGCGCGATGAACAAGGCGATGTACGACCCGTTCAACAAGCTGATGTTCGCGCTCGCGGCGCCGTACGAGGGCCAGGTCAAGGCCGGCGTGCGTCACTTCGCGGGCAAGAAGAAGCGCATGGCCGTGATCTTCCAGGACGACGACTTCGGCAAGGACATCCGCGACGCGGCGGTCGCGCAGGCGAAGGCGTCGGGCATGGAAGTCGTGGCCGAGGCGAGCTACAAGCGCGGCGAGACGGCGTTCTCGTCGCAGGTCGCGCGCGTGCGCCAGGGCAACCCTGACCTGATCATGCTCGGCACCGTGCCGCGCGAGACGGTCGGCATCATGGCCGAGGCGCGCAAGCTGGGCTGGAACGTCGACTTCCTGGCGCCGGCTTCGGCTTGCAACCAGGCGGTTGCCGACCTCGGGAAGGCCAACACCGAGGGTGCCTACGTCCTGTGCCAGTACGCGCCGCTCGACTTCGACAACGAGTCGCCGGCGGTCAAGGCGTGGATGGTCCGTTACGAGAAGCGCTTCGGCACCAAGGCCGACGTCTCGGCCGCGATGACCTACGACATGCAGAAGCTGACCGCGCTCGCGCTCGAGCGGGCGGGCAAGGACCTGACGACCGAGAAGTTCCTTGCGGCGCTCGAGACGATCAAGAACTGGCAGAGCATCTTCGGCGCGCCGCCGCTGACCTTCTCGCGCGACAACCACGTCGGCACCCGCACGGCCGTCCTGACGCAGATCACGAACGGCAAGTTCAAGCGGATCACCGGCCCGCTGCAGTAAGTCGTCGCGGCCGGCTTCGTGCCGGCCCGCCGACCGACACGGGGCGCGCGCGCCCCGTGTTTCTTTTCGAGGGGCGCCGCGCCCCGACGAGGCTCCCCACCGGCACCGAACGACGATGACCTTCGACCTCCCGCAGGACCTGCGCGACTATCTCGCAGAGCTCGACGACTTCATCGAACGCGAGATCAGGCCGCTCGAGCGCGCCGACGACAACGTCCGCTTCTTCGACCACCGGCGCGAGCACGCGCGCACCGACTGGGACCACGACGGTGTGCCCAGGCCCGACTGGGAGGCGCTGCTCGCCGAGGCGCGCCGGCGCGCCGACGCTGCGGGGCACTACCGCTACGTGCTGCCGAAGGAATACGGGGGGCGCAACGGCACCAACCTCGGCATGGCGGTGATCCGCGAGCACTTCGCCGCGAAGGGGCTGGGCCTGCACAACGACCTGCAGAACGAGCATTCGATCGTCGGCAACTGCCTGTCGGCGCAGCTGATGATCATCTACGGCAGCGACGCGCAGAAGCGCGAATTCCTGCCCGGGCTGCTGCCCGGGGAGGCCGGCTTCGCGGTCGGCATCACCGAGTCGGCGCACGGCTCCGACGCGACGCACATGGAAACCCGCGCGGTGCGCGACGGCGACTACTGGGTCATCGACGGCGAGAAGTGCTGGACCAGCGGCGTGCACCACGAAAAGCACGTGCTGGTGTTCGCGCGCACCGCCGGCAACGCCGGCGACGCCGAAGGCATCACCGCGTTCCTGGTTCCGGTCGACGCGCCCGGACTGCGCGTCGAGCAGATGCTGTGGACCTTCAACATGCCGACCGACCACGGCCGGCTGTCGCTCACCGGCGTGCGCGTGCCGCAGGAGTCGATGTTCGGCCGCGAGGGGCGCGGCCTGCACGTCGTGCAGCACTTCTTCAACGAGAACCGGATCCGCCAGGCGGCGTCGAGCCTCGGTGCGGCGCAGTACTGCATCGACCAGGCGGTTGCGTACTCGAAGGTGCGCAAGCCGTTCGGCAAGGCGCTCGCCGCCAACCAGGGGATCCAGTTCCCGCTGGTCGAACTGCACACGCAGTGCGAGATGCTGCGCGCGCTGGTCCACAAGACCGCGTGGCTGATGGACACCTATGGCGCCTTTTCGGTGTCCGACAAGGTGTCGATGTGCAACCTGTGGGCCAACCGCCTGTGCTGCGAGGCCGCCGACCGGGCGATGCAGGTGCACGGTGGCCTCGGGTACTCGCGCCACCAGCCGTTCGAGCACATCTACCGGCACCATCGCCGCTACCGGATCACCGAGGGCGCCGAGGAGATCCAGATGCGCCGCGTCGCCGGCTACCTGTTCGGCTTCATGAAGCAGCGCGCGCCGAAGGGCGTCCGGGAAGACTAGGCGATGGCGGCACAGTCCGTGCCCGGCTTCGAGGAGAAGCTCGCGGCGGTGCTGCGGCGCCACGTGCCGGGCTTCGAGGCGCTGGTGAGCGCCGAGCGGCTTTCGGGCGGCGCGAGCCAGGAAACCTGCCGGCTGGTGGTGCGCGACGCGGGCGGCGAGCGCCTGATGGCGATGCGGCGCGTCCCGGGCGGACTCGACCAGCAGCGCGCGCCCGGGCACCCGGGCATGGGCATCGGCACCGAGGCCGCGCTGATGCGCGCGGCGCGCGCCGCGGGCGTCCCCGAGCCCGAGGTCTACGCGGTGTTCGAGCCGGCGGACGGCCTCGGCGACGGCTTCGTCATGCAGTGGCTCGACGGCGAGACGCTGGGCGCGCGCATCGTGCGCTCGGAGGCGCTGGCGCAGGTGCGCCCGCAGCTCGCGTACCAGTGCGGCGAGATCCTCGGACGCATTCATTCGATCGACGTCGCGCGCACCGGGCTCGACCGGATGCTCGCGCGCGTGCCGGCGGCGACGCTGGTCGAGCAGACCTGGGAGCGCTACCGGCAGTACGGCACACCGCAGCCGATGATCGACTACGCGGCGCGCTGGCTGCTCGCGCACCTGCCGGCGAGCCCGGTCGAGGCGCTGGTGCACAACGATTTCCGCAACGGCAACCTGATGGTCGGGCCCGACGGCGTGGTCGCGGTGCTCGACTGGGAGATCTCGTACATCGGCGACCCGATGCGCGATCTCGGCTGGATCTGCATCAATTCGTGGCGCTTCGGGCGCAGCGACCTGCCGGTCGGCGGCTTCGGCACTTACGACGACCTGTTCCGCGGCTATGAGGTCGCGTCGGGGCGGCGCGTCGATCCGGAGCACGTCCGCTTCTGGGAGATCTTCGGCTCGTTCTGGTGGGCGGTCGGCTGCCTCGGCATGACCGACGGCTACCGCTGCGGCCCCGACCGCACGGTCGAGAAGATCGCGATCGGGCGCCGCACCTCCGAGTGCCAGGTCGATTGCGCGAACCTGCTGATCCCGGGGCCCGTCGAGCTGGTGCGCGAGGATCCCGGCGCGGCGCGCGCCGAGATGCCGCGCATCGACGAGTTGCTCGAGAGCGTGCGCGACTACCTGCGTGCCGAAGTGATGCCGGCGCACGAGGGCCGGGTCGGCTTCATGGCGCGGGTGGCGTCGAACTCGCTCGACATCGTGCTGCGCGACGGCGCGCTGGGCCCGCGCCACCGCGAGCTCGAGCACGAACGGCTGCGCGCGTTGCTCGGCGCCGACGGCGACCTCGAGTCGCTGCGCTGGCGGCTGGTGCACGCGCTGCGCGACGGCAGCCTCGCGCTCGACGCGCCGGGACTGGCCGCGCACCTGCGGCTCACCGTGGCGAACCAGGTCGCGATCGACCAGCCCGGCTACTCCGGCCTGAAGGCGGCGCTCGCGCGCGGCGGCGGTTGACAGGGCCCGCGCGCGGCCCGCATCCTCGCGCGATGCGCGTCCGTTCCGCCGTCTTCCACCGCCCCGGCGATCCGCTGTCGATCGAGGACGTCGAACTCGACGCGCCGCGCGACGGCGAAGTGCTGGTGCGCGTCGAGGCGGTCGGACTGTGCCGCACCGACTGGCACGTGATGCAGGGCGAGCGGCGCGTCGCGATGAGCCCGATGGTGCTCGGCCACGAGGGCGCGGGCGTGGTCGAGGCGCTCGGGCCCGGCGTCGCCGGCGTCGCCGTCGGCGACCACGTGGTGCTCACGTTCATCCCCGGCTGCGGCAGGTGCCGCTGGTGCCGGCAGGGCCGCGAGCACTTGTGCGCGCTCGGGCCCCGCATCACGCAGGGGCCGCAGGTCGACGGCAGCTACCGGCGCCGCGACGCGTCCGGGCGCGAGGTCGGCGCGTTCTGCATGATCGGCGCGTTCGCGCAATACACCGTCGTGCACCAGGCGTCGGTGGTCGTGATCGAGCGCGACCTGCCGTTCGAGCTCGCGAGCCTCGTCGCCTGCGGCGTGCCGGCCGGGATCGGCGCCGCGCGCCACCGCGCGCGGGTGCGGCCGGGCGATTCGGTGCTGGTCGTCGGGGTCGGCGGCGACGGGATGAACGTGGTGCAGGGCGCGAAGCTCGCCGGCGCGACGACGATCGTCGCCGCCGACGTCGTCGCGCGCAAGCTCGAGTGGGCGCGCGACTTCGGCGCCACGCACACCGTCGACAGCGGCGCGACCGACCTGGTGGCGGCGGTGCACGCCCTCACCGACGGCGTCGGCGTCGACCACGCGTTCGTCTGCATCGATCCGCCCGCGACGCTGCTCGCGGCGTTTCGCGCGACGGCGAAGGCGGGCAACGTGGTCGTCACCGCGCTCACGCCCCCGGGCGAGCTGTCGCTGCCGGTGCCGCCGCTCGAGCTCGTCACGTCGCAGAAGGCGATCATGGGCTCGGTCTACGGCTTCGCCAGCCCGCGCGTGCAGATTCCCGAGCTGATCGCGCTGCACCGGCGCGGCGCGATCCGGCTCGCCGAGCTCGTCACGCGGCGCTACCCGCTGGACGCGATCAACGACGGTTATGCGGACCTGATCGCCGGGCGCAACCTGCGCGGCGTCGTGCTCCCGTTCGGCTGAGCGGCGCGCGTGCGCAGCGACGACGACCGCTACGCGGATCTTTCGGCGCCGCTCGCGCCGGCGCGGCGGCGCGCGCTCGTCGAGCGGCTGCGCGCGCTGCTGCCCGCGCACTGCCTGCTGCATCGCGAGGAGGACACGCGCCCGTACGAGTGCGACGCGCTGTCGGCGTTCCGGCAGTTGCCGGCGGCGGTCGCGCTGCCCGACGACGAGGCGCAGCTGCGCGCGGTGCTGAAGGCGTGCCACGAACTCGACGTCCCGGTGGTCGCGCGCGGCGCCGGCACCAGCCTGTCGGGCGGCGCGATGCCGCACGCGAGCGGCGTCGTGCTCTCGCTCGCGAAGCTGAACCGCGTCCTGTCGATCGACCCGCTCGCGCGCGTCGCGCGCGTGCAACCGGGCGCGCGCAACCTGGCGATCTCGGAGGCCGCGGCGCCGCACGGGCTCTGTTACGCGCCCGATCCGTCATCGCAGATCGCCTGCACGATCGGCGGCAACGTCGCGGAGAACTCCGGCGGCGTGCACTGCCTGAAGTACGGCCTGACGGTCAACAACGTGCTGCGCGTGCGCGGGCTCACCGTCGACGGCGAGCCGGTCGAGTTCGGCAGCGAGGCGCTCGACACGCCGGGGCTCGACCTGCTGGCGCTGGTGGTCGGCTCGGAAGGCATGCTGGCGGTCGTCACCGAGGTCAGCTTGAAGCTCGTGCCGATGCCGCCGGTCGCGCGCGTGGTGGTCGCGTCGTTCGACGACGTGGTCGCGGCCGGCGACGCAGTGGCGCGAATCGTCGCGGCCGGCGTCGTGCCCGCCGGCCTCGAGCTGATGGATCGCAAGGCCGTGGCGGCGGTCGAGCAGTTCGTCGGCGCCGGCTACGACACCGGCGCCGCGGCGGTCCTGCTGGCGGAATCCGACGGCACCGCCGAGGAGGTCGACGACGAGATCGCGCGCGTCGAGCGCCTGCTGCGCGAGTCGGGCGCCACCGCGGTGCGCGTCTCGCAGTCGGAAGCGGAGCGCGCGCAGCTGTGGTCGGGGCGCAAGAACGCGTTCCCGGCGGCGGGGCGGCTGTCGCCGGACTACTACTGCATGGACGGGACGATCCCGCGCCGGCACCTCGGCCGCATGCTCGCAGCGATCGCCGGCATGGAGGAACGCTACCGGCTGCGCTGCATGAACGTGTTCCATGCCGGCGACGGCAACCTGCATCCGCTGATCCTGTTCGACGCCAACGATCCCGACGAGTGGGAGCGGGCCGAGCGCTTCGGCGCCGAAATCCTGGAGCTCAGCGTCGGGCTCGGTGGCACGATCACCGGCGAGCACGGCGTCGGCATCGAGAAGATCGACTCGATGTGCGTGCAGTTCGCGCCGCACGAGCTGGCGGCGTTTCGCGCGGTCAAGCGCGCGTTCGATCCGCCGGGGCTGCTGAACCCGGGCAAGGCGCTGCCGGTGCCGGCGCGCTGCGCCGAGTACGGGCGCCGCCGCAGCCATCCGGAGCGGCCGTCGTTCGAAGAGCTGGCGCAGCGGCGATGAGCGACAAGACGCTCCCCACCGGCGACGACCCCGGGCGCGCGCTCGCCGGGCTCGCCGAGCGCGTGCGCGCCGCGGCGGCCGGGCGTTGCGCACTGCAGATTCGCGGCGCCGGCACCAAGGACTTCCACGGCGAGGCGCCGGTCGGCGAGCTGCTCGACCTGCGCGGCTACCGCGGCATCGTCGGCTACGAGCCGAGCGAGCTGGTGATCACGGCCCGCTGCGGCACGCCGCTGGCCGAAGTCGAGGAGGCGCTCGCGGCGCGCGGCCAGATACTCGCCTTCGAGCCGCCTGCGTTCGGCGGGCCGGCCACCGTCGGCGGCGTCGTCGCAGCGGGGTTGTCGGGGCCGCGGCGCGCTGCGGCCGGGGCGGCGCGCGACTTCGTGCTCGGCGCGGTGCTGCTCGACCGCGAGGGCCGCCTGCTGCGCTTCGGTGGCCAGGTGATGAAGAACGTCGCCGGGTTCGACGTCTCGCGACTGCTGTGCGGATCGCTCGGAATCCTCGGGCCGATCGTCGAGGTGTCGCTGAAGGTGTCGCCGCGCCCCGCGGCCGAATGCAGCCTGGAGATGGAGGTCGACGAGGCGGGGGCGCTGCGCGCACTCAACGAGTGGGCCGGCCAGCCGATGCCGCTGTCGGCCAGCCTGTGGCGCGCCGGCGTGCTGGCGGTGCGACTGTCGGGCGCCGCGGCGGCGGTCGACGCCGCCGCCGCGCGCATCGCGCGCGAGCGCGGCGCGCGCCTGCTCGAGCCCGACGAGGCCGGCGCGCTGTGGCGCGCGGCGAGCGACCACGCCGACCCCTTCTTCGCCGGCGCCGCGCCGCTGTGGCGACTGTCGCTGCCAGCGGTCGCGCCGCCGCTCGGGCTGACCGGCGAACAGGCGATCGAGTGGGGCGGCGCGCAGCGCTGGCTGCGCAGCACGCTCGATGCGCAGACGATCCGCGCGGCGGCGGCGCGCGCGGGCGGCACGGCGACGCTGTTCCGCCGCGGCGGCGCGGACGCAGGCGCGGGCGTGTTCCATCCGTTGCCGGCGGCGAACGCCCTGCTGCACCGCCGCCTGAAGGACGCGTTCGACCCGGACCGCATCTTCAACCCCGGCCGGCTCTACCCGGGACTCTGATGGAGACGAGACTCGCGCACTGGCTCGCGGGCACCGCCGAAGGCGCCGAGGCCGAGGCGATCCTGCGCCGCTGCGTCCACTGCGGCTTCTGCACCGCGACCTGCCCGACCTACCAGCTGCTGGGCGACGAGCTCGACGGACCGCGCGGGCGCATCTACCTGATCAAGCAGGTGGTCGAGGGACGCGCGCCGGGCGCTTCGACGCAAGGGCACCTCGACCGCTGCCTGACCTGCCGCAGCTGCGAGAGCACCTGCCCGTCGGGCGTCGAGTACGCGCGGCTGCTCGACATCGGCCGCGAGCTCGTCGATCGCCAGGTCCGACGCCCGCTTGCGCAGCGCCTGTTGCGCTTCGCGTTGCGCGAGGCGATCGCGCGGCGCTGGCCGTTCGCCGTCGCGCTGCGCGCGGGACAATGGCTACGCCCGCTGCTGCCGCCGCGATTGCGCTCGCGCGTTCCGCAGCACCGTGCCGCGCTCGGGTGGCCGGCGCGCACGCACGCGCGCAAGGTCGTGCTGCCCGCCGGATGCGCGCAGCCCGCGCTGATGCCGAACGTCGACGCGGCGACCGCGCGCGTGCTCGACCGGCTCGGCGTGCAGGCGCTCAGGGCGCCGGACTCGGGCTGCTGCGGGGCGGTTCGCCACCACCTCGGCGACCCCGGCGGCGCGCTCGCGCAGGCGCGGCGCAACGTCGATGCGTGGTGGCCGCTGCTGGAGGCGGGCGCGGAAGCCATCCTCGTCAACGCGTCGGGTTGCGGCGCGATGGTCAAGGAGTACGGGCGCCTGTTGCGTGCGGACCCGGCCTACGCGCAGCGCGCGCTGCGGGTCGCGGCGGCCGCGCGCGATCCGGCCGAATGGCTGCCGGCGCAGCTCGAGGGCTCGCTCGACGCGCTGCGCGTGCGTGTCACCGGCAGCGACGCGGCAGCGCGCGTCGCGTTCCAGTCGCCGTGCTCGCTGCAGCACGGCCAGCGCGTCCGGGGCGCGGTCGAGCAGTTGCTCGCGCGGCTCGGCGCCGAGCCGCTGCCGGTGGCTGACGCGCACCTGTGCTGCGGCTCCGCCGGCACGTGGTCGATCCTCGAGCCGGGCCTGGCGGCCGAGCTGCGCGCGCGCAAGCTGGCGGCGCTGCAGGCCCGGGCGCCGGCGGCGATCCTGTCGGCCAACGTCGGCTGCATCGCGCACCTGCAGGCGGGAACCCGCACTCCGGTGCGCCACTGGGTCGAGTGGCTCGACGAGGCGATGGCCGAGACATCCGGCTGACGTTCGCCGGTCGCCAGGCACCGCTCGTCCGGCCGGGGGGGAAGGCGGGCGCGGCCTGGAGTGCAATCCGTTTATCGGAAACCCGCACCATTCCATGCGAAGGCCGGAGATGAATCCCTGTCGTCTGTACCCGGGGCGCCGATCCCGCGGCGCCGGCTTCACCCTGATCGAGCTGATGATCGCTGTGGCGGTCGTCGCGATCCTGGCGGCCGTCGCGTATCCGTCGTACGCCGACTACATCCGCAAGGGCAAGCGCGCCGCGGCGCAGGCCGCGCTGATGGACATCGCGAGCAGGCAGCAAGCCTGGCTGCTGGACCGGCGCGCGTACAGCAGCGACCTGAGCGCGCTCGGCTTCGTCGTGCCGGCGCAGATCGCGTCCGACTACACCTTCACCGTGCCGGGGTTCGACGGCACCGCAGTTCCGCCGCAGTTCACGGTCCAGGCCACGCCGTCGGCCGCGTTGCAGGGCTACGGCGAACTGACGCTGACGGTCAACCAGGCCGGTGCGAAGACGCCGGCCGCCACGGCAGGATATTGGGGCAAGTGATGGCACCGTCGAAAATCACCGTTCGGGCCCGGCGCGCCGCGGCGCGCGCAGCGCGCGGCTTCACCGTCGTCGAACTGATGATCGTGGTGTCGGTGGTCGCGATCCTGGCGTCGATCGCGGGCCCCTCCTGTAGGGAGATCGTCGCGGCGCAGCGCGTCCGCTCCGCCGCGTCGGCGCTCGGCGAAGCGCTATGGCTGGCGCGCAGCGAAGCGCTCAAGCGCAACGCCGAGGTCGGTTTCGGGTTCGACAACGTCGGCAACGGCTGGGCGATCCAGTCGGGGGGTGTGACGCTGCACACGCAGGATGCGCTTCCCGGCGTCGCGTCGGGTGCGGCGAGCTTCGCCTTCAATGCCTACGGGCGTTTGAGCACGCGCGACGGCGTTCCGCTGGAGATCGGGGTGCCGGACACCGCCGCCAAGCGCTGCGTTGCGGTCACGTCGACCGGGCACGCATCGACGAGGGACGGCGCATGCTGAGCGGCGGCACGAGTCGCGCGATGCAGCCCCGCAGGCGAGGGTGCCGCGGCGACGGCGGATTCACGCTGATCGAGGTGCTGGTCACCGTGCTGCTGATCACGGTCGGGCTGCTCGGCGTCGTCGCGATGCAGACCCGCGCGGCCACGGTCGAGTTCGAGTCGTACCAGCGCGGCCAGGCGCTGTCGCTGCTGCGCGAGATGGAGGCACGGCTGGCTGCGTCGCGGGGGATCGTGGCCGAGTTCCTGGCACCCGCGATCAGTTCGACCGACGGCAGCGTCCACTTCGGCAGCGGCGCCACCGGCGAGACCGGCCTGGCCGACTGTTCTGGAACCCCGACCGGCGCCAAGGCGCAGCTGTGCGCGTGGTCGAATTCGCTGCAGGGCGCGGCTGCCGTCGAGGGCGGCGGCAACGTCGGCGCGATGATCGGCGCGCGCGGCTGCCTGGTGCGCGTCGAGCCGCCGCAGGCCAACGCGCTGGCCGACGTGTTCGTGGTCGTCGTGTGGCAGGGGATGACGGCCGGCGCCGAGCCGCCCGCGGATTCTCCGGCCGGCGCCAACGGCTGCGCTTCGGGCGTCGACTTCGGGACCGGCCTGCGGCGCGGCGCGTCACTGCGGGTGATGGTGCCCAACCTGACGCAGACGCTGTGAAGAGGCCCCCGATGCTCCCGCGCCGCGCACGCCGCCCCGCCCCGATCGCCCGGCAGCTGGGCCTGACGCTCGTCGAGCTGATGATCTCGCTGACGATCGGACTGATCATC
>JANJTK010000248.1 GCA_024711155.1 Burkholderiaceae bacterium
CCAGGCGTCGTTTTCGGGAATGGGGTGGAACTGCGGCAGGTAAAAGGCAATGGCGCGGACAGCTTTCTCGACCGGGGGGGCATCAGGGGCCAGGCGTGGAACGTATTGAGGGGCTTCCGGCTGGTAGATGTCGAGGTCTTCTTTTGCCGACAAAGGTCTGGCGGGGTGGTCTTCTTTGTGGTCTTGGCAGACGAAGTGCAGTAAGGGATGCATGCCGGATTTGGCGACATCCTGATGGGTTTTGAGGTAATAGGCGGTGTCGAAATCTGGTGATGGATTGGTGCTGAGCGCTACGCCGTGCGCTAGGTAGTGCGCCAGCGGATTGCCGGCGATAGCGTGCTTTTCTTTGTATTGCGCCAGATACCAGTCGGGGTCGAAGAAGTTGCCTTGTTTGATGAGGTCGAAGTAGTACTGGTCGAGGTCATCGGGTTTTTCTAGCTGGTTGTCGTTCGACTTTAATGGAACGCCTGCTTTCTTCCGTGCCAGAGCAAGATTGAAATGAATGCGCTCTTTGATGGCGTCATCTGCTGTGCTGAAGGCCTCTTCATATAGCGTTACTGCGGTATTAAAGTCTTTGTTGCGGAAGGCGGCATTGGCACGCCCCCAAAGCGATAGATTAATGCTCGGCATATGGCTATTTAGAAGTTTGGGCAAAGGCAAAGGAGGAAAGGAAGCGTTGTAGCGGCCACTAGTGCGGGCGGCCGTAGGTGTCGTCGAAGCGCACGATGTCATCTTCGCCCAAGTAGCTGCCCGATTGCACTTCAATCAAATGCAGCGGCAGCTTGCCGGGGTTTTCCAGGCGGTGCGTGTGGCCCAGGGGGATGTAGGTGGACTGGTTTTCAGCCAGCAGGGTTTCTTGCCCTTCCACAGTGACTTTGGCGGTGCCGCTCACCACCACCCAGTGCTCGGCGCGGTGGTGATGCATTTGCAGCGAAAGTTTGGCGCCCGGCTCCACCATGATGCGTTTGACCTGAAAGCGCTCGCCCGCGTCGATGCCCTCATACCAGCC
>JANJTK010000164.1 GCA_024711155.1 Burkholderiaceae bacterium
AAGCTGGAGCCGGGCCTCAACGAAAACGCCTTCTACGACCCCAGCAACTTCACCTACCCGGCCGGCACCTATATCTGCGAGGTCGAGGTCGACCCCGCCACCGGCGTGGTGCGCATCGAGCGCATGACCGCCTGCGACGACTTCGGCAACGTCGTCAACCCGATGATCGTCGAAGGGCAGGTCCACGGCGGGGTCGCGCAGGGGCTCGGGCAGGCGATGCTCGAAGGCTGCGCCTACGACCCGGAGTCCGGTCAGCTGCTCACCGGCTCTTACATGGACTACACGATGCCGAGGGCCGACGACCTGCCGAAGTTCACGGTCGACACCGCGGTGACCGCCTGCACGCACAACCCGCTCGGCGTCAAGGGCTGCGGCGAGGCCGGCGCGATCGGTTCGCCGGCGGCGTTCATGAACGCGATGACCGACGCGCTCGGTGTGCGCGACCTGGCGATGCCCGCCACGCGGGAACGCGTCTGGCGCGCGGCCCACAAGACCGCCTGACGGAGGAGACACCATGTACCCGTTCGAATACCTGCGACCGGACAGCGTCGCGAAGGCCGTCGCCGCGCTCGACGGCGAAGCGCGCTACCTGGCCGGCGGCCAGAGCCTCGTGCAGTCGATGAAGCTGCGTTTGTCCTCGGCCTCGGCGCTGGTCGACCTGTCGGCCGTCGACGCGCTGAGCGGCGTCGCGCGCGAAGGCTCGACCGTGCGCATCGGCGCGATGACGCGTCACTCCGAGGTCGCGCGCTCGGCCGACGTCCGCGCCGCGATCCCGGCACTGGCCGACCTGGCGAACAGCATCGGCGACCCGATGGTGCGCAACATGGGCACGCTCGGCGGCTCGCTCGCCAACTCCGATCCGGCGGCCGACTATCCGGCGGCCGTGCTCGGGCTGGGCGCCACCGTGCAGACCGACCGGCGCCCGATCGCCGCCGACGACTACTTTCGCGACCTGTTCACGACGGCGCTCGAACCGGGCGAACTGATCGTGTCGGTCGGCTTCCCGGTGCCGCAGCGGGCCGCCTACGTGAAGTTCAAGCAACCGGCGTCGCGCTTCGCACTGGTCGGAGTGTTCGTCGCGCAGACGACCGGCGGCGTGCGCGTCGCGGTCACCGGAGTGCGCTCGCATGCGTTCCGCGTTCCGGCCATGGAGCAGGCGCTTGCCCGCGACTTCCGGCCCGAGGCAGTCGCAGGCATCCGGATCGACGCGGCCGGGTGCAACAGCGACCTGCACGGCTCGGCCGAGTACCGCGCCGCGATGGTGACGGTGATGGCAAAGCGCGCCGTCGAGAAGGCGCTCGCCGGCTGAGCGTTAAACTGGAACGGGAGCCGGTGCCCGCCCCGGGTCCGGCCCAGCCAAGCGAGTCCCGTGCATGCCCCGCCCCGCCAGCGTCGACGCCACCCTCGAACTCCTCGCCGGCGAGAACTATCTCGCCGGACGTCCTCTCGCCACGGCAGTGTTCCTCGCGCTGAGCCTCGGCAAGCCGCTGCTGCTCGAAGGGGAAGCCGGTGTCGGCAAGACCGAGCTCGCGAAGGTGCTCGCGCGCGCGCTCGACGCCGAGTTGATCCGCCTGCAGTGCTACGAGGGGCTCGACATCGCCTCCGCGGCCTACGAGTGGAACGTCGCGCGCCAGATGCTGGAAATCCGGCTCGCCGAGGCCGGGCACGAGGCGGATCGTGCGAAGCTGCTCGCGGGTCTCTATTCGCGCGACATGCTGATCGAGCGGCCGCTGCTGCGCGCGCTCACGCAGCCCAGGCCGCCGCTGTTGCTGATCGACGAGCTGGATCGCGCCGACGAGCCGTTCGAGGCGTTCCTGCTCGAGATCCTCGCCGAGTGGCAGCTGTCGGTGCCCGAGCTGGGAACGATCCGCGCAGCGCACCCGCCGATCGCAATCATCACCTCCAATCGCACGCGCGAGATCCACGACGCGCTCAAGCGCCGCTGCCTGTACGCGTGGGTCGACTACCCGGACGCGCCGCGCGAACTCGAGATCGTGCGCCGCAAGGCGCCCGGCGCCGGCGAGCGGCTCGCGACGCAGGTGGTCGCCTTCGTCCAGCGCGCACGCCACCTCGACCTCTTCAAGGCGCCCGGGGTGGCCGAGACGATCGACTGGACCAACGCACTGGTCGCGCTCGACACGATGTCGCTCGACCCGCAGTCGGTGGCCGACACGCTGGGCGTGCTGCTCAAGTACCAGGACGACATCGCGCAGTTCGAGGGCGGCGCGGCGCGCGCGATCCTCGACGAGCTGCACGCCGAAGGCATCCTGGAACCCCGCCCGTGAAGGGGAGGATCGCCGACAACGTCGTCCATTTCGCGCGCGTGCTGCGCGCCGCGGGGCTCGCCGTCGGCACCGACCGGATCCTCGACGCGATCACCGCGCTCGAGCGGGTCGGGCTCTCGCGTCGGGACGACGTGCACTCGGCGCTGTCGGCCGTGATGCTCGACCGGCACGAGGAGCAGCCGGTGTTCGACGCCGCGTTCGCGGCGTTCTGGCGCGATCCGAAGCTGCTCGAACGACTGATGCACCTGATGCTGCCGAAGATCTCCGGTCGCCCCGGGGCGGCGGCGCCGCCGCGGCCGCGCCGCGTCGAGGAGGCGCTCGCGCCACCTGCGGCCGCTGCCCCGGCTGCGGCGCAAGCGGACGAGGACGACGAGCAGCGCCTCGACGCCATCGTGAGTTTCTCCGAGCGCGAGCGGCTGCAGCGCGCCGACTTCGAGAGCATGTCGGCACGCGAGTTCGCGATCGCGCGCCGGCTGGCCGAGAGCGTGCCGTTGCCCGTCCGTCCGCTGCGCACGCGCCGGCTCGCACCCTCGCCGCGTGGGCGCATCGACGCAAGGCGCGC
>JANJTK010000202.1 GCA_024711155.1 Burkholderiaceae bacterium
GTGCCGTGCTCGTCGTGGCCCCAGACCGCGTCGCCGATCGGCTGCACGAAGCAGTTGATCAGCGTGGCGCGCAGGTCGGTGCCGGCGGCGGAATTGATCCGTCCGGCCGGCACGAAGCCGTTCTCCATCGCCCACAGGAACTCCGACTCCCAGTGCTGCCGGCGCTCGGGCGCCTCGATCGACGCGAGGGCGCGCGCCACGCGCACCCGGATGTCGCGCACCGTCGCTTCGTCGCCCTTGGCGTACTTCTCTTTCAGGACGTCGATGGTGACTTCCTGTTCGGGGAGGGCGGCAAGCAGGTCTTCGATCTTCATCGTCTTGGATTCCGGGGCGGCGGGTGGCGGGATGGTGGGTCCGGTCGGCAGCGATTCTATCCTTGCGCGCGTCGGCGGCGGGCATAATCCGCATGACGGCATCGACGCGTCAGGGTAAGCCAGAATGGCGCCTTGCCGGAAGACGGAAAGCGCATGCAGAAGCAACTCCAGTGGAACGTCTGGTACCTGGTTGCCGCGATCGTCGCGATCGTCGCGTTCAACGACGCGCTGCGCGCGTGGCGCGAGGTCGAGCCGATGGCGTACAGCGAATTCCTGCTGCAGCTCGAGGCCGGCAACGTCGAAGAGATCCGGGTCTCGACCGGGCGGATCGAGGGGACGCTGAAGCGTCCCACCGCGGACGGCCGCACGCGCTTCGCGACGGTGCGCATCGAGCCGGATCTGGCGGAGAGCCTGGCCCGCCACGGAGTGAAATTCCGCGGAGTCGTCGAGAGCACGCTGCTGCGCGACGTGCTCGGGTGGATCGTGCCGGCGCTGCTGTTCTTCACCGTCTGGATGTTCCTGCTGAGACGCGTCTCCGAACGTGGCGGGCTGGGCGGCGGCCTGATGTCGATCGGCCGCAGCAAGGCCAAAGTCTACGTCGAGACCGGTGTCGGTGTCACGTTCGCCGACGTCGCCGGCGTCGACGAGGCGAAGGAAGAGTTGCGCGAGGTGGTCGGGTTCCTGAAGGATCCGACCGGCCACGGCCGGCTCGGGGCCCGGATCCCGAAGGGGATCCTGCTGGTCGGCCCGCCCGGCACCGGCAAGACGCTGCTCGCGCGGGCGGTGGCCGGAGAGGCCGGAGTGCCGTTCTTCTCGATCAACGGCTCGGAGTTCGTCGAGATGTTCGTGGGCGTCGGCGCTGCGCGGGTGCGCGACCTGTTCGAGCAGGCGCGGCTCAAGGCGCCGTCGATCATCTTCATCGACGAGATCGATGCGCTCGGGCGCGCGCGCGGCGCGTTCGGTGGCTTCGGCGGGCACGACGAGAAGGAGCAGACGCTGAACCAGCTGCTGGCCGAGATCGACGGCTTCGACCCCAGTGCCGGCGTGGTGCTGCTCGCCGCGACCAACCGTCCCGAGATCCTCGACCCGGCGCTGCTGCGCGCCGGCCGCTTCGACCGCCAGGTGCTGGTCGACCGGCCCGACCGCGTCGGTCGCGTGCAGATCCTGCAGGTGCACCTGAAGAAGGTGCGCGTCGACCGCGACGTCGACGTCGAGCAGGTGGCGGCGCTCACGCCCGGGTTCACCGGCGCCGACCTTGCGAACCTGGTCAACGAGGCGGCGCTGCTGGCCACGCGCCGGGGCCGCGAGGCGGTGGGGCTGGAGGACTTCACCGGCGCCGTCGAGCGCATCGTGGCCGGCCTCGAGAAGAAGAACCGGCTGCTCAATCCGCGGGAGCGGCGCATCGTCGCGCACCACGAGATGGGGCACGCGCTGGTGGCCTGCGCGCTGCCCGGCAGCGACGTGGTGCACAAGGTGTCGATCATTCCGCGCGGGATCGGCGCGCTCGGCTATACGATCCAGCGCCCGACCGAGGACCGGTTCCTGATGCAGCGCGAGGAACTGCTGGACAAGATGGCGGTGCTGCTCGGCGGGCGCGCGGCCGAGGCGCTGGCGATCGGCGAGCTGTCGACCGGGGCCGCCGACGACCTGGCGAAGGTCACCGACATCGCGCGCACGATGGTCACCCAGTACGGGATGGAGCCTTCGCTCGGGCCGCTGGTCTACGAGCCGCCGCGCCCGCGCTTTCTCGAAGCGCCGCAGTGGCCGTCCGAGGCGCCGCGCTACTCCGAGCAGACCGCGCAGCGCATCGACGCCGCGGTGCGCGAACTGGTCGAACTGGCCTTCGAGCGCAGCCTGTCGATCCTGCGTGCGCAGCGCGAGCGGCTCGACGCGGGGGCGGCGCGACTTCTCGAGCGCGAGACGCTCAACGAAGACGAGCTGCGCGAGCTGATGCGCGAATTCCCCGCGACGGAGCCGACCCGATGACGCGACTGTCCCACGAACAGCTGGTGCGCCGCTGGCCGGCGCACGCCTTCGACTTCGAATCGACCGAGGCACTCGAGCCGCTCGAGCGCGCGCTCGGGCAGCACCGCGCGCTCGACGCGCTCGAACTCGCCGTCGGGGTCGGGCAGCCGGGCTTCAACCTGTTCGTGATCGGCGCGCCCGAGACCGGCCGCTTCGACGCGACGCGGCAGCGAGTCGCGGAGCTCGCGGCGGCGCAGCCGGCGCCCGACCGCTGGTGCTACGTCAACAACTTCCACGACCCGGTGCGGCCGCTCGCGCTGCGGCTGCCCGGCGACGCGGGGGCGCAACTGCGCGACGACATGCGCCAGCTGGTCGAGGAGCTGCGCTCGGCGATCCCGGCGGTGCTCGAGAGCGACGAGTTCCGCTCGCGGGTCGAGCAGATCGAGGCGCAGTTCGCGTCGCTGCAGGAGCAGGCGTTCGGCGAGCTGGTCGAGGAGGCGCAGAAGCAGGGGATCGCGCTGCTGCGCACGCCGGCGGGCTTCTCGTTCGCGCCGGCGCGCGACGGCGAGGTGATTCCGCCCGACGAGTTCGAGAAGCTGCCGCAGCCCGAGAAGGAGCGCATCGCGCACGCGATCCGCGGGCTGCAGGAGCGCCTCGAGGGAATCCTGCGCCAGGCGGTCGGCTGGCGGCGCGCGCACCGCGACGAGATGAAGAAGCTCAACCGCGAGGTGACCACCTTCGCGGTGGGCAACCTCGTCGACGACCTGGTGCGCAAGTACGTCGCGCTGCCCGAGGTCGTGGCCTGGCTCGAGGAGGCCGCGAAGGACGTGATCGAGAACGCGGACATCTTCCGCGCGCCGGCCGAGGCCGCGCAGGCGATGCAGATGCAGCAGGAGGGGCTGCCGCCGCTGCGGCGCTACCAGGTGAACCTGCTGGTCGAGGACGGCGCGCGCGGCGCGCCGGTCGTCAGCGAGGAGAACCCGACCTTCCAGAATCTGATCGGACGCGTCGAGCACATCGCGCGCTTCGGCGCGCTGATGACCGACTTCGAGCTGATCCGCCCCGGCGCGCTGCATCGCGCCAACGGCGGCTACCTGCTGCTCGACGCGCGCAAGCTGCTGATGAACCCGTTCGCGTGGGAGGCGCTGAAGCGGACACTGCTGACGCGCGAGATCCGCATCGAGTCGCCCGGCCAGCAGTACGGCCTGATCAGCACGGTGTCGCTCGAGCCGCAGCCGATCCCGCTCGAGGTCAAGGTGGTGCTGTTCGGCGACCGGATGCTGCATGCCCTGCTGCAGGCGTGGGACCCGGAGTTCGTCGAACTGTTCAAGGTGGCGGCCGACTTCGAGGACGATCTCGACCTCGACGAGGCGTCGCTGCCCGTCTACGCGCGGCTGGTGGCGACGCTGGCGCGCGACGCGAAGCTGCCGCCGCTGGACGCCGACGCGGTCGGGCGCGTGATCGAGGACGCAGCGCGCTCGGCCGGCGACCGCGGCAAGGCGACGCTGCACGTGCACCGCGTGCGCGACCTGCTGGCCGAGGCCGGGTACCAGGCGTCGCGCGGCGCGCGCGCGCGCATCGGGCGCGCCGACGTGCAGGCGGCGCTCGACGCGCGCCGCGAGCGCAGCGGGCGCATCCGGCGTCACCTGCAGGAGCGGATTCTCGAGGGGACCGTGCTGATCGACACCGCCGGCGCGCGCCCGGGGCAGATCAACGGCCTGTCGGTCTACTCGGTGGGTGAGGTCGCCTTTGCGCAGCCCACGCGCATCACCGCCACCACGCGTATCGGCGAGGGCAACCTGATCGACATCCAGCGCGAAGTGGCGCTGTCGGGCGCGATCCACTCGAAGGGAGTGATGATCCTGTCGTCGCTGCTCGCCTCGCGCTACGCGGCGCGGCAGCCGTTCGCGCTCAACGCGAGCCTCGCCTTCGAGCAGACCTACGGGCCGATCGACGGCGACAGCGCGTCGCTCGCCGAGCTGTGCGCGATCCTGTCGTCGCTCGCCAACGTGCCGATCGCGCAGGGCTTCGCGGTCACCGGCTCGGTCGACCAGTCGGGCAACGTGCAGGCGATCGGCGCGGTAAACGAGAAGATCGAGGGCTTCTTCGACATCTGCTCGGCGCGCGGGCTCGACGGCAGCCACGGCGTGCTGATCCCGGCGTCCAACGTGCGCCACCTGATGCTGCGCGACGACGTCGTCGAGGCCGTGCGCGACGGGCGCTTCGCGGTGCACGCGGTCGCGCACGCCGACCAGGCGCTGGCCCTGCTCACCGGCCGCGACGACCTCGACGCACTGGTGCGCGCGCGCCTTGCCGATCTCGGCAAGCTGCGCCAGAAGCTGCTCGCGCCCGCGCAGCGCAACCGCCACGGGCGCGCCTGAGGAGGATGCCGATGCGCGCGGACGACGCGGTGGCGCGGATCCTGATTGCGGTCGATGCCCTCGACCGCAGCGCCGACGTGCTGGCGGCGGTGACCCGGCTGGCGGCCGGGCGGGCGGTCGAGCTGTCGGGCCTGTTCGTCGAAGACGCCGACCTGCTCGCGCTCGCCGGCTGGCCGGCCGCCACCGAGAGGCGCGTGTTCGACCCGGCGCCGCGGCCGTTCGGCGCCCCGGAGCTGGCCGCCGCGCTGCGCGCGCAGGCGCTCGCGCTGCAGCGGCGGCTCGATGCGCTGGCGCGCGAGCTCGGCGCGCCGTCGTCGTTCCGCACCGTGCGCGGCCGCGTGGTGCAGGAGGCGCTCAGCCTCGCCGGCGCGGGCGACTGCGTCGTGATGGCGAGCGCGTCGGCCAGCCTGCGCCTGAACCTGCCGGCGGCGCCGCTGCAGCGGCGCGCGCTGCTGTGGCTTTTGCCGGAGGACGAGCGCGAACTGTACCGGCTCGCCGCTGCGGCGGCGCAATGCGATCCGGAGGGCGCGGCGGAGCGCCGGCTGGTGCTGCCGGAGGACGCGCAGCGCGCAGCCGAGGTGCGGGCGGCGCTGCCGGCCACGGCCGGTGCGATTCGCGTGGGCCCGGCGGCGGGATGGCTGGAGCGGGCCGCGTCGGTCGCAGCCGGCGGAAATGCGCTGGTGCTGATGACGCGCGAGGCCGGCGCCGCCGATCCCGAGCGGCTGCGGCGCCTGCTCAGGCGCGCGGCCTTGCCCCTGGTGCTGGTCTGACGCGGCTCAGGCGCCGCGCGGGCGCTCGACGCGTTCGGCGAGTTCGCCCACCGCTGCGGCGAGCGAGTCGCCCTGCTGCTCGATCGCGGTCTGCAGCCGGCGCTCGGCTTCGTCGAGGCGGGCGCGCAGCGCGGCGTCGCGCTCCGACTCGCGCGTCGCCACGCGGGCGAACTCCGCCTCGAGGAACCCGCGCAGCTCGGTGAAGCGCGACGCCTCGGCCTGGTCGGCGAGCTGGCGCTGCGTCTGCAGCTCCTTGCCGTGGCGGCGCGTCTCGAGCAGTCCCGACATCAGCAGGTAGACGACGTGGATCAGGAAGGCCGCGGCGACCGCAGCGACGAAGCCGAGCATGACGAGGCCGGCCGGAGCCTGCACCTCGGCGAACAGCAGCGACAACGTCGCCGGCCGGGCCAGCTCGGCCCAGTTCACCGCCACGAAGGCGGCCAGCGCCCCGAACACGATCACGAACAGCAGCGAGCGCAGGCTCATGGCGTCCTCCTCACGACGGGATCCCGGCGGCGGCGCGGTACGCGGGCCCGTTACGGTGCGCGCACCGGTTCTCAGTCGCGCTGCGGCAGGTAGCGGGCCGCCAGCACGCCCTGGATCGCCCCGATCGCCTGCATCGCCGCGTCGGGCACCGCGCTGTCGACGTCGACGATCGTGTAGGCCATCTCGCCGCGCGACTTGTTCAGCATGTTGTGGATGTTCAGTCCCGAGCGGGCCATCGTGGTCGAAATCTGCGCCAGCATGTTCGGCACGTTGGCGTTGGCGATCACGACCCGGAACTTCGACTCGCGCGGCGCGACCGCGTCGGGGAAGTTGACCGCATTGCGGATGTTGCCGTTCTCGAGGAAGTCGCGCAGCTGGTCGACCACCATCAGCGCGCAGTTGTCCTCGGCCTCGCGCGTCGACGCGCCCAGATGCGGCAGCGCAATCACGCGTGCGTGCGCGTTGGCTGCCGGGCTCGGGAAGTCGCACACGTAGTTGCGCAGCTTGCCCGCGTCGAGCGCGCCCAGCACCGCGGCCTCGTCGACGACGCCCTCGCGCGAGAAGTTCAGCAGCACCGCGCCGTGCTTCATCTGGCCCACCGTCTCGACGCCGATCAGCTGGCGCGTGGCCGGCACCAGCGGCACGTGCAGGCTCACGAAATGCGAGGCCTTCAGCAGTTCGGCCACCGAATGCGCCTTGCGCACCTGCGACGGCAGCGACCAGGCCGCGTCGACGGTGATCTCGGGGTCGTAGCCGACCACGTGCATGCCGAGCCGGATCGCGGCGTCGGCGACCAGGCAGCCGATGCGCCCGAGGCCGACGACGCCCAGCGTGTGCCCGGCCAGCTCGAAGCCGGCGAACGCCTTCTTGCCGCCTTCGACCGCGTGCTCCATGTCGGGCGCCGCCGGGTCGAGCTCCGCGACGAAGCGCAGCGCCGCCGGGAGGTTGCGCGCGGCCATCAGCATCCCGGCGATGACGAGCTCCTTCACCGCGTTGGCGTTCGCGCCCGGCGCGTTGAACACCGGCACGCCGCGCTGGCTCATCGCGGCCACCGGAATGTTGTTGGTCCCGGCGCCGGCGCGTCCGATTGCGCGCACCGTCGGCGCGATTTCCACCGAGTGCAAGTCGGCCGAGCGCAGCAGGATCGCGTCGGGCTGCGCGACGTCCTTGCCGACGTGGTAGCGGGGCGCGGGGAGCCGCTCGAGGCCGTGCTGCGAGATCTGGTTGAACACCAGGACGCGAATCGGTTGGTCCATTGCGCTTTCCTCAGCCGTGGCTCTTCTCGAATTCGCGCAGGTAGTCGACCAGCGCGCGCACGCCCTCGATCGGCATCGCGTTGTAGATCGACGCGCGCATTCCGCCCACCGAGCGGTGCCCCTTGAGCTGCAGCAGGTTGCGCTCCTTCGCGCCCTTCAGGAACGGCTCGTCGAGCGCGTCGTCGCGCAGCGTGAACGGCACGTTCATCCGCGAGCGGTCGGCGCGGTCGACCGGGTTGCGGTAGAACTGCGTCGAGTCGAGGTAGTCGTACAGCAGGCTCGCCTTCTCGACGTTGCGTCGCTCGATCGCCGCCAGGCCGCCCTGGCGCGCGATCCACTGGAACACGAGCCCGGCGATGTAGATCGCCCAGGTCGGCGGGGTGTTGAGCATCGAGTCGTTGTCGGCCTGCGCCTTGTAGTCGAGCATCGTCGGCGTGCTCTTCGGGGCGTGTCCGAGCAGGTCCTCGCGCACGACGACGATCGTCAGTCCCGCCGGCCCGATGTTCTTCTGCGCACCGCCGTAGAGGAGCCCGAACTTCGACACGTCGAGCGGGCGCGAGAGGAAGTTCGACGACACGTCGGCCACCAGCGGCACGTCGCCCGACTCGGGAATCCAGCCGAATTCGACGCCGCCGATGGTCTCGTTGGCGCAGTAGTGCAGGTAGGCGGCGTCGGCAGCGCGCTTCCACTGCGCCTGCGGCGGCACGTACGTGAAACTGCGGTCCTCGGAAGACGCGACCACGTTGACGGCGCCGAACAGCTTCGCCTCCTTGATGGCTTTCTTCGACCACTCGCCGGTGTTCACGTAGTCGGCGCCGGCCTTGCCGCGCATCAGGTTCACCGGGATCATCGCGAACTGCATCGTGGCGCCACCCTGCAGGAACAGCACCTTGTAGTTCGACGGAATGCCCATCAGCGTGCGCAGGTCGCGCTCGGCCTGCTCGTGGATGCTCATGTACTCCTTGCCGCGGTGGCTCATCTCCATCACGGACTGGCCGCTGCCGTGCCAGTCGAGCATTTCGGCCGCGGCTTGCGCGAGCACTTCCTCGGGCAGGGTCGCCGGCCCGGCGCTGAAGTTGAACACCTTTCGCATGGTCATCCCCGGATTGCGGAAGCGCGAATTCTAGCCTGTCGCGCGGCCGCGTCCCGGCTTGAGGGATGTCAAGCCGGGGCGGCGGGGCGCGGCCGACAATGAGGCGCACCCGGGGCCGCGCCGTGGGCCCGCCGTGGGTTCCACCCCGGGCCGGACCCCCCGACCCCCCGGGCCCCACCCCGGGCCGGCCCCTGACGCAGACGATGACCGCCCCTGACGCCCCGCGCACCGAAGCCGGCCAGCGAAGGCTGGCGCAGGCGCTGGCGCGCGCGCTGCAGGCCGGCGGCGCGGCCCCGGTGCGCATGATCGAGACGCACATCTCGTGGGTGCTGCTCGACGGCATCCACGCGTGGAAGATCAAGAAGCCGGTGCGGCTCGGCTTTCTGGACTTCGGCGACCTGGCGGCGCGCCGCCGCTTCTGCGAGGAGGAATTGCGGCTCAATCGGCGCCTCGCTCCCGAGCTCTACCTCGACGTGGTCGCGATCCGCGGCAGCCCCGAAGCGCCGCTCTTCGCGGGCGACGGCGAGCCGATCGAGTACGCGGTGAAGATGCGCCAGTTCGCGGACGGCGCGCTGCTGTCGGAGCGGCTCGCCGCCGGTACGCTCGAATTGCAGCACGTCGAACGGCTCGCGCAGCGACTGGCCGCGTTCCACGCCGCGGCGCCGGCGGCGCCTGCCGACAGCGCGTGGGGCAGCTTCGGGCGCATCGCGGACGACACCGGGCGCGCGCTCGACGGGATCGCGCAGCGCGCCGGCGAGGCGGCGATGGCCGCGCTGCGCGCGCGGCTCGACGTGCAGGTGCAGCGGCTGCGGCCGGCGTTCGAGCGCCGGCGCGCCGAGGGCCGCGTGCGCGAAGGGCACGGCGACCTGCACCTCGCCAACGCGATCGTGCTCGGTGACGACGTCACTGCCTTCGACTGCATCGAGTTCGACCCGGGACTGCGCTGGATCGACGTCGCGAGCGACATTGCGTTCCTCGCGATGGACCTGCTTGCGCACGGGCGGCGCGACTTCGCGTTCGGCTTCCTCGACGCGTGGCTCGCGGCGAGCGGCGATCACGACGCGCTGCCGGTCCTGCGCTACTACATGACGTACCGGGCGCTCGTGCGCGCGCTGGTCGCCCGGATTCGCGCTGCGCAGGGGGCGGCGGGTGCCGGACCCGACTACCTCGCGCTCGCGCAGCGGCTCGCCGCCGGGCACGATCCGCGGCTGCTGATCGCGCACGGCCTGTCCGGCTCGGGCAAGAGCTGGGTGTCGCAGCGGCTGCTCGGCAGTGCCGGCGCGATCCGCCTGCGCTCGGACGTCGAGCGCAAGCGGCTGTTCGGATTGCGCGCGCTCGACGACGCGTCGGCGCCGCCGGGTGCCGGGATCTACGGCGCGCAGGCCTCCGGGCGCACCTACCAGCGGCTGCTCGAACTCGCGGGCGTCGCGCTCGACGCCGGGTACCCGACGATCGTCGACGCGACGTTCCTGCGCGCGCGCGAGCGCGACGCGTTCCGCGACGCGGCGCGCGTGCGCGGCGTCCCGTTCGCGATCCTGAACTGCCACGCCGACCCGGCGCTGCTGCGCGAGCGGATCGTCGCCCGACACGCGGGGCGCGCCGACGCCTCCGACGCGGACCTCGCCGTGCTCGAGCGCCAGCTCGCCGCTTGCGAGGCGCTGCGCGACGACGAGCGCGCGCTGGCAATCGACGTCGACACCGGGGCGCCTGCGGACGTCGACGCGATCGCGGCGCGCTGGCTCGGCGGTTGAACTGCGAAGACGCCGTCGCGCCGGTTGCGCATCCCGACGAGCCGTGCCGGGCGCCCGCCCGCCGGTGCACAATGGCGCGATGGAATCCAGCGCTGGCAACGGCGGCGCCGGCCGGGCGCCGCGCCGCTTCGACGTCTGCAACGGTGACGCCGACGGCCTGTGCGCCGTCGTCCAGTGGCGCCTCGCCGATCCCGCGCCGGCGACGCTCGTCACCGGCCTGAAGCGCGACATCGCGCTGCTTGCGCGGGTGCCGGCGCAGGCCGGCGACGAGGTGCTCGTCTGCGACCTGTCGATGGATCGCAACCGGGACGCACTGGTGCGCCTGCTCGATCGCGGCGTGCGGGTGCGCTACTTCGACCACCACGCGCCCGGGCGGATTCCGGAGCACCCCGCGCTCGAAGCGCACATCGAGCCGGCGAGCGCGGTGTGCACGAGCGTATTGGTGGATCGTTACCTGCAGGGCCGCTTCCGCGCGTGGGCCGTGGTCGGCGCCTTTGGCGACAACCTGCCGGAGCTCGCCGGGCGGCTCGCCGCGACGATCGGGCTCCCGGAGGACGCGACGCGGCGCCTGCGCGTGCTCGGCGAGGCGATCAACTACAACGCGTACGGCGCGGACGAAAGCGACGTGCACATCGCGCCCGCGCGGCTGTTCGAGCGGCTCGCGCGCTTCGCCGATCCGATCCGCTTTCTCGAGCGTGACCCGATCGGCGACGAGATCGCCGCGCTGCGCCGCGCCGACCTCGAGCGCGCGGCGCGCGAAGGCGCGTGCAGCGAAGGCGACGGATGGGCCGTCCACCGGCTGCCCGATGCCCCGTGGAGCCGGCGCGTGCTCGGCAGCTTTGCCAACGCGCTGGCACTCGCGCAGCCCGGGCGTGCGCACGCGGTCGCGCGGCCGGCCGCGGACGGCTCGCGGGAGGTCAGCGTGCGCGCGCCGCTGCGCTCGCCCGGGGGCGCGCACGAGTTCGCGCGGCGCTTCGGCGGCGCGGGCCGTGCGCGCGCTGCCGGCATCGAAGGCCTGCCGGCAGCGCGCTTCGACGAGTTCGTGCGGGCGTTCGCGGCGATGCGCTGGGCCGAAGCGACGACTGCCGGCGACCGGCACGCGGCCGGCGCGACGCGAAGCGGCGCTCAGCGAGCGTCGAGCCGCGCCGCCAGGTAGGCGAGCAGCGCGTCGAGCGTGCCGATGCGCGCGTAGTCGGCTTCGGGGATCTCGACGCCGATGCGCGCGTGCAGCTCGATCAGCACGTTCAGGAAGTCGAACGAGTCGAGGTCGAGTTCCTCGCGCATCGGCCGCTTCGGGTCGAGCGCGTCGAGGTCCGCCTCGGGCGCGATCGCGCGCACGCTGTCGGCCACGGCCTGCCTGATCTCGTCCGGCGTTCTCGTCATGTCGTCTCCGGGTGTTCGAGCCGCGCGCGCAGTGCGGCCAGGAAGCGCGCGCCGGTCAGTCCGTCGCTGACGCGATGATCGCCCGCCAGCGTGATCGTCATCGTGCGCGCGGCCACGATCCGGCCGTCGCGTGCGACCGGCCGCGTGCTCACGCGGCCGAGCCCGACCAGCGCCACTTGCGGCGGGTAGATGACGCCGAAGACGGTCTCGACGCCGAGGTCGCCGAGGTTGGTGACGGTGATCGTCGAGTCGGCCAGGTCGGAGCTGCGCAGCCGCCCGGCGCGCGCGCGCGCCAGCACGTCGCGCAGCGCGGCCATCGTCTGCGGCAGCGTCAGGCGGTCGGCGTCGTGCACGGCCGGCACGACGATGCCCCCGCCGCGCAGCGACGTGACGACGCCGAGGTGGATCGCGCTCGACGGCCGGAAGCTCCCGGCGACGAACTGCCCGTTGAGTTCGGGGACCTCGCGCAGCGTCTGCGCGAGCGCGCGCAGCGCGAGCGCCGCGAACAGTACCCGCCCGGCGAGCGGCTGCGACGCGTTGAAGCGCTCGAGCCATTCGTGGGCGGCGTCGACGTCGGCTTCGGTGGCGAGGTAGTAGTGCGGAATCTCGCGCTTGGAGCGCGCCATCGCGGCCGCGATCGCGGCCCGCATCGCGTCGGCCGGCGTCGGCGCGGCCGGCGCGGGAGCGGCGGCGGGGCCGGCGGGGGCGGCGGCGGGAGCAGGAGCGGGTGCCGCCGCGGCGCGTTCGACGTCGGCGATCGAGACCGGGGCGCCG
>JANJTK010000233.1 GCA_024711155.1 Burkholderiaceae bacterium
CCGAAGGCCACCACCTTCGGCAACCACCTGTGCCCGCCCAACGCCGACGCGATCCAGCGCGCGCTCGCGCCGGTGCTGCCCGAGCGCGTGACCGCGGGCTGGAACAACCTGCTCGCGTCGCTGACGACCGGCATCGACCCGCGCACGAACGAGAAGTACGTCGACATCGGCTTCATGGGATTGAAAGGCGGCTCGGGCGGCATGCTCGGCACCGACGGCTACGACCACATCGGGATGATCGACGCGTCGGGCGGCGTGCTCGACCAGGACTACGAGAGGTTCGAGCAGCAGACGCCGCACACGCTGGTGCGCCACGAGCTGCTGACCGACTCGGCCGGCGCCGGCCAGTGGCGCGGCGGCCTGGGCGTCGAGACGATCTTCGAGATCGGCTCCGACGACACGCAACTCGTCACCTTCGGCGACGGCGACTTCGAGCCGGCGTTCGGACTGTTCGGTGGCCGCGACGCGGGACTGAACTTCATCCGGCTGCACTACCCGGACGGGCGCACCGTGGTGCCGAGGAACAAGGACCTGATCACCGGGGTGCCGAAAGGCACGGTCTACCACCAGGTGGCCAGCGGCGGCGGCGGCTACGGCGACCCGGCGAAGCGCGACCGCACGGTGCTGGCCGACGAGGTGCGCAACGGCGTGATCTCGCGCGAAGCGGCGCGCGATCTGTACGGCATGAACGACGCGTGAGACCCGGCGGACGACGATGGACTTCGAACTGAGCATCGAGCAAAGGGCCGTGCGCGACACCTTCGCGCGCTTCGCCGACGAGCGCATCGCGCCGCGGGCCGCGGCGCTGGACGAATCGCACGCGTTCCCGCGCGAGCTGTTCGGCGAACTGGCCGATCTCGGCCTGTTCGGCATGCGCTATCCCGAGGAAGTCGGCGGCACCGGCATGGGGCTGACCGAGTTCTGCCTGGCGCTGGCCGAGATCGCGCGCGGGTCGATGTCGCTGGCCGGCGCGGTGGCGATGCAGTCGCTGATGGGCACGAAATTCCTGCACATGCTGGGCAACGAGGACATCGTCGAGCGCTTGTTCAAGCCGGCGCTGGCGGGGCAGAAGATCGGCGCGATCTGCATGACCGAGCCCAACGCGGGTTCCGACCTCGGCTCGATCGCCACCGTCGCGAAGAAGGTCGACGGCGGCTACGTGCTGGACGGCCAGAAGACCTGGATCACGTCTGCGCCGGTGGCCGACTTCTTCACCGTGTTCGCGCGCGCCGGCGACGAGCGCAAGATGACGATCTTCCTCGTCGAGCGCGACTTCCCCGGACTGACGATCGGCCGCGCGATCCACAAGATGGGGGTGTGGGCGCTGCCGACCTCGGAAGTGTCGTTCGCGGGCTGCTTCGTGCCCGACAGCCACCGGCTGTCGAAGGAGGAAGGCGACGGCGAGGCGCACCTGCGCAAGACGCTGGCCGAGATCCGCATCATCACCGGCGCGATGGGCCTGGGGATCGCGCGCGCGGCGCTGGCCGAGGCGGTGCGCTACGCCGGCGAGCGCCAGCAGTTCGGCAAGGCGATCGACCGCTACCAGGCGATCCAGATCAAGCTCGCCGACATGGCCACCGGACTGGAGGCCGCGACGCACCTGGTGCACTACGCGGCGTGGCTGCGCGACAGCGGGCGGCCGCACCACAAGGAGGCGGCGATGTGCAAGATGTTCGCCACCGAGACGGCAGCGAGCGTGTGCGACCAGGCGGCACGGGTGTTCGCGTCGTACGGCTACGCGATGGAGTACCCGGTGCAGCGCTACCTGCGCGACGTGCGCTTCACGCTGATCGGCGGCGGCACCAGCGAAATCCTGAGACTGATCATCGCCAAGGAGGTAACGACATGAGTGCAACCGCCACGGGGGCCGCGTCGCAAGCGGGCGCGGCGCAGGGGCGCCGGATCCGGGTGCTGCTGGCCAAGCCGGGGCTCGACGGCCATGACCAGGGCGCCAAGGTCGTTGCGCGGGCGATGATGGACGCCGGCTTCGAGGTCATCTACACCGGCCTGCGGCAGACGCCGGAGGCGGTCGCGCGCATGTCGCTCGAGGAGGACGTCGACGTGATCGCGCTCTCGAGCATGGCGGGCTCGCACCTGCCGTTCTGCCGCAAGCTCGGCCCCCTGCTGGAGGCCGACGGCCTGAGCGACAAGCTGTGGCTGATCGGCGGCAACCTGCCCGCGCAGGACCACGACGCGCTGCGCGCGCTGGGCTTCCGCGGCATCTTCCCGACCGGCTCGAAGCTCGACGCGATCTGCGACTACATCCGGGAGAACGTCAAGTGAACGACCGACTGCACGCCGGGGTTCGCCCGGTGCTCAACGAATCCGGCCTGGAGGTGCAACCGCTCTACACCGCCGCCGACGTCGAGGCGAGCGGCGGGCTGTCGATGCTCGGCGAGCCCGGCGACTACCCGTTCACGCGCGGCATTCACCGGCTGATGTACCGCAAGCAGCCGTGGACGATGCGCCAGTACGCCGGCTTCGGCAACCCGCACGACACCAACCAGCGCTTCAAGTACCTGATCGCCAACGGACAGACGGGGCTCAACGTCGCGTTCGACCTGCCGACGCAGATCGGGCTGGATTCCGACGATCCGCTCGCCGAGGGCGAGGTCGGCCGCGTCGGCATGTCGGTCGACACGCTGCGCGACTTCGAGGTCGCCTTCGACGGCATCGACCTGGCGAAGATCACGGTGTCGCTGACGATCAACGGCTCGGCGGCGATCCTGATCGCGATGTACCTCGCGATGGCCGAGAAGCGCGGCTACGACGTCAGGCAGCTGCGCGGCACCGCGCAGAACGACATCCTGAAGGAGTTCATCGGCCGCGGCACCTGGATCTTCCCGGTCGAGCCGTCGATCCGGCTGGTCGGCGACACGATCGAGTACTGCGCCGAGCACGCGCCCAAGTACACCCCGGTGTCGGTGTGCGGCTACCACATCCGCGAATCGGGCGCGACGCCGGCGCAGGAGATGGCCTACGCGTTCTGCATCGCGCGCGCCTATGCCGACGAGGTGATCCGGCGCGGCCTGCACGTCGACGAGTTCGCCGGGCGGCTGTCCTACAACTTCAACATCTTCGGCAACCTGTTCGAGCAGGTGTGCAAGTTCCGGGCCGGGCGCAGCCTGTGGGCGAAGATCATGAAGGAGCAGTACCAGGCCGAGAAGCCCGGCTCGATGTGGCTGCGCATGATCGCCGCCGGCGGCGGCGGCGGACTGACCTTCGAGCAGCCCGAGCTCAACATCGTGCGCGGCGCCTACTACGCGCTGATCAGCGCGCT
>JANJTK010000038.1 GCA_024711155.1 Burkholderiaceae bacterium
GACGGCGAGCGCGAGTTCGACGTCGCCGAACCACCACCAGATCGGCGCGAGCGCGAGCAGCGCGAGCGTGACGCCGATCAGCAGGCCGGTGCGCAGTTCGCCGGCGAGCAGCCGCCCGAGGGGCAGCCGCGACAGCGACAGGCCGCGCACGGCGATCGCCTCGCTCTGCGTGCCCACTGCGTCGGCGAGGTAGACGATCGCCGGCACGAAGAACGCGACCGCGATGCGCGCCTGCAGTGTCGCCTCGAAGCTGGCGACGATCATCGTCGCGAACATGCTGCCGGCGAGGCCCACCAGCAGCCACGGCAGGCGGTGCCGCGCGCGCCGGATCGGCGGCGCTTCGATCGCTTCGCGCGCGCGGGTGCTGTCCTCCAGGCCGATGCCGGCGAGGCGGTGCAGGTCCTCGACGTGTTCGCGCCGCAGCACTTCGAGCAGCGCGAGCGCCGGCACGACGCCGGCGAAGCGGCCGCGCCGGTCGACCACCGGCATCGAGGTCAGGCCGTGCTGGATCGCGAGCGACGCGACGTGCTCCTGGTCGACGCCGACGCGCACGCTGGGCGCGGGCGTGATCGCGAGCGCTTCGATCGGCTCGCCGGGTTCGGCGCCGAGCAGCCGCCGCAGCGGGACGATGCCGAGCAGGTGGCGCCTGGCGTCGAGCAGGTAGACCGCGTCGGCGGCGTCGACCTGCGCGCCGTGCGCGAGTCGCTCGCGTACCGCGCCTGCGCTTTCGCCGGGCGTCGCGTGCAGCACCTGCACGACGAGGTGCTCGCCGGCCGTGTCGGGGTGCGCGGCGAGCGGCTCGAGTTCGTGCGCGTCGGGCGTGCCCGGGGGAGCGGCAGGGCGTGTGCGGGTGGCTGCGCTGGCGGGCGCCGCGGAGGGGGCCGGCGCCGCGGAGGGGGCGGGCGTGTTCATCCTGAGCGCTCGCGTAAAATCCCGGGTTCGCTCCCTCTACCGGACCTGCGCGACATGGTGGTTCGCACGCGTTTCGCTCCCAGCCCGACCGGCTTCCTGCACATCGGCGGCGCCCGCACCGCGCTGTTCGCCTGGGCGTTCGCGCGCCATCACGAGGGTACCTTCATCCTGCGCATCGAGGACACCGACATCGAGCGCTCGACCCCGGAAGCAGTGCAGGCCATTCTGGACGGCATGCGCTGGCTCGGGCTCGACGCCGACGAGGGTCCTTTCTACCAGATGCAGCGCATGCCGCGCTATCGCGAGGTCATCGCGAAGATGCTGGCCGAGGGCACCGCCTACCGTTGCTGGTGCACGAAGGAGGAGCTGGAGGCGATGCGCGCGGAGCAGGAGACGCTGGGCCTCAAGCCCCGCTACGACGGGCGCTGGCGGCCCGAGCGCGGGCGCGAGCTGCCGGCGCCGCCGCCCGGCGTCGATCCGGTGGTGCGCTTTCGCAACCCGCTCGACGGCGCGACCGCGTGGAACGACACGATCAAGGGCCCGATCGCATTCGACAACGCCGAGCTCGACGACCTGATCATCGCGCGCTCGGACGGCACGCCGACCTACAACTTCTGCGTGGTCGTCGACGACTGGGACATGGCCATCACGCACGTGCTGCGCGGCGACGACCATGTCAACAACACGCCGCGCCAGATCAACATCCTGCGCGCGCTGGGCGCCCCGGTGCCCGAGTACGGGCACCTGCCGATGATCCACGGTCCCGACGGCCAGAAGCTGTCCAAGCGCCACGGCGCGGTGTCGGTGATGCAGTACGACGAGGACGGCTACCTGCCCGAGGCGGTGGTCAACTACCTCGCGCGACTCGGCTGGAGCCACGGCGACGAAGAGATCTTCTCGCGCGAGCAGTTCGTCGCGTGGTTCGACGGCTCGCACGTGAGCCGCTCGCCGTCGCGCTTCGACTTCGACAAGCTGCGCTGGCTCAACGCGCACTACCTGAAGGGCTCGGACGACGCCGACCTCGCCGTGCGCGTGCTGCCGCGGCTCGCCGCATCGGGCATCGTGCCGACGCCGGGCGAGGCCGACCCGGCCGTGGTCTGCGGGCTGCTGAAGGAGCGCGCGCAGACGCTCAATGAGCTGGCCGATCTCGCGCACCTCTTCTACGCCGAGCCGTCGATCTCCGCCGAGGACCGCGCGAAGCACCTCGACCCCGCGCCGCCGGCGCTGGCGCCCGCACTGGCGGACTTCGCCACCCGGCTCGCCGACGGCGACTGGACGAAGGAGGCGATCGCGGCGGCGCTGAAGGCGACGCTTGCCGCGCACGGCCTGAAGATGCCGCAACTCGCCATTCCCGTGCGGCTGAAGGTCTTCGGCACGACGCAGACGCCGTCGGTCGACGCGGTGCTGGCGGCGATGCCGCGAGAGGTGGTCCTTGCGCGACTGAAGCTCCGCTAGAATCGACGGGCAACTCACGGGGTCCACCATGTCCGGCAGCACCATCGGCCGCCTGTTCTGCGTCACGACCTTCGGCGAATCGCACGGGCCGGCAATCGGCTGCGTCGTCGACGGCTGCCCGCCGGGGATGGCGCTCTCGGAGGCCGACCTGCAGCCCGACCTCGACCGGCGCCGGCCCGGCACCTCGCGTCACGTCACGCAGCGCCAGGAGTCGGACCGCGTCGAGATCCTGTCGGGCGTCTACGAGGGGCGCACCACCGGTACCCCGATCGCACTGCTGATCCGCAACGAGGACGCGCGCAGCAAGGACTACTCG
>JANJTK010000042.1 GCA_024711155.1 Burkholderiaceae bacterium
GGCTACAACACGGCGTTCAGGAGCAGCGAGCAGGTCGGCGTGCGCAACGCCTACGACGTCACGAAGATGGCCGGCGGCTCGTCCTCGGGCAGCGGCGCGGCGATCGGCGCGCGCATCGCCACGGCCGGCCTCGGTACCGACACCGGCGGATCGGTGCGCATTCCCTGCGCGCTGAACGGCTGCGCTTCGCTGCGGCCGACGATGGGCCGCTACCCGCAGAAGGGCATCGCACCGATCTCGCACACGCGCGACACGGCCGGACCGATGGCGGTGTCGATGGCCGACGTGGCGCTGCTCGACCGCGCCATCGCCGGGGGTGGGGCGATCAAGCCCGCCGCGCTGAAGAAGGTGCGCGTCGGCGTGGCGGCGCCGCTGCTGGCCAATCTAGACGCCGACACCCGGGCCGCCTTCGACGCGGCCATCGCGAAGATGAAGGCCGCTGGCGTGACGGTGCTCGACGTCGACATGCCGAAGCTGATGGAAACCAACGGCGCCATCGGATTCCCGGTGGCGCTCTATGAAGCCTACGACGACATGGTGAGGTACCTGAAGGCGAGCGGCTCGGGCAAGTCGATCGCCGACCTGGCGAAGGAGATCGCCAGCCCGGACGTCAAGGGCACCTACGACGGCCTCGTGATCCCGCGCAAGCTGCCCGGGCCGAACAACACGGTGGTCGACGCCCGGCCCGCCTACGAGGCGGCGATGAAGACCAGCCGTCCGGCGCTGCAGAAACTCTACAAGGACACCTTCGCCCGGCACCAGCTCGACGCCCTGGTCTTCCCGACCGTGCCCAAGGTGGCCATCGACTCGAATCCCGAGTCGAGCAGCGTCGCCAACTTCATGGCCTACATCCAGAACACCGACCCGGGCAGCAACGCCGGGATCCCCGGCCTGCAGATCCCCGTGGCGCTGGGCGCAGCGAGCAGGCTGCCGATCGGCCTCGAACTCGACGGTCCGGCGGGCAGCGACCGCCGGCTGATCGCCATCGGCCTGGCGCTCGAGGAGGTCTTCGGCCGACTGCCGGCGCCGAAGCGCTGAGCGGCGCTGACCGCGGTCAGCCGTGGTGCACGCGGCCGATCGCGGCGGCGACCGCGCCGCGACGCTGCACGCCGAGCTTGTCGAAGGTGCGCTTCAGGTAGGTGCGCACGGTCGACAGTTCGACGCCGAGGTGCTGGGCGATCTGTTTGTCGGTCAGCCCCTCGCCCACCATCCGTGCCACTGCCAGCTCGCGCGCCGACAACCCGGCCGCGGCAGAGTCCGCCGCGCCGGTCAGCCGCGCGCGCAGCGAGGCACGGTGCAGCGCGCCGGTGAAGGCCGGCTCGATCAGGCGCAGCAGATCCAGCGTGTGCGCATCGAAGTTGTCGCGCGCCTTGCCGCGCCAGATGCGCAGGTCGCCGATGTTGCGCCCGTCCACGTAGCTGTAGACATTGACGCCCCAGTTCAGGCCGTCGCGGGCGAGAAAGTCGTTGAAGAATTCGGTGCGCATCAGCTCGCGCTGCGGCATCACCTGGGTGACCAGTGTCGGCACGCGCCGCGCCTGCAGCGCGTGGGTGATCGGGTCGTGGAACTGGTAGTACGCTTCGTAGCCGCCGAGCGTGTCGTCGCTCATGTTGATCCTGACGCGACCGTCGAAGCGCCCGGTCGCCTCGTTCCACACGTAGGAAGCGAAGTAATCGGCCTCGAGCAGCTCGAGCAGGCTGTGGCCGAGGCGCTCGCGCACCTCGCGCTCGGCCATGTCTTCGGCCAGCAGGCCAAAGAGTTTCGACAGGCAGCGGCTTTCGGAGGCGGTCAGGTGCATGGGGGTCGGCCTGGCGCGGTGCGGCGCACGGATATGCTAAGCCGGAAGCGGGGTCGTCGTCGACGGGCGACGCCCGGATCCGGCGCGCGGAGCTGCCATGTCGCAGCGTTCCGTGCTCAGGCCCGCGCGACGCCGATGGCGAGCAGCAGCGCGTAGGCGACGAGCAGCCGTGCAGCCTTCTGCGTCATCGGAACAAGCGCCTCGAAGCGCTCGCGCGTGAGCACGGTACGCGCGACGGACGCCGCGTAGGGCAGCGATGCCAGCGGTAGCAGCGCCCACGCACCGAATCCGAGCCCGGCGGCGAACCCGAGCGGCGCCGCGTAGGCGAACGCGAGCAGTGCCACGAACTCGATTCGGCTCCATCTCGCGCCGAACCGCACCGCGATCGTGTTCTTGCCCTTGACCGCGTCGAATTCGCGGTCCCGGATATCGTCGATGACCAGGATGCCGGTGGTGAGCGCACCGATCGGCAGGCTCAGCGCGATCGCCTCGAAGGGCAACGCCCCGTGAACGAACTCTCCGAACGCGACGGGACCGCTGGCCGGTGCGGCCTGAACGTAATAGGCGCCGACGACGGAGACGATGCCGAAGAACACGAAGAACAGGGGGTCGCCGAAGCCGCGTGCGCCGACCGGGAACGGACCGGCGGAGTAGCTCACCGCGGCGACGATGCTCGCCAGTCCGATCACGAGCACCGCCATGCCACCCAGGTGAACGAGGTATGCGCCGACGAGCAGCGCGACGCCGAAGCAGGCGAAGATCGCGGCGCGCAGGCCGGCAAGCGTGAGCGATCCGTGGCGCAGGGCGCGGACCAGCTGCGGGTGCTCGCGGTCGCTCGGGTGGCGCACCAGGTTCTCGTAGTTGTCCGTCAGCACCCCGCCGAGCTGGACGAGCCAGCCCGCGAGCAGGGCCAGCAGCGCGGGCCCCGCAGCGAACACGCGGTCATGAATGGCGAGACTGGACGCGACGAGCACGGGCGCGAGCGCGGTGGGCAGCGTGTGGCCCGGGTAGAGCAGCATGTGGATCCACATGTCGCGCCGGGAAGGTGCGGGCGTTTCGTCGTCCATGGACGAATTATGTTGCCTGCCGGGCGCGACCCGTCGGCCTGCGTCCGATCAAGTCAACGATTCCGGTCCCATGCCCGACTGGCGCCCCGCTTGCGCAGCACCGCCCGCTGAACCTTGCCGGTGGCCGTCTTCGGCAGCTCGGAGACGAGTTCCACGAAGCGCGGCTGGGCGAAGCGCGGCAGCCGCGCGTCGGCCTGCGCGACGAGCGCCGCAGGATCGAAACGCTCCGGCGCCTCGGCGGGGACGATCGCCAGCATGACCTCGTCCTCGCCCCCCGGGACGTCGGAAGGCACCGCGTAGGCCGCGACCTCCTTCACGCCAGGCAGTTCCGCGACCACCGCCTCGACCTCGGCCGCCGAGATGTTCTCGCTACGCCGGCGGATGCAATCCTTCAGCCGGTCCACGAAGGTCACCACGCCCTCGGCGTCCATGGTCGCGGCGTCGCCGGTGTGGAACCACAGGTTGCGCCAGGCCTCCACGGTCTTGTCGGGAAGGTCGAGATAGCCCGCCATGAAGCCCCAGGCGGTCTTCGGGCGCACCAGGATCTCGCCGATGGCGCCCGCGGGCACCGGCCGGTCCGTCTCCGGGTCGGCGATCATCACCTCGAAGTGGCGCTGGTAGACCCAGCCCGCCGCGCCGGGGCGCGATTGCCCGAGCCGGCCCCAGATCGGGATGTTGCACTCCGTCATGCCGAAGCCGGACACGACGTCGCGGATGCCGAAGCGCTCGCGCAGGATCGCTTCGTGCGCGGGCGCGTTGGGCGCGTTGAGCATCGCGCGCAGGCGATGGTCGCGGTCGTGCGGCGTCGGCGGCTGCGCCGTGACGTAGGCCGGCACGACGCCGAGGCCGTTGGTCACGGTGGCGCCGTGCGCGCGGACGTCGTCGAGCCAGGCCGTGGCGCTGAAGCGCGGCCGCACGATCGCACGCGCGCCGGCGATCAGCGTGGCGCCGAGTTGCATCAGCAGCCCGTTGGCGTGAAAGAGCGGCAGCACGATGTAGTAGACGTCGTCGGGCCGCAGCGCGACGGCCTCGATCGCGCCCAGGCCGTACAGGTAGCAGTGCGCGTGCGGCATCAGCACGCCCTTCGCCGGGCCGCTGGTGCCTGAGGTGTACATGACGGCGGCAATCTCGTGCGGCGCGGGAGGTGCGCCCTCGCGCGGCGGCGCGCCGCGCCAGCCCTCCCACCCGGCGCGCTCGAATCCGGCGCCGCCCGAAGCGCCCTCGCCCGCGATCACCAGGCGTTCGAGCTGCCCGGGCCTGCCTTCGAGTTCGTCGAGCGCGCCGAGCAGCGCAGCGTCGACGATCGCCAGGCGCGCGCCGCAGTTGTCGAGTTGGTGCCGCAGGAACGCGCCGCGCAGCTCGGTGTTGAGCAGCACCGCGGTCGCACCGAGGAAACCCAGCCCCATCCACGCGCGCGCGAAATCGACGCCGTTCGGAAGCAGCACCGCGACGCGGTCGCCCGGCTCGACGCCCTGCGCCGCGAGAAAGCCGGCTACCCGACGCGCGTCGGCATGCGCCGCAGAAAAGCTCAGGCGCTCACCGTCGGTCGTCGTGATCCATTCGAGATCGGGCCTCCTGGCGGCCTGCTCGGCGAGCACCGCCGGCAGGCTCCAGCGCCCGGGATCGTGCAGTCCGGTGTACATGGCAAACGGTCGATGCCGGGATTCTGCTCCAGACCCTCGAGGGCGACAACGACTTCCCGCACGACTTCGCTCGCGACAGCCAGGGGCGGCAAGCCGGTGGACGAGCTGTTCTCGTCGCTGCTGAACCTGCCGCCAGCTCTCCAGGAGCTGGAGCATCCTGCTTGTCGACAAGCGCTTCGCGGTCGACTTCGAGAGCGTCACCGGCACGCCGCTCCGGATCGGCTTCGAACCCGCCGACGGTCTGCAGCCCTTCGTGGTGCCGCCGGTGCCGGAGCCGGCGACCCTCGCGCTGCTGGCGGTTGCGCTCGGGGCGTTGCTGGCCATGCGGCGCGGCGTCTTGCGCCCGCGGGCTGCCGATGCGTGGGGCTGGACGGTGACTTACTTCCGCAGCAACGCGTTCAGCTCCCCCAGGTCCCCCTCGCCCAGCGACCCGGCGGCGCCCTTCAACCGCAGCATCGACATCAGCGTGTCGTAGCGCGAGCGCGCGAGGTCGCGCTCGGTGGTCGACACCTGCTGCTGCGCGTTGAGCACGTCGACGTTGGCGCGCACGCCGAGCTCGAGGCCGCGGCGGTTCGACGCCAGCGCGGTGCGCGCCGAATTCAGCGCCTGCTCGAGGGCGGAGATCTTCGCCAGGCCCGCGTGCGTGGCGAGGAACGCCTGGCGCGCGGTCAGCGCGCCGTTGCGTCGCGTGCCGTCGAGTTCCGACTCGGCCTTGCGCAGCAGGTGGCGCGTCTCGCGCTCGCGCGCGACGGTGCCGCCGCCCGAGAACAGCGGCACCGACAGCTGCAGGCCGACCGTGCGCTCGTCGAGGTTGGTGCCGACGGTGTTGAGGGTCCCCGACTTCGACTTGCCGTAGCTCGCGGTGAGGTCGAGCTTCGGGTAGTGGCCCGCGGTCGCCTTGGACGCTTCGAGGCGCGCGATCTCGAGCGCGGCCTGGCCGGCGACGACCGCGGGGCCGTCGGTGGTCGCCGAGCGCACCCACGCGTCGATGTTGTCGGGTTCGGGGCGGCGCAGCGCGACGCCGGTGCGCAGCGGCGCGATCTCGCGCGGCTCGCGGGCGACGATCAGCCGCAGCGCCTCGCGCTTGGCCGCCAGGTCGTTGCGCGCGACGATGCCCTGCGCGACGACCAGGTCGTGGCGCGCTTCGGCGTCGCGCACGTCGGTGATGTTGGCGGTGCCGAGCTCGTAGCCGCGGCGCGCGGCGGCCATCTGCTCGGCGATCGCGGCCCGTTCGGTGTCGAGCGTCGTCAGCGTGTCCTGCGCCAGCAGCACGTCGAAGTAGGCCTGTGCGAGCCGCACCATCAGGTCCTGGCGCGCGAGTTCGAGTTCGGCCGCCGCCTGCCGCACCAGCACCTGCGCCTGGTCGTGCGCCAGCTTGCTGTCCCAGCGCACCAGGGGCTGCGTCAGGTTCACCGAGTGGCCGCGGCTGGTGTACTCCTGCCGGTTGAAGGTGTTGCTGTCGCGGTCGACCGCCGTCAGGTTCCCGCTCAGCGTGACCGACGGCAGCAGCGCGGCGCGGCTCTGGCCGACGCGCTCGCCGACCGCTTCGTACTGGGCCTGGGCGGCGCCGAGCTTCGCGTCGGCGACCAGGGCGTCGCGATACAGGCCGCTCAGGTCGTCGGCCGCTCCCGCGGCGCCTGCCGCGCCCAGCCCCAGCAGCAGCAGCATGGTTCCGATCTTCTTGATCATCGCTCCCCCTCCTCGTCAGGCGAACGCCGATGCGGCGCGGCCCGCAACACTGGGCATCATCGAAACTGGACCCGGCACTTCACGCCCGCCGGGATCGAATGATTCGGATTCGGCAGCTCGAGCCGCACCCCGAAGGTGCCGCTGGCCGCGTCGACCACCGTGTCGACCACCTTGACCGTGGCCTGGTGGCGGCCGCCGACCGGGTCTTCGGGTATCACGGTCGCTGCCTGCCCCTTGCGCACCTTGCGGTGCGCGTCGAGCGGCAGCAACGCCTCGACGTGCAGCACGCCGACGTTGGCGAGCTTCAGGATCGGGCGGCGCGCGTCGCGGTTGTCGGCCAGTTCGCCCGGGTTCATCATCCGCTGCATCACGACGCCGTTGATCGGCGAGCGCACGGTGCGCAGTTGCAGCTCGGCCTGCGCCCGCTGCGATTCGAGTTCGGCGACGCGCCGGTTGTCGCGCGCCTCGTGCAGCTGGGCGTCGGCGAGCTGCTTTTCGGTCTCGGCCTCGTCGCGGTTCTGCGCTGCGACGAAGCGCTCCTCGGCCATCTGCGCATTGCGCGTCGCCTTCAGCTTCGCATAGGCGAGGCGGCTCTCGGCCGAGCGCAGCGCGCCCTGCATGGTCGCGCGGAACTGCGCGAGGTCGGCGCCCGCCTTCTCGCGGCTCGCTTCGAGCTGCACCAGCACCTGCCCGGCCTTGACCGCGTCGCCGCGGTCGACGTGGATCGCGGTGACGAGGCCCTCGACCGCAGCGCGAACCTCGACGGTGCGGCTCGGCTCGGTGACGCAGTCGGCTTCGAGCGCCGACGCCGCCGGCGCGCTGAGCAGCGCCGCTGCGAATGCGAGGCTGCGCCTCATTCCGGCGCTCCCGCGAACGCCAGCCGCCGATCGGTGTGCTTCTCGCCCTCCAGCGTGCGCCGCCTCACGAGCGCATTGCGCCGCTCGGCCGCCGCCTGCGCGAAGCGGCGCAACCCTCGACCCGTCCATCCCGGCAACCCCTCCCTGTCGCTCCACAAGCGCGCGCACCACGCCGTCGCCCGTGCGGCGTGCGTGCGGAACAATTCGTCTTCGAGGCAGACCAGGCTCTCGCAGCTGCCCGGGTCGCCCTGCCGTCCCGCCCGCCCGAACAGCTGCCGGTCGATGCGTCGCGATTCGTGGAACTCGGTCAGGATGACGTGCAATCCGCCTGCCTCCCGCACCAGCGGGTGCAGTTCGATGTCGGTGCCGCGCCCCGCCATGTTGGTGGCCACCGTGACCCGGCCCGGCTGCCCCGCCTGCGCGACGACCGCGGCCTCCTCGTCGGCGTGGCGGGCGTTGAGGAGTCTATAAGAAACGCCCGCATCGTCAAGCAACGCGGCCAGTCTTTCGGAAGCCTCGACCGAGCGCGTGCCGACCAGCACCGCGCGGCCGCTTGCGGTCATCGCGCGGATGCGTGCGACCACCGCCTGCCAGCGCGCGTCGGCGCGCAGGTAGACCCGCTCGCCGAGGTTGCGGCGCCGCAGCGGGCGGTGGGTCGGAATCCGCACGGTGGGGATGCCGTAGACCGCGCGCACCTCGCCGGCCACTTCAGAGCCGGTGCCGGTCATGCCGGCCAGCCACAGGTAGCGGCGAAAGAAGCGCTGGTAGGTGATGCGCGAGATGGTCTCGCGGCGGCGCGTGACCTGGAGCGCCTCCTTCACCTCGATCAACTGGTGCAGGCCGTGCTCCCACGAGCGGTCCGGCATCGTGCGGCCGGTGGACTCGTCGACGATCTGCACCTTGCCGTCGGCGACGACGTACTGCAGGTCGCGCTGATACAGGTGCAGCGCGGCGAGCGCCTGCTCGACCAGCTGTTCGCGCGCGCGTCGAAAGCGCCACAGCCCGCCGCGCGGCGCCGCGGCCGCGTCGAGCGCCTGCCGCCCGGACGGGCTGAGCCGCACGCTGCGCGCCGCGGCGTCGAGTGCGTAGTCGGCCGGGCGCAGGCCGCGAGCCACTTCGAGCGCGAACGCGAAGCGGTCGGCGGCCTCGGCGTCGTCCTGCTCGCTGGAGATGATCAGCGGCGTGCGCGCCTCGTCGACGAA
Organism: Burkholderiaceae bacterium; assembly: GCA_024711155.1. Taxonomy (GTDB): domain Bacteria; phylum Pseudomonadota; class Gammaproteobacteria; order Burkholderiales; family Burkholderiaceae_E; genus Zeimonas. Next base: position 8,257 of record JANJTK010000042.1, read on the forward strand.
GATGCTGTCGGCTTCGTCGACGAGCGCGAAGAACAGGCCGCGCAGCAGGTGCCGGTCGAGGCCCGCGCGCCCCTCGACGTAGCGGCGCACCGCGAGCCGCCGCGCGTTGTCGCCGGGGTCCGCGCCGAGGCCGTCCTTCAGGTAGTCGAACACGAGGTCCTTGTTGACGCACCAGGTGACGTCGCAGCCGTACATCCGCTGGCGCGTCTGCGGCGGCTGCTCCGGGCCGATCCAGCCGGCCGTGAGCCCGAAGAACTCGAACACCGGAGCGAAGGCGGTGGCGTCGCGCTCGGCCAGGTAGTCGTTGACGGTGACGACGTGCACCGGGATGCCGGCCAGCGCCACCGCGATCGCCGGCAGCAGGCCGGTCAGCGACTTGCCCTCGCCGGTCGCCATCTCGGCCACGCGCCCGTCGAGCAGCGCGCGCCCTCCCATCAGCTGCACCGGAAAGTGCGCCATGCCGAGCCGGCGCCGGCAGACCTCGCGCACCAACGCGAACACGCGGGTTGCGAGCGGGCGCGTGAGTCCCGCGCGCGGCAGCTCGGCGCGCAGCGCGGCCACCCGCTGGCCGAGCGCTTCGTCGCTCTCGCCCTCGAGCGCGGTGCCCTCGGCCAGCACCGCGCGCGCGAAGCGCCGCAGCCGCAGCCGCTCGAGCGGCGAGCCCCACAACGCCAGCCGCCCCGCGGCGCGCGCGAGCGCGCGGTCGACGGCGTGCGCGTGGCGGTCGGCGCGCTCGGGGTGCGGCGCGACCGCGAATTCGTCGATCGACCACTGGCGCAGCACCGGGTTCATGGTCACAGCCCCAGCGTTCCGAGCAGCGTCTGGCGCAGGCGCCGCCACGCCTGCTCCGCGAGCGGCGCCGGACGGTGCTCGAAGCGCACGTGCGCGCGCGTGCCGAAGCGCAGTTCGCCGGCACCGGGCGCGAGCTCGAGCTCGAACTGGAAGGTGCGCGCGAGCGTGCGCACGCCGTTGGGATCGCGCGGATCGGCGGCGAGGCGCCCGCCGCCGTCGATCGTGAGCGCCTTCGACGGCACCTCGTCGCTCGCCTCGGGCACTTCGCGCACGAGGCGCGCGGCCAGCGTCGCGCCGGGCTGGTCGGCGAGCCGCACCTGGACCGCGCGCGTCGCCTGGCGCACGAGGTCGACGTCTTCCTGCGCGACCACGACGCGGATGTCGTCGAGCGTGCCGGTGGCGACGTAGCCCAGCAGCTCGCCCTGGCGCACGTGGCGGCCTTCGAGGTCGGGCGTCCCGAGCAGCACCCACTGGCCGTCGCGCGCAGCCGCCGCGGTCAGTTCGGCGACGCGGCGCTCGGCGCGCTCGAGCGCGGCCTCCTCGACCAGCAGGTTCTGCCGCGTCAGCTCCGCGCGCAGGCGGTCGCTGAAGCGATCGCGCGCATGCTCGACGCGCAGCCGCTCGACGCGCGCGCGCGAGACGGCCAGGCTCGTGAGCAACTCGTCGTCGTGCAGCTCGACCAGCGGCTGCCCGCCCTGCACCGCCGTTCCGGGCTCGGCGCGCAGCCGCGCGACGAAGCCGGCGCCGCCGGCGCGCACCTCGGCCTGGCGCGGCACCCAGACCACGCCCTCGACCGCGGTCCAGCTCGGCAGCGGCACGACGAACGCGAGCAGCAGCAGCGCCGCCGCGGTGCCGAAAGTGCCCAGCACGGCGCGCCGCCGGTGGCGGTCGAGCTCGTGGTTGCGCAGCACGAAGTGCAGGCCCCTGGCCAGCGGCCAGCCGAACATCATCGCCACCGACCACAGCGCGAGCACGACGCCGACGAAGAAATACTCGGCGGCCACGAACAGCGCGATGCCGAACATCACGACGACCCGGTAGCACCACGACAGCGGCGCGTACAGCGCGAGCCAGCGCCGCTCGCCCGGCTGCTCGCTGGGGGCAACCGCATCGACGGCGCCAAAGCCGTAGCGCTTGACGAGGTAGCCGAGGTAACGGTTCGAGCGCTGCGCGAGGTTGGGGATCTCGAGCAGGTCGGCGAGCATGTAGTAGCCGTCGAAGCGCAGCAGCGGATTGGCGTTGAACAGCAGCGTCGATACGCCGCCGATCAGCATCACGTTGAACGCGATCGCGCGCACCGCACCGGGCTCGGCTGCCGCCCACACGAACATCGCCAGCGCGGCGACGAAGATTTCGGCGAGGATGCCGGCCGCCGACACGCCGATGCGCTGCCACTTGCCGCGGAAGGCGCCGGCCGCCGACGCGTCGAGATAGGGCACCGGCATGAACACGAGGAACATCACGCCCATCTCGTGCACTTCGCCGCCGCCGCGCTTGACCGCCCACGCGTGCGCGAGCTCGTGCAGGACTTTCACGACCGGCCACGCGAGCGCCAGCAGCACGAGGTTCTCGAGCGCCAGCACGCGATCGGCGAGGTTGCCGCTGAGCGCGTCCCAGTGGCGCGCCGCCAGCGCGAGCGCGCTGCCCACCACCGCCAGCCACAGCGCGACGCCGAGCGGCCCGAAGGCCCAGCGCACCCAGGGCCATGAGCGGTCGAGGAAGCGCTGCGGATCCCACAGCCGCAGGCGCAGCGCCATCGGGTTGCCCAGGCTCTGCAGCAGCTTCTGGCGGCGCTGGCGTCGCTGCCGCTCGAGCGCCTCGTCGAGATCGGGTAGCGAGTCGCCCTGCAGCACGTCGGCGCCGTGCAGCTGCGCGAGCACCTGGATCACCTCGTCCTGCGTCGGCGCATGGTCGCCGAGCGACTCGGCCAGCCGCTGCCACAGCTCGTCGACGGTGTGCTGGCCGTCGAGCCCGTCGATCAGCGCGTAGGTGGCCGGCGTGAAGCGGTGCGCGCGGCCGCTGCCCGGATCCTGCAGCACGTACCAGGCGCGGCCGCGGAAGCGCTGCCGGAACACGCGCACGTGCGTGTGCAGCCGCGGGCGCAGCGGTGCGACCCGGTACCACGTGTCGCTGAGGAACTTTCCGCTCATGCTCAGGGCAGCCAGTACCAGAGCTTCAGGCGCAGCCAGTCGAAGAACGGGTGCGTCCAGATCCACCACAGGCGGCGCTCGCCGATCGCGATCTTGCCCACGCCTTCCATGCCGGGGCGCAGTGCCGCGCCGCCGGTCTCGAGCCGGGCCTCGACGCGGAACAGGTTCTCGCCCTCCTCGGCGAACGCGACGCCGATGTTCTTCACCGTGAACGGAATCGTCTCGTCGACGCGCCCGGCGAGCACGATGACGCCCGGCTGGCCGACGCGGACCTCCCGGATCGCCGTCTCCGGCACCTTCACGATCACCCGGTACTCGTCGAGCGGCGCGACTTCGAACAGCAGCTTGCCCTTCTCGACCGGGGTGCCGAGCAGCTGGCTCAGGTCGCCGCTCACCAGCACGCCGGCGAACGGCGCCACCACCCGCGCACGCGCCAGCCGGTCCTCGACCAGCGCGACCTGCGCGCGCGCCTCGGCGAGCTCGGCAGCGAGGATGCGCGCCTCGCTGCGGTCGTGGCGCGCGAGCGCGTCGCGGTACTTGCGCTCGGCCTGCTCGCTCTGCGCGAGCCAGCGCTGGCGATCCAGCTTGAGGTCGCGATCGTCGAGGCTCAGCAGCACGTCGCCGGCGGCGACGCGGTGGCCCGCGCGCGCCTCGGCGCTGGCGACGAAACCGTCGAACGGCGCCACGATCGCGCGCTGCACTTCGCCTTCGATGACGGCGCGCCCGGTCACCCGGTACTCGCCGGTCGCGAACGCCAGCGCCGCCAGCAGCAGCACCGCGAGCGCCGCGCCGACCCGGAAGCTCGGCCGGCGAGGATCGCGCAGTCCGCGCCCGAACGAGCGCAGCGCTTCGACCGCGCGGCCCGCGAACCAGCGGTGCTGGTCGCGGCGCAACGCGAGGTTCGGCGCCAGCAGCGCCGCGGCCGCCTCGATCGCGTCGACGGTCGGCGCGTCGAAGGACGCGTCGCCGAGGCAGCTGACCGCACCGATGCAGCGGCCGCGCAGCGTGATCGGCACGGTCGCCGCGGCGCCTTGCCCGGCGAGGTCGCGGTGCGCGCCCGCGATCGCGCCGGGACGCCCGGGCAGCGGCGGATGGACGACCGTGCGGGCCTGGTCGGCGGCCTCTTCCATCGCGCTCTCGATCGCGGCCGCGAAGCCGGTGCGGCGCTCGACGGTCGCCGCCTGCGACAGCGCGCGCAGCCGGATGCGTCCGCGCCGCTCGATCCCGACCGCGACCCGCGCGCAGCCGAGCCGTTGCGCGAGTTCGTTGGCGAGTTGCAGCAGCGCCTCGTCGAAGCCCGGCGGCTCGCCGACGCTCACCGCCATGTCGAGCGTCAGGCGCGCGCGCTCGTCGGCCGCGGCGCGCAGCGCGAGCTGCTGGCGCAGCAGCAGAGTCTCGACGCGGCCGCTGCCCCAGTGCAGCGCGCGCCAGACCCGCTGCAGCTCGGCCTCCGGCCGCGGCGCCAGGTCGAGCACGATCGCGCCGAGCAGCTCACCCCCCTCTTCGAGCGGCCAGCCGCCGAGCAGCCGTTCGCCCTGCTCGCCGGCCGGCTCGCTGCTGGCGTGGCGCGCGGCAAGGCAGCGCTGCGCGAACGGGCCGAGGTAGCCGACGTCGGCGCGCGGGTCGGGCCAGACCGCCGCCGGCAGGAACGTGCCGCTGTCGTCGCGCAGCAGCAGCAGCGCGGTGCCGACCTGCTCGATCTGCGCGCACTGCAGCGCGAGCCAGGCCGAACAGTATCCGGCCGCGTCGGTCGCGTCCGCGAGCCGCTGCCACAACGCCTGCTGCACTGCGCCGAAGCGCAGGTCGCCGAGGTCCGAATGGGCCATCGCCTTCATGCTGTCGGGATCCGCGTCAGGAATCCAGCCGGATCCTCAGCGAACGGTTCGCGCCGGCGTCGTCGCCGTCGCTCGGCGCGATGAAGCGCGCCTCGGGCCGTCGCGTCCGCGCAGCCGCGCCGCGCCGCGCCGTCGCTCCGAACGCGAGTGTACCGGCGAGCGCGAAGCCCGCAAAAGCGCGCTCGAGGTCGAGCGCGGGCGCTTCGGCGGCGGGCTGCGCGTCGGCCTCGGCCGCGGCGGCTTCTCCGGTGGCCGCGGTGGCTGGCGCCGGCTTGCCGGCGGCGCCCGCGGGCGCGACCCGGAAGCTGCCGCGGTAATCGCCGCCGGGCACGCCGTCGCCGTCGCCGTCGAGCCATCCGAAGAAGCTGTGGAAGCCGTCCAGTCCGCTCCTGAGCACGACCTGCCACGCGCCGGCGGGCAGGCGACCCGCGGCAGCGACGAAGCGCAGGCCGCGGCCGTCGGCGTCGATCACGATCGTTCCCGGCACCGGCTGGCCGTCCGGACCGAGGACGACAACCTCGGGCGCCGCGTCGAGGGCGCCTTCCTGCGCCCCGCGCGCCGCATCGGTTCCGTGCGCGCCGCTCGCGATCCGCCCGAGAATGCGGTCGCTGAAGCGGACCGCAAAGCCGTCGGCCGTGGCCCGCAGGCCGGTCACGCGCAGCACCAGCCGCGGGTCGCGCCCGGTCGGCTGCGTCACGCGGATCGGATCGGCCTGCGGATCGAGCCGCACGCGGGTGGCGATGCGGCCGGCGCCGGCATCGACGATTTCCGGCATCGCCGGTCCGGGCACCTGCGGCAGCATGCTGAACAGCGCGTCGAAGAGTTCGCTGCGCGCCTCGAGCGGCGGCGGCGCCGACGGCGCGAACCGGTACGCGTTGGGCGCCGCCGCGACCAGCGGCGCCGGGACCGGCGCTGCGCGCACCGTCACGGTGAAGCTGCGCGCGGCCTGCCCGCCCTGCGCGTCGCGCACGCCGACGATGAACTGCGCGCTGCTGCCGGGGTCGCCGGCGGTCCAGCGGAGCAGGCCGGCGTCGCTCAGCACCGCCCCCGACGGAGCGGCCAGCAGTTCCCAGGCCAGCGCGTCGCCGTCGGCGTCGGTGGCTTGCAACTGCAGCGCGAAGGCCTCGCCCGGCGAGACGCGCGCGTCGGCGACGGCGGCCAGCGTCGGCGCGTCGTTGACCGGATCGACGGTCACAGTGACGCTCGCGCTCGCGCCGAGCCCGGACGGATCGCGCACCTCGTACGCGAAGGTGTCGACGCCGTGCCAATCCGGCGCCGGGGTGTAGCGGATGCGGCCGTTCTCGACGGTTGCGCTGCCGTGCGCCGGCGTGCCGACCGCGACGACCTGCAGCGCGTCGCCATCGGCGTCGGCGTCGTTGGCCAGCACGTCGATCACGACGCTGCCGTCCTCGGCCACGCTGGCGAGGTCGGCCGCCGCGACCGGCGCGTCGTCGACCGGCGTCACCGTGATTGCGACGCGCGCCGTCGCCTCGCCGCCGCGCCCGTCGCCGACCCGCACCACCAGATCCTCGGCGCCGTTGTAGTCGGCCGACGGCGTGTAGCGCAGCCGGCCGTCCTCGATCGTCGCCGTGCCGTGCAATGCGGGCGAGACCTCGAGCAGCTGCAGCGCGTCGCCGTCGGCGTCGCTGTCGTTGGCGAGCACGTCGATCAGGATCGTGCCGTCCTCGGCCAGCGTCGCCGCATCGTCCGCGGCCACCGGCGCCTGGTTCGGAGGCACCACGACCTGCACCGCCACCGTGACCGGTGCGCTCGCGCTGGCGCCTTCGGGATCGCGCACGGTGTAGGCGAAGCTGTCGGTGCCGGCGAATCCGGGCGCCGGCGCGTAGCGGATCCGGCC
>JANJTK010000265.1 GCA_024711155.1 Burkholderiaceae bacterium
GACCCGTTCCCCGGCGAGGAGGGGGCCACGGTCGCCGACGTCCTGCTGCGGGTCCACCGCTCGTACCTGTCGGCCGTCCGGCCGGTCCTGGGGCGCGTCCGTGCGCTGGCGCACATCACCGGGGGCGGGCTCCCCGGCAACCTGAATCGCGCGCTCCCTTCCACGCTCGATGCGGTGGTCGATACGGCGTCGTGGGAGATCCCGAACACCTTCCGCGTCCTCGAGGCCGCGGGCGGCGTGGCCCGCGACGAGATGTTCCGCGCCTTCAACATGGGGGTCGGGATGGTCGTCGTTGCCGACCCGGCCGACGTGTCGTCGGTCATGCAGTCGGCGGCGGATGCCGGCGTGCGCGCCTGGCGCCTCGGGCACGTGGCCCCGGGCACCGGCCAGGTGCAACTCCGGTCGGCGCGCTAGGCGCTTCGGCCGCCTCACGCGAGGGAGCGATTCGAGATGGGGCGCAACAGTGTGACACGATGGTGGGTCGGGGTGGCTGCGTCGACGGTGACGCTGATGCTCGCCGCCGGCGACGGCGGGGCGCAGGCGGCCACGGTCGACCCGCAATGCACGGGCGGGGGGCCCGTCGCGGTGGTGACCGCTGACGCCTGCCAGAAGGCGGTCGACCTGTTCCAGTTCGTGGCGCCGCAGCTGGCGGCGACCATCGCCGGCGGCAACGCCGTGAGCGGGGAGCACTCCACGCTGCGCGGCCTGGGCCACTTCTCCATCGGCCTGCGGGCCAACGCGATCGAGTCCACGCTCCCGCGCGTCGACCAGCACACACCGGCCGTCACCGGCGCGGTGCGGAGCGACTATGGCGTGGACAAACAGTGGATTGCGGCGCCCGTGTTCGACGCGGCGATCGGGCTGTTCCGCGGCGTTCCCTTCGCCGGGACACACGCGCTGGGGCTGGATGCGCTGGTCAACGTCGCCTACGTCCCGTCGGTCGACGAGGGCGACTTCTCCATCGATGTCCCGGAGGGGTCGTTGAAGCTGGGTTTCGGGGGGCGACTCGGGCTCCTGGGCGAGACATTCATGACCCCCGGCATCTCCGTCACGTGGATGCAGCGCGACCTCCCGACCGTGAACGTGGTTGGCCGGGTGAGCGGAGATGAACTCGACGTGCGCGACGTG
>JANJTK010000107.1 GCA_024711155.1 Burkholderiaceae bacterium
CGCACGCCCTTGCGGGGCAAGGGGCTTCGGCCCCGCTTCGCGGGGCTGCCGGCGTCTACCTCGCAAATCGGCACCCGCTGCCGACGGGCGCTGCGCGCCCGACGGCGACGGGTCCCGCCGATTTGCTTTCGGTAGCCCGCCGCTCGCCCATGCCCCGCAAGGGCGCGCGCACCGCGCCGGCCCGGCGCCGCCGCGGCCGGCGTACGGGCGGGCGTACGGGCGGGCGTGCGGGTGTGCGGGTGTGCGGGTGTGCTGGCGGGCGCGCTCAGCGGCGCCGCGGTGCGGCCTTTCAGCGGAAGTCGCGGCTGGCGGTGACGAGTTCGCCGAGCAGCGCGCTGTGGTCGATCATGCGCTTTGCGACCAGGTGGCCGACCGGGCTGTCTGCGTCGCGTTGCCAGGTGCCGCATACGGTCATCAGCCGCGCGCCGAGCACTTCGCGGCGCTGGCGCTCGAACACGCGCTGCCGCACGATCACGTTGAACGCGCCGGTCTCGTCCTCGAGGGTGACGAAAATCGTGCCGTTGGCCGTCTCGGGGCGCTGGCGGTGCGTGACAAGGCCGCTCGCGCGCGCGGGGCGTCCGTCGGGCAGGGCGCGCAGCGCCGCGGCGCTCGACACCCGCAGCCGCGCGAGCCGGGCGCGCAGCAGCGCGAGCGGGTGGCGGCCCATCGGAATCCCCAGGCTGCGGTAATCGGCGACGATGTCGCGTCCTTCGGACGGCGCCGGCAGGCGCACCGGGGGCTCGTCGAAGCGCGCGTCCGTCAGCAGTGCCGGCAGCGGCCGGATCGCAGCGGCTTCCCAGTGCGCTTGCGCGCGGTGGCCGGCGAGCTCGCGCAGCGCGCCCGCCTGGGCGAGCGCCTGCAGGTCGCGCGCTTCGAGCCGCGCCTGCCGCGCCAGGTCCTCGACGCTGTCGAACGCGAAGTCGTCGCCGCGCTCGCGGCGGCGCGCGCGGCGGGCGTCGAGCAGGCGCTCGATGCCCGACTCCGACAGGCCGCGGACCCGTGCGAGGCCGAGGCGCACTGCGGGCTGCGGGCGCCAGTCGATCGCGCTGCCGTCGGCGGGCGCGACGTAGCGCGCGCCGGCGCCGCTGGGGCTACCGGCGCCGCCGGTGCCGCCGGGGCGGGTGCTGCCGGTGCCGTCGGCGCCATCGGTGCCATCGGTGCCATCAGCGCCGTAGGCTCCGTCGGTTCCGCCGATTCCGTCGACGCCGTGATCGTGTCCTGCGCAGGCCGGCGCGGTCTCCTCGAGCGTGCAGTCGCGGTCGCTCGCCAGCACGTCGACCGCGCGCACTTCGATGCCGTGCTCGCGCGCGTCGCGCACCAGTTGCGCCGGCGCGTAGAAGCCCATCGGCTGGCTGTTCAGCAGCGCCGCGAGGAACGCTGCCGGCTCGTGCCGCTTGATCCACGCCGACACGTAGACGAGCAGCGCGAAGCTCGCCGCGTGGCTCTCGGGAAAGCCGTATTCGCCGAAGCCCTGGATCTGGCGGAAGATTGCCTCGGCGAACTCGCGCCGGTAGCCGCGCGCGAGCATGCCGTCGACCAGGCGGCGCTCGAACGGCTCGAGGCCACCCTTGCGGCGCCAGGCCGCCATCGCGCGGCGCAGCTGGTCGGCTTCGCCGCCCGAGAAGCCGGCTGCGAGCATCGCCACCTGCATCACCTGCTCCTGGAAGATCGGCACGCCGAGCGTGCGCTCGAGCGCGGGGCGGATCTCGTCGCGCGGGTAGACGACCGGTTCGAGCCCGGCGCGGCGGCGCAGGTACGGATGCACCATGCCGCCCTGGATCGGGCCGGGGCGCACGATCGCGACCTGGATCACGAGGTCGTAGAAGCGGCGCGGGCGCAGGCGCGGCAGCATGCTCATCTGCGCGCGCGACTCGACCTGGAACACGCCCACCGTGTCGGCGCGCGCGATCATCTCGTAGGTGGCCGGATCTTCGGCCGGAATGTCCTGGAGGCGAAAGGGCTGCCCGCGCCGCTGCCCGATCAGTTCGAGCGCGCGCCGGATCGCGCTCAGCATGCCGAGCGCGAGCACGTCGACCTTGAGCAGGCCGAGCGCGTCGAGGTCGTCCTTGTCCCACTCGATGACGCTGCGCCCCGGCATCGCGGCGTTCTCGACCGGCACCAGGCGCGTGAGCCGGTCGCGCGCGATCACGAAGCCGCCGGTGTGCTGCGACAGGTGGCGCGGAAAGCCGCGCAGCACGCCGGCCAGCTCGAGCCAGCGCCGCACCGTGGGCGAGCCGGGGTCGAAACCGGCCTCGCGCAGCCGCTCTGGCTGCACGCCGCGATCCCACCACTGGTGCGCGCGCGCGAGCTGCTCGATGCGCTGCTCGTCGATGCCGAGCGCGCGTCCGACGTCGCGCAGCGCCGAGCGCGCGCGGTAGGTGATTACGGTGGCGGTGAGCGCGGCGCGGTCGCGGCCGTATTTCGCGTACAGGTACTGGATGACTTCCTCGCGGCGCTGGTGCTCGAAGTCGACGTCGATGTCGGGCGGCTCGTTGCGCTCGCGGCTGACGAAGCGCTCGAACAGCACACTGGTACGCGCCGGGTCGACCTCGGTGATGCCGAGGCAGTAGCAGACCGCCGAGTTCGCCGCCGAGCCGCGGCCCTGGCACAGGATGCCGCGCGAGCGCGCGAAGTGGACGATGTCGGCGACGGTGAGGAAGTAGGGCTCGTAGCGCAGCTCGGCGATCAGCGCCAGCTCGTGCTGGACCTGCGCGGCCACCGTCGGCGGCAGGCCGCCCGGATAGCGCGCGGGCACGCCGTCGAAGACGAGCCGGCGCAGCCAGCTCGCCGGCGTGTGCCCCGCCGGGACGATCTCCTGCGGATACTCGTAGCGCAACTCGTCGAGCGAGAAACTGCAGCGCGCGGCGACTTCGAGCGTCTGCTCCAGCAGCTCTGCGGGGTGGATGCGCGCGAGCCGCAACCGGCTGCGCAGGTGCTGCTCGGCGTTGGGCGGGAGCGCGTAGCCGAGCGTGGCGAGCGGCGTGTTCAGCCGGATCGCGGTGAGGGTGTCGTGCAGCGCCTTGCGCGAGCGCAGGTGGTGCAGCACGTCGCCGACGGCCACGCGCGGCAGGCCGGTGGCGGCGGCGACGCGGCGCGTGCGCTCGAGCAGGGCCGCGTCGTGGCCGCGCAGCAGCAGCGGCACGCCGAGCCAGCAGCGCCCGTCGAAGCGGTCGCGCAGCCAGCGCGCGTCGCGCAGCAGCTGCCCGCAGGCCGAGCGCGGCGGCGATTCGGGATGGCCGGCTGCGGGATCGTCGCTCGCGGGATCGACCGCCACCGCGGGCGACGGCACCAGCAGCGCGAGGCAGTCGTCGACGCCGCTCGCGAGATCCTCGGCGAGCAGCCGGTACTCGCCCTTGGCGGCGCGCATGCGCGCGCGCGTGACGAGTTCAGACAGGTTGCCGTAGCCGCTGCGCGAGCAGGCGAGCAGCGCGAGCCGCGAGTCGCTACCCAGCGCGTCGCGCAGCGAGAATTGCGCGCCGACGAGCAGCGGCAGGCCGAGTTCGCGCGCACGTCCGTGCGCGCGCACGACGCCGGCCAGCGAGCACTCGTCGGTGAGTGCGAGCGCCGCGTAGCCGAGCTCATGCGCCCGCGCGACGAGTTCCTCGGGGTGCGAGGCGCCGTGCAGGAACGAGAAGTTGCTGCGGCAGAGCAGCTCGGCGTACGAGGCGGGCATCGTCGGAAACTGTACAAAAAACCAGTATACGACGCGCGAGCCGGTTGGCGCAGCGCAGCTGCACGCGGCGCTGCGCCGGGTGGCCGGATGCCCGCTATCCGCGGTTGACGAGCACGATGCCGGTGGCGATCAGCGCGAGCGAGGCGATCACCACGGGGCCGACCGGCTCGCCGAGCAGCGCGGCGCCGGCCACCACGCCGAACAGCGGCGTGAGGAACGTGAACGCGTGCAGCGTCGTGGCGCGGTAGCGCGCCACCAGCCAGAACCACGCGAGGTAGCTGGCCCACGCGATCACGATCGTCTGGAACGCGAGCGAAGCCCACACGAGCGGGGTCGGCGCGAACACGCCCGGCTCGCCGAATGCGTACGACAGCGCGACCATCACGGGCGCCGAGACCGCGAGCTGGTAGAGCAGCGTCGCCTCGGGTGGCGCGCGCCGCAGCGCCGAGGCCTTGATCAGGACGGTTGTCGCGCCCCACAGTGCCGCCGCCGCCACGCACAGCAGGTCGCCCATCAGCGCGCGCCCGTCGGGCAGCGTCAGGCGGTCGGCGAACGCGAGCACCAGCCCGGCGAACGCGGCGACGAGCCCGGCGATCTTGTTGCGCGTGAAGCGATCGCCGGGGACGAACAGATGCGCACCCAGCGCGACGAAGAAAGGCGCCGAATAGAGCAGCAGCACCGCGCGCACCGCCGTCGTGTGCACAACGCCCGCGTAGAGCGCGCTGAATTCCAGGCTGAACAGCACCCCCGCGACGGCGCCGGGCAGGAGGGTCTCCCTCAGGTTGCCGAGCGGGATGCGCCGCCACGCGACCCAGGCGAGCACGAGCAGCGCCGCGCCGATCGAGCGCAGCGCGGCCTGCCAGATCGGCGAGATGCCCTGGTTGCCGACCTTGATGGCAACCTGCCCGAGGCCCCAGATCAGGCACAGCAGCAGTGTCAGCGCGGCTGCGGAAGGAGGAAGGGGCCGGTTGTCGTTCATCGCCGTGGTTATACCGGAGTTTCGGATCGGTGTCGGGCATCTGGCGTTGTCGGCGCCGGCGATTGCGCAGGCGCATCGCGCCGGCCTGCGGATCGCGGCCTACACGGTCGACGACCCGGCGCGGGCGCGCGAACTGCTCGGGCAGGGACTCGACCTGCTGGTCACCGACGAGCCGGGCCTGCTCCTCGCGTGACGGCGCCCCCGGGTCGCGTGGGCGCATGGTGGCCGGGTCGCTCGGACTCTGGCTCGCCGGGGCGCTTGACTCCGGTCAAGCGCGTTCCCGCCCCCCGCACGTAGCATCGGCGGGTTCCGATCCGGAGGCCTGCATGGCACTGACAGAAGCCCAGACCCGCGAACTGCTGGCGAAGATGCGCCAGCGGCTGGTCGTTCTCGAAGAAGAAATCGCGCGCAAGCTCGGCCAGGCGTCCGAGGAATTCTCGGCCTTCGATCGCGTCGGCGACAGCGGCGACCTGTCGACGCTGCTCAACGAAGGCGAAGTCGAGATGTCGGAGGCGCTGCGCGACATCGAGGAGTGGCGCGGGTTGCGCGGGGCGCTGCGCCGCGTCGACGAGGGCACCTACGGCGTGTGCGTCGATTGCGGCACCGAGATCCGGTTCGAGCGGCTGAGCGCGGCGCCGATGGCGATGCGCTGCATCGATTGCCAGGTGCAGGCCGAGCGGCGCGAGCCGTCGCAACCGTCGTCGATGTGAGCGTGCGCGGGGCGAAGGCGCGTCAGCCGAACCGTCCGTGCACGAACCAGCCGGCGCGCGTGTCCTCGGGGGCCAGTCGCTCGCGGTAGATCCAGTACAGCACGTGCGTTTCGTCCTCGGCGACGAAGTAGTCGCGCTGCACCGGCGCGCCGTCCCACCAGCCGCTCTCGATCCGCTCCGGGCCGGCCAGCAGCGTGAGCGCCGAGCGCCACCACGGGCGGCTGTTGCGCTCGCCGATCGGAATCGGCGAATCCAGCAGCCATAGCGGCCGCGGCAGGCACGCGACGGCGGCGTGCGCCGTCGCGGCGTCGGTGCGTGGAGCATGCGTCGCGGCGTCGGTGTGCGGAGCAACCGTCGTGGCGCCTGCGGCCGCAGCACCCGCCTTCGGACGGTGCGACGCGTCCGCCGGCACGGCCCGCCAGGCCGCCTCGGGGCGGTGGTCGGCGGCCACCTGCAGCCGCTGGACCTCGCGCGGCCCGAGCCGCGCCTGCAGGCGCTCGACCAGGCGCGCGACGCCCTCGCGCGCGGTGTCGTCTCCGGGAAACAGCGACTCGCTCGCGCCGGGAAGGGGCAGCACCTCGTCGCAGCGCAGCCGCAGCGCGCGCACCGGTGCGACCAGCCGCGTGACCGCGAGCTTCGCGCGCAACAATCCGCACAGCCGTTCGGGATCGCGGCTCGGATCGGCGAGGCGGATCTCCAGTCGCGTGTCGGGACGGGAATCGCCGCCGTAGCGGCGGTCGTGCTCGGCGTGCACGACGCATTCGCGCAACCCGCCGTGGCGCGCCGCGAGCCAGCCGGCGAGTTGCTCGAGCAGGCGGCGCGCCGTGAACAGCAGCGCTTCGGCATGCTCGACCTGCGCCAGCAACTCGATGCGTGCGTCGAAGCGCTCGGGTGCCTCGAACCAGCGGCGCGGCTCGGGCTGGCGCCCGAGCGCGCGGTCGAGTTCGTCGAGCAGCGCGCGCCCGCAGCGGCGCGCCAGGCCTGCGCGCGGCAGTGCCAGCAGGTCGTCGACGTGGCGCGCTCCGATCGCGTCGAGCGTCGCACGCTGCGCGGTGGTGCGCGCGAGCAGGGCGGCCGGCAGCGCGCGCAACGTGCCTTCCAGTTCCGCGGCACCGGCGTGCAGGCCGTCGCGATGGCGGGCGAACAGCCACGCTGCCGTTGCGCTGGGCGCCACGCCGACGCGCGCCGGCAGGCCGATCGCGCACAAGCCCTCGCGCAGGCGCCGCAACAGCGCAGCGCCGCCGCCGAAGCAGCGCAGGCTGGGTGCGACTTCCAGCAGCAGGCCGCAGGGACGCAAGGTGTCGTCCAGTTCGCCGAACGCGAGGTCGGACTGCAGGCTGACCGACGGCGTGAACTGCAGCGCCCATGCGGCGAGCGATTCGATCGCGGCCTGCCGCTGCGCGTCGTCGTGCTCGCGCAGCACCAGCGTCGATGCGAGCGCCAGCGCGCTAGCCCGCTTCATGCCGGGAGCGACGCCGTGGGCGCGGGCGAGGTCATCGGCGTCGAGAATCCGCTGGCGATCGCAGATCGCCAGCGGGGGATCGGCGTCGGCGCTCGTCGCGCCGTGCCTGGCGGGGGGCGCCTCCCGCTCGGCAGTCGTGGCTGCGCGGCCGGCAGGGGCCGAGCCGAGCCGCACGAGGTCGAGCGCCAGCCGATCGAAGAACAGGGCGACCCACCACATGACGCGGAACTACGGGCAGTGGAACTACGGGCGCGGAACTGCGGGCATCGAGTCGCGTGCGTCGGGTTGCGTTCCGCCAGGTGCCGGGTTGCTCAGTGCGACCAGGCTCGTGTCGGCGCCCCGGCGTGCGCTTCGCCACGAGGGGCGTGGATCGTGCGCATCGGCTCGGGCGCCGCCGCGGGGGCGGCGAGCGGACTGGCACGCAACCGGATCGACGACACCGGCTGCGGCAGGTCGATCGTCAGCGGGTCGGCCTTGACCGGACCGCGGCGCTTGAGGATCTGCACCGACAGGCGCTGGTCGGGACGCGGCAGCAGCAGCAGGCGCAGCGGCGCGGCGGAGGCCTCGAATTGCGCCGCCAGCGGCCTGAACACGAATGCCGGGCCGGCGGCGCAGCGGGCGGCCCACTGCATGCGCCGCAGGTGCTCCGGGCGGGTGCGCTCGTGCGGCAGCCAGGCGAGCAGCGCGCCGAAGGCGGCACTCTTCAGCGTCTGCTCGACCGCCCACAGCCGGTCGGCAGCCTGCGGCGCCTGCACGACCAGCAGCCAGTCGGTGTCGATGCCGTGGCTGGCGAGCGCCGGTGCGTAGGGCAGGTGGGGGGGCGCCAGCAACACGACGAAGCGGCGCTCGCGGGTGAGCCGGCGCAGCAGCGGCACCAGCAGGCGCAACTCGCCGATGCCGGGTTCGCGGCCGATCAGTTCGGTGAGCGCGCCGATCGGCCAGCCGGCGCCGGGCAGTTCGGCGTCGAGCGCGGGAAATCCGCTCGACAGCGCCGAGACGCCGGCGTGGCCGAGTTGGCTGGCGCGCCAGACCGCGGCGGGCAGGGCCGACGACATCGCGGCCTCACAAAGCCTTGCCGCCGCGCAACAGGCCGACGGCGATGCCTTCGACGGCGAGTGTGTCGCTGCGGGCGTCGACGACGATCGGTTCGAAATCGGAATTCTCCGGCAACAGTTCGACCGTGTGTCCCTTGCGGCGCCAGCGCTTGACGGTGACGTCGTCGCCGACGCGGGCGACGACCACCTGGCCGTTGCGTGCTTCGTTGGCGCGCCGCACCGCGAGCAGGTCGCCGTCGAAGATGCCGGCGTCGCGCATGCTCATGCCGCCCACCCGCAGCAGGTAGTCGGGGCGTTCGTCGAACAGGTTCGGGTCGATCGCGTAGCTGGCTTCGACGTGCTCCTGCGCGAGGATCGGGCTGCCGGCGGCCACCCGCCCGACCAGCGGCAGGCTGAGCGCGATCTGCACCGCGCGCGGGGCTTCGTCGGTCGAGTCGGGCAGCAGCTTCAGCCGGATGCCGCGCGAGGCCCCCGACGCGAGCTCGATGACGCCCTTGCGCGCGAGCGCCTTCAGGTGCTCCTCGGCGGCGTTCGGCGAGCGGAACCCGAGCTGTGTGGCGATTTCGGCCCGGGTGGGCGGGAAGCCGGTCTCGGAAATGTGCTGCCTGATCAGCGCCAGGATTTCCTGCTGGCGTGGGGTGAGATCCCGCATGGGGCGCTCCGGTCGAGTGCATTCGGAACTGTATTTTTATACAGGACTGGGGATTTATCAAGCATGGCGACGGAGGGAGCGGAACATCCCGTCGGCACGGCGGGGTTGACGCCACTGTGCATTCGTGCACGTTTGTGGCAAAGTCGAAAAACGGTCCGGCATGCCGGAACGCGGAATTGCATTTCCCGGCTTGTTCGCTCAGGTATCCCTCGAAATGCAATGAATTCAACGGTCCGAGGAACGAGTTTCGATGGGAACCAAGATCTACGTGGGCAACCTGCCGTGGCGTGCAACCGACGCCCAGCTGTCGCAGCTGTTCGGCAATCACGGTGAAGTCGTCGATGCCAAGATCGTCACCGATCGCGAAACCGGCCGCTCGCGCGGTTTCGGCTTCGTCACGATGGCGTCCGACGAAGCGGCGCAGGCCGCGATCCGTGCGCTGAACGGCTACTCGCTCGAGGGCCGTAGCCTGGTCGTGAACGAGGCGCGCGAACAGTCCGGCGGCGGCGGTGGCGGTGGCGGCTTCGGCCGTGGCGGCGGTGGCGGCGGCTACGGCGGTGGTCGCAGCGGCGGCGGTGGCGGCGGTTACGGCCGTGGCGGTGGTGGCGGCAGTGGCGGCAGTGGCGGCAGTGGCGGCGGCTACGGTGGTGGTGGCGGCGGCTACGGCGGCGGCGGCGGTGGCGGCTACGGCGGTGGTGGCGGTGGCTACGGCGGCGGCGGTGGCGGCGGCGATCGCGAAGGCGGCCGCGGTGGCCAGCGACGCGCCCGCCAGTTCGGTCAGTAAACCCGGTTGACTCTCCGCGATCGCGCGTGCCGGCGGCCTGCCGGCACGCCCGGTCGCGACCTTCGTGCGTGACGTGCCTTCGGGCACGCGCTTTCGGGGTGCGCGCGACGAGCGCCGCGCGGCTGCACGCGCGGCCGGCGCGCCGCATCCCCCGATGTGGCTATGGACGCGGACGTTCCCGCGCAGTTCCAATAGCCGAAAAAACCACGACGCCCACGACATCCACGAAGGAGGACAGGCTGATGAAGCCGACGGTATCCCTTGCCATGCCCGCGCTGGCCGCGCTCGTACTCGGCGGATGCGCCGCCACGCCGGCGCCGGTCGC
>JANJTK010000131.1 GCA_024711155.1 Burkholderiaceae bacterium
CCCTTCGCGTTCGGGTTGCTGAACTTGAAGCCCTCGTTCAGGCCCTCGCGCACGAAGTCGAGTTCGATGCCCTTCACGTAGGGCAGGCTCTTCGGGTCGACCAGCACCTTGATGCCGCGACTCTCGAACTCGAGGTCGTCGGCCTGCCGCTCATCGGCGAACTCGAGCTGGTAGGCCATGCCCGAGCAGCCCGAGGGCTTGACCCCGACGCGCAGGCCCAGGCCCTTGCCGCGCTGCTCGAGCGAGCGCGCAACGTGGCTGGCGGCGCGTTCGGTGAGTTGGACAGTCATTCGCTACTCCTTGTTCAGAACGTGGTCAGCCGGCCCTTCTCGAGCTTGATCGGCTGCAGGGTCGAGGTCGGGAATTCGAGTGCGGCGCGATGCTCGCGCAGCACCGAAACGCCCTTGGGCTGCGAGCGCGTATCGCGCGCCTTCTGCTGCTCGACGAGATCGGCGAGCGAGACCGACTCGAGGTACTCGACCATCTTCTTCGTCAGGTTCGTCCAGAGCTCGTGCGTCATGCACGGCCCGTTGGACTCCTCGTCGCAGTTGGCGTCGCCGCCGCACTGCCGGGCGTCGAGCGGCTCGTCGACCGCGGAAATGATGTCGGCAACCGTGACCGTCTTCATCGGCCGTCCCAGCGTGTAGCCGCCGCCGGGGCCGCGCGTGCTCTCGACGAGCTCGTGGCGGCGCAGCTTGCCGAACAGCTGCTCGAGGTAGGACAGGGAAATCTTCTGCCGCTGGCTGATCCCTGCGAGGGTCACGGGACCCTGGTGCTGCCGCAGCGCCAGGTCGATCATCGCGGTGACAGCGAACCGTCCCTTGGTCGTCAGTCGCATGGTGGCTCCGTCGAAAGAGGGCGAGTACTTGACTCGATTGCTCAAGTATACCGGATTTCCGACAAATTCACTCGGCTATCCGGCGCCCGCCATTCCACGGCCGCCGCCCCTCCGGGGGAAGCGCGCGGCGCCGTCTCCGGCGCCGCTGCCGAGCCGCTCAGGCCGCCGCGACCTGGGTCGCGCGCCGCTTGACCAGTTCCAGCAGGCCGTTGCAGGCGTCCTCGATGTAGTCGAGCGCCTGCTCGAAGCCTTGCGCGTTGCCGTAGTACGGGTCGGCGATGGTCGCCGTCTCGTGCTCGGTCGCGAAGCGCATCAGCATCTGCAGCTTGTGGTGGGTCGGCTTGGGTGCCGCTTGCTGCAGTGCCGCAAGGTTGTCCCAGTCCATCGCGAGGACCATGTCGAAGTCCTCGAAGTCCTTCTCGCGCACCTTGCTCGCGCGCAGGTCGGCGATGTCGTAGCCGCGGCGCCCGGTGGCCGCCTGCGCGCGCTTGTCGGGCGCTTCGCCGGCGTGAAACCCATGCGTTCCCGCCGAGGCCACCCGCACGATCTCGTCGAGCCCGGCCTGCCGCACCAGATGCCGGAACACGCCCTCGGCCATCGGGGAGCGGCAGATGTTGCCAGTGCACACGAACAGCACCCGGGTGCTCATCGCCAGCGACATCGGTTCTCTTTTCGCCATTTTCGTATCTGCCTGAGTCACAAGATCACTTTGCGGGGTCGTCCAATGCCCGGTTCCGGTCGCCCTATGCAGCCTTCGCACCCACGAACGGAACCACATTGCCGCCCCCATCCGATCCGAAGAAACTTTCCTTGAGCGACGCGAGCTGGTCGCGCACCTGCGCGGCCTTCTCGAACTCGAGGTTCTTCGCGTGCTCGTGCATCTGTCTTTCCAGACGCCTGATCTCGCGCGCGAGCCCCTTTTCGCTCATCGCCTCGTACTGCAGCTGCCGCTCGGCCGCCTTCAACTCCACCCGCACCTGCTGCGGGTCGTAGACGCCGTCGATCAGCTCGCGCACCTGCTTGCTCACGCCCCGCGGCACGATGCCGTGCTCGCGGTTGAACGCGACCTGCCGCGCGCGGCGTCGCTCGGTCTCGCCGATCGCGCGCCGCATCGAGTCGGTCATGCGGTCCGCGTACAGGATCGCGCTGCCGTGCAGGTGGCGCGCCGCGCGCCCGATCGTCTGGATCAGGCTGCGCTCGGAGCGCAGGAAACCTTCCTTGTCCGCGTCCAGCACGGCGACCAGCGACACCTCCGGCAGGTCGAGCCCCTCGCGCAGCAGGTTGATCCCCACCAGCACGTCGAACACGCCCAGCCGCAGGTCGCGGATGATCTCCACGCGCTCGACCGTATCGACGTCGGAGTGGAGGTATCGCACCTTCACGCCCTGCTCGGCGAGGAACTCCGTCAAGTCCTCGGCCATCCGCTTCGTCAGCGTCGTCACCAGCACCCGCTCCGAGCGCTTCACGCGCTCGTGGATCTCCGACAGCACGTCGTCGACCTGCGAGGAGGCCGGCCGCACGCTCACGTCGGGGTCGACCAGGCCGGTCGGGCGCACCAGCTGCTCGACCACCTGCCCGGACTGGCGCGCCTCGTAGTCGGCCGGCGTGGCCGAAACGAAGATGCACTGACGCACCTTGCCCTCGAACTCCTCGAAGGTCAGCGGTCGGTTGTCCAGCGCCGAAGGCAGCCGGAAGCCGTAGTCGACCAGCGTCTGCTTGCGCGAGCGGTCACCGCGGTACATGCCGCCGAGCTGCCCGATCGTCACGTGGCTCTCGTCGATGAACAGCAGCGCGTCCGCCGGCAGGTAGTCGATCAGCGTCGGCGGCGGATCGCCCGGCCGCGCACCCGACAGGTGGCGCGTGTAGTTCTCGATGCCCTTGCAGAATCCCAGCTCCTGCAGCATCTCCATGTCGAAGCGGGTGCGCTGCTCGAGCCGCTGCGCCTCGACCAGCTTGCCCTGCGAATGGAAGAACTCCAGCCGCTCGGCCAGTTCCTCGCGGATCGTGCCCAGCGCGCGCATCACGGTTTCGCGCGGCGTCACGTAATGCGACGACGGGTAGACGGTGAAGCGCGGGATCTTCTGGCGCACGCGCCCGGTGAGCGGGTCGAACAGCTGGATCGTGTCGATCTCGTCGTCGAACAGCTCGACCCGCACCGCGAGCTCGGCGTGCTCGGCCGGGAAGATGTCGATCGAGTCGCCGCGCACCCGGAAGGTGCCGCGCGCGAAGTCGGTGTCGTTGCGCCGGTACTGCATCGCGACCAGCCGCTGCAGCACGTCGCGCTGCGACATGCGGTCGCGCGCGCGCAGCACCAGCACCATCTCGTGGTAGTCGCGCGGGTTGCCGATGCCGTAGATGCACGAAACGCTGGCGACGATCACGGTGTCGCGCCGCTCGAGCAGCGACTTGGTCGCCGACAGCCGCATCTGCTCGATGTGCTCGTTGATCGACGAGTCCTTCTCGATGTAGAGGTCGCGCTGCGGGACGTAGGCCTCGGGCTGGTAATAGTCGTAATACGAGACGAAATACTCGACCGCGTTGTTCGGGAAGAACTCGCGCATCTCGGCGTACAGCTGCGCGGCCAGCGTCTTGTTCGGCGCCAGCACGAGCGCCGGTCGGCCGAGCTGCGCGATGACGTTGGCCATCGTGAAGGTCTTGCCCGAACCGGTGACGCCGAGCAGGGTCTGGAAGCTCAGGCCGTCGCGCACCCCGTCGACCAGGCGAGCGATCGCCTCCGGCTGGTCGCCCGCCGCTTCGAACGGACTGGCCAGCTGGAACGGACTGCCCGCGAAGGCGACGGGCGCCGGACGATCGGTCTCGGAGGCGGTCATCGTGACGGTCAGGACGCTCGATTGCGCGTGCTACACTTTCCCGGGTTTGCGACGGCCTGCCGCCGCCGGACTTCCGCGCTGCAACATCGCAGCGACCGGACCGTGTCGGTCGATCCGGATGCGCTCGGGACGCAGGCGCGCAGGAGGCTTTCGGCGAGGCAGGAATCTCTTTGACCGCAGGGCGTTCGAGCGCCTTCCGGACAAACTGCCATTATCGCCGCCCGGCCTCCGAAAATCCAGCATTCCGGGGCCCGATTGTGCAGCGCAACCAGGGTTTTTTTCCTTCCAACGCCGACTCCGAGCACCTCCCCTCCACCATGAGCCAGTCGCTGTTCGCCACCGTCGAAATGGCCCCCCGGGATCCGATCCTGGGTCTTACGGAAGCTTTCAATACTGACGCCCGTGCCGACAAGGTGAATCTGGGCGTCGGCGTCTACTGCGACGACAGCGGGCGCATCCCGGTGCTGGCCGCGGTCCGCGAGGCCGAGCAAGCCCGCGTGGCGACCACGCCCGCGCGCGGCTACCTGCCGATCGACGGCTTCGGCGCCTACAACCAGGCCGCCCAGAAACTTCTGTTCGGCGCGGACTCGCCGCTGCTCGCGGCCGGCCGCGTAGCCACCTTCGAGGCGCTCGGCGGCACCGGCGCCTTGCGCATCGGCGCCGACTTCATGCGCCGGCTGAATCCTTCCGCGCAGGCTTACATCAGCGACCCGAGCTGGGAAAACCCTCGGGCGCTGGTCGAGGCGGCCGGCTACGTCGTCGGCACCTACCCGTACTACGACGCCGCCACGCACGGACTGAAGTTCGACGCGATGATCGCCGCGCTGCGCACGATGGCGCCGGGCTCGCTGGTCGTGCTGCACGCGTGCTGCCACAACCCGACCGGCGTCGACCTCGACGAGTCCCAGTGGGACGCGGTCGTCGCCGCGGTGCGCGAGCGCAACCTGGTCGCGTTCCTCGACATGGCCTACCAGGGATTCGCCCACAGCATCGACGCCGATGCGATGGCGCTGCGCAAACTCGCCGACTCGGGGCTGCAGTTCCTCGTGTCGAGCTCGTTCTCGAAGTCGTTCTCGCTCTACGGCGAGCGCGTCGGCGCGCTGTCGATCGTCACCGCCGATCGCGACGAGGCCGCCCGCGTGACGAGCCAGGTCAAGCGCGTGATCCGCACCAACTATTCGAGCCCGCCCACGCACGGCGCGGCGATCGTCGCCAGCGTGCTGTCGACGCCGGCGTTGCGCGAGCTGTGGGAGAAGGAACTCGGCGAGATGCGCGAACGCATCCGCGCGATGCGCGAGGGGCTGGTGCGCAAGCTGCGCGAGCACGGCGCGACGCAGGACTTCGCGTTCGTCACGCGCCAGCGCGGGATGTTCTCGTACTCGGGGCTCTCGCCCGAGCAGGTCGCGCGGCTGCGCGACGAGTTCGGGATCTACGCGGTCGGCACCGGGCGCATCTGCCTCGCGGCGCTGAACAGCCGCAACATCGACTACGTGGCGAAGGCGATGGCGGCGGTGCTCGCGAGGTAGCATTGCGTAACCCCATTGATTCAATCGGCGGATGTCGACGCGAGGCACGGCTCCGAGTCGATCCCGCGCGTAATCACCAGGTCCGAAGGACGCGTCTCGCCGCAACGTTCGCCTTGGAAACACGCGCCGATTCGACACGCGAGGACGTCTCGCGCTAGAATCTCGCCTTTCCCCGATAGCTCAGTCGGTAGAGCGACGGACTGTTAACTGATGGCAGCCCGCATGGGAAACCATGCGGTGAAAACACCCCTAATTCGGGGAACCCTAAGGCGCGTTGCGCTAAGGCAATCCCGAGCAAGCAGGCCGAAGTCGTCGACTGGAGCCGGGCATGTGTAGAGACTTTACGGGGTGCGCCTAAAGAGGGCGAGGCGCGAAAGCGAAGCGTTCTCCACGGCGAAGAGAAAGTCCAAGCCGGTTGGAAACTTCCGGGCACTTGTAATCCGCAGGTCCCTGGTTCGAGCCCAGGTCGGGGAGCCAAACAAGGGTCGTTGCACGCCAACGACTTGCCGAGGCAGGACAGCCCGCCCAGCGCGGGCTTTTTTGCGCCCGGTTGGCTCTTCTCGTCGTAGCCGGCGCCGCAGCGCCTCTCGACGTCGAGTTCCATCACGCTGGGCCATGAACTGCACCATCTGGCGCGGCACGTCGATGTCGGCTCAAGAGCTTGGGCTGGAGCAGCCAAGCATCCAACGAGCCCGGTCTACTCCCACCCGACGTACCGCAGCCCATGGAGCAGCCTGGCTTGTCGCTTCCTGATTCCTTCGCATTGAGCTGTGCTCGCCGACCCGACCACGCGTTGGTGACCGGCGACAAGCTGCTGCGCACGGAGGCGCAATCGCGCCACTGCACGGTGTATGGCTTGCTGTGGATCCAGACTTCCAAGCAAGCATGCCACTGCCTGCCGGAATGGCCGGAAACAACGGCTTAGGTGATCACGAGCAGCTTGCTGCGCGCGAGCTGTAAGAAATCCCGACAGGCGCGGGGGCCGAGCGCGGTCGCTGGAGTGCACCGACGAGCGACATGAGAGTCGGCGCCCCTCGGCAAACGGAGCCCCGGCAACGGAGCTCCGCCCCGGGACAGGGCTACCGCGAGCCGCCTGTCCGGCGCCTCAGCCCCGCAACCGTCAGCCCGATCCCCAGCAGCGCCAATGTGTAGGGCTCCGGCACGGACGTTCCCGGGTCCCCCACGTCTCCCGATGCGTCCGAGGCGGCAATACGGAAATTGTCCATCGCCGCGTAACCGCCGCTCAGCAGGTCGATCTGGAGGATGACGTTGCCGTTCGTGTTGCCGGTGGCATCCAGGCCGACCGTGACCTCGGTCCAATCGAAGGTCCACTTGTTTGGCGCCGCCACGCCGGAGACTTCAGCGGAATCGAGCGCCGTGCCGGATCCCACGCCAAGCGCTCCGCTGGGGTTGTCGAAGAGCGAGAAGCGGAA
Source organism: Burkholderiaceae bacterium (assembly GCA_024711155.1). GTDB lineage: Bacteria > Pseudomonadota > Gammaproteobacteria > Burkholderiales > Burkholderiaceae_E > Zeimonas. Next base: position 6,629 of record JANJTK010000131.1, read on the forward strand.
AGTTGGCGCCGCACCGCCCGCAGGCACGAACGGTCCGCCCCAGCGGTCGAGGTCGATGCTGGAAACGTCGAGGCGGAAGTTCAGGAACTTGTAGGCCCCCACGTCGAAGGACAACCCGAGCAAGTCGTTCTGC
>JANJTK010000133.1 GCA_024711155.1 Burkholderiaceae bacterium
CGTGTTCAGCAACCTGCTCGCGCTGCTCGGAATCCTCGGCGGCGAGCGCGACTGACCGGAGGAACTCAGCCGCCCGCGGGCTCGAGCACGGCGATCGACTCGACGTGCGAAGTCTGCGGGAACATGTCCACCGCCGCGGCGGCGCGCAACTCGAAGCCGCCCTGGTGGACCAGGATCGCGGCGTCGCGCGCCAGCGTCGCCGGATTGCACGACACGTAGACGATGCGACGCGGCCGCCACGAGGCGGCCGCCAGCGCCTTGGCCACCTCGAGCGCGCCCTCGCGCGGCGGGTCGACCAGGATCCGGTCGAAGGCGCCGAGCGACGCGAAGGCCGGGGCGCCCTCCTCGAACAGGTTGGCGGTCGCGAACGTCGCGCGCGCCGATAGCCCGTTGAGTCCGGCGTTGTGCTGCGCGCGCCGTGTCAGCGTCGCGCTGCCCTCGATCCCGACCACCTCGCGCGCGCGGCGCGCCAGCGGCAGCGAGAAGTTGCCCAGCCCGCAGAAGAGGTCGGCCACGCGCTCGCCGGGCTGCGGATCGAGCAGCCGCACGGCCCGCGACACCAGCGCCTCGTTGATCCGGTGGTTGACCTGCGTGAAGTCGGTCGGGCGAAACGGCATTGCGACCCCGTGCTCGGGCAACCGGTAGGCGAGCTGCGAGTCGGCATCGCCGCCGGCAGGTTCGCCCTCCGCGCGGCACAGCAGCGTGATCGAGTCGGGCCCCTTGGGCTGCAGCCAGAGCTCGACCCGCTCGCGCGCCGCGAAGCCCAGCAGCCGCGCACGATCGTCGGCGCTGGGCGGCTCCAGCACCCGCAGCACCAGGGCGACCAGCGGCCCGCCGTCGCCCTCGCCGACCGCCACCTCGATCTGCGGCAGCCGCTCGCGCAGGCTCAGCCCGGCGACCAGTTCGCGCAGCGGCAGCAGCAACTCGGCAACGCGCGGGGCCAGCACATGGCACTCGCGCATGTCGGCCACGTAGCTCGAGCCGCGCTCGTGAAATCCCACCAGCACCCCGCCCTTCTTCGGCACGTGGCGCACCGACAGCCGCGCGCGGTAGCGATAGCCCCACGAAGGGCCGGCAAGCGGCCGCAGGACGGTGGCCGGTCGCACCTTGCCGAGGTGCCGGAGCTGGTCCTCGAGCGCGCGCTGCTTGATCGCGAGCTGCGCCCCCGGATCCAGGTGCTGCATCGAGCAGCCGCCGCAGACGCCGAAGTGCGGGCAGCGCGGCGCGACGCGCGACGACGCCGCGCGCAGCACCTCGACGGTCTGCGCGACGTCGAAGCGCGGCTTGCGCCGCACCAGCGCGGCGCGCACGCGCTCGCCGGGCAGCGCCCCGCGCACGAACACCACCTTGCCTTCGTGGTGCGCGACGCCGTTGGCCTCGAGGTCGAGCGAATCGACGTCGAGGACGAACTCCTGCGCGGGCGCGCTCACGCCTGCGGCCATGCCTGCAGGAACTCGCGCCAGTGCGTCGCCTGGCCGGCCTGTCCCTGCAGCGTCTCGCGCAGCAGGTCGAGCTCGCGCCGGTAGTGATCGGGCGTCCACAGCCCGCGCATCAGCTGGTAGCGGCAGTAAAGCAGGTACGTGTTGGCCACGTCGGTCTCGCAATAGGCGCGGATCTCGGGCAGGCGCCCGGCGCGGTAGGCCGGCCAGACCTGCGAGCCGTCCATCCCGAGCTTGCCGGGAAAGCCGCACAGCTTCGCCAGTTCGTCGAGCGGCGCGTTGGCGCGCGGCGAGTAGAGGGCCAGCACGTCCATCAGGTCGAGGTGGCGCGAGTGGTAGCGGCCGAGGTAGTTGTTCCACTTGAACTCGCGGTCGTCCTCGCCCTGCTCCCAGTAGCGCGCGGCCTGCACGCCGTGCACCAGCGCGCGGTAGTGCAGCACCTGCAGGTCGAACCCGCCGCCGTTCCACGACACCATTTGCGGCGTGTGGCGGTCGACCAGCTGGTACAGGCCCCTGACCAGCTTCGCTTCCGGGTCGTCCGGCTCGCCGATGCAGCGCACCTTCAGCCCTTCGTCGGTGCGCAGCAGCGCCCCGATCGCGACCACGCGGTGCAGGTGCAGCGGCAGGAAGTCGCTGCCGGTCTGCTCGCGCCGGCGCGCGAACGCGCGCTCGGCGACCTCGGCGTCGTCGATCGACGCATCGTAGCCGTGAATCGCGCGCAGGCCGGCCACGTCGGGGACGGTCTCGAGATCGAAGCACAGGACGGGAACCATCGGGCCGCTCGTCGCGTCGCAGTCGCGTTCAGCGCGCCGGCAGGTACTTGCGCGGATCGACCGGCTTGCCGTCCTTGCGGATCTCGAAGCGCAGCTGCGGCTTGTCGGCGCCCGAACTGCCGAGCTCGGCGATGGTTTCGCCGCGCCGCACCGACTGCCCTTCCTTCACCAGCAACGTGCGGTTGTGCCCGTAGACCGACAGCGTGTCGCTGTCGTGGCGGACGATCACGAGGTTGCCGTAGCCGCGCGGCCCCGGTCCGCTGAAGATCACGCGCCCGTCGCCCACCGCGGCGATCGGGTCGCCCGGCTTGCCGCCGATCACGAGCCCCATGTTGCGCGGTTCGGCGAAGCCCTGCACGACCGGCCCGGACGCAGGCCAGGCGAAGCCGCCGTCGGCCGGCGGCGCCCCCGGGGCTTGCGGCGGCGCCGATGCCAGCGGCGGGATAGTCGCGGCCGGCGGCGCCGGAGAACCCGGCGCGGCAGGCGAACCCGGCACCGCGGACGAACCCGGCACCGCGGACGAACCCGGCACCGCGGACGAACCCGG
>JANJTK010000138.1 GCA_024711155.1 Burkholderiaceae bacterium
GCCGCCCTCGCCGCGCACGCCCTCGGTGATCAGCACGCCGGCGCCGGCGACGCCGGTCGGGTGGAACTGCCAGAACTCCATGTCCTCGAGCGGCAGGCCGGCGCGCGCCGCCATGCCGAGCCCGTCGCCGGTGTTGATGAAGGCGTTGGTCGAGGCCGCGAAGATGCGCCCCGCTCCGCCGGCGGCGAAGACGGTGACCTTCGACTCCAGCACCATCACCTCGCCGGTCTCCATCTCGAGCGCGATCACGCCGACGCAGTCGCCGTCGGCGTCGCGGATGATGTCGAGCGCCATCCACTCGACGAAGAACTGCGTGCGCGCGCGCACGTTGCGCTGGTACAGCGTGTGCAGCAACGCGTGCCCGGTGCGGTCGGCGGCCGCGCACGCGCGCTGCACCGGCTTCTCGCCGAAGTTCGCGGTGTGGCCGCCGAACGGGCGCTGGTAGATCGTGCCGTCGGGGTTGCGGTCGAACGGCATCCCGAAGTGCTCGAGCTCGTAGACGACCTTCGGCGCCTCGCGGCACATGAACTCGATGGCGTCCTGGTCGCCCAGGTAGTCCGAACCCTTGACGGTGTCGAACATGTGCCAGTACCAGTTGTCCTCGCTCATGTTTCCGAGCGACGCGCCGATGCCGCCCTGCGCAGCGACCGTGTGCGAGCGGGTCGGGAAGACCTTCGAGAGCACCGCCACGTCGTAGCCGGCCTCGGCCAGCTGCAGCGAGCAGCGCATCCCGGCGCCGCCAGCCCCGACGATCACCGCGTCGAACTTGCGCCGCGGCAGGTTGTTCGCCAGGTGGTTCAGCACGTCCGCCATCTCAGACACTCCAGAGAATCTGCACCGCCCAGGCCGCATAGCCGAGCAGCGCCACGATCGTCGCGACCTGCAGCGCCAGGCGCAGCCAGACCGGCTTGACGTAGTCCATGAAGACGTCGCGCACGCCGATCCACGCGTGCCACGCGAGCGCAAGCAGCGCCACCAGCGTGAGCGTCTTCATCCAGGTCGAGGCGAACATGCCGGCCCAGGCGCCGTAGCTCAGCTCGGGCAGCGTCAGCAGCCAGCCGAGCAGGACCAGCGTGTAGACGGCCATCACGACGGCGGTGAAGCGCTGCGCGAGCCAGTCGCGCAACCCGTAGTGCGCGCCGACGACGATTCGTTTGGTGGTCATGGTGGCAACCCCGGGGTCAGAACAGTCCGAACAGCTTCAGTGCGACGACCAGCGTCAGCGTGAGGCTCACCGACAGCACCAGCGCCGCGGACAGGCGTCCCGAGTCCTTGTCGACGCCGACGTCGAGGTCCATCAGCAGGTGGCGCAGCCCGGCGCAGAAGTGGTGCGCGTAGGCCCAGACGAGCCCGAGCAGCACGAGCTTCGCGAACCAGTGCGAGACGATCGCGCGGTAGCTCTCGAAGCTCAGCTCCGACACCAGGCTCTGCTGGAACAGGTACAGCACGAACGGCAACCCGACCAGGAACATCGCCGCGCCGCTGATGCGGTGCAGAATCGAGACCAGCCCGGCGAGCGGCAGGCGGTAGCCTGCGATCTGCGTGATGTGGATGTTGCGGTACACGGGCCGCGCCGCGCGCTGCGAACCACCCGATTGTCCTGCCGCCGTGTTCATGTCGCCCCCGTCGATCGCAAAACCTTTGTATTTTGACTCAATTTGGCGCATCGCACCAAATGCGCATTCACGGTCGCGCCTTCACGCGAGCTCGTTGAAGTAGTGGTGGCGCCCGGTCACGCAGTAACCGCGTCGCCACTCGACCGGCTGGTCGGCGTAGGTGAGCGATACGCGCTCGACCAGCAGCAGCGGCGAGCCCTCCGGCACCTGCAGCGTGCGTGCGCGATCGCGATCCGCCGCCACCGCCTTGAGGCGTTCGAGCGCCCGGATCATGCGCGTGCCGAACTCGGTCTCGAACAGCGCGTAGAGCGGTCCGTGCCACGCGTCGAGCCGCTCCGCCGTCAGGCCGCGAAAGCGCGCGCCCGGTAGCCAGATGTCGTCGAGCACGGTCGGACGCCCCTCGGTCTCGAGCAGCCGGCGGATCAGCGCCACCGGCTCGCCGCCGCGCAGGCCGAGCACGCGCGCGACGTCGCTCGGCGCGCGCAGCCGTCGGCACTCCAGCACGCGGCTGGTCATCACCATCCCGTGGCCCGACTCGCCCTGCGCGCCCTGCTCCCCCGGCTCGCCGGCATCGGCCTCGGGATCGTCGGGCCGCAGCCGCAGGAAGCGGAACTGCGAGCGGACTTCGCGGTGCGACGCGACGAAGGTACCCCGGCCTTGCCGGCGCACGACCAGGTGCGCGGCGGCCAGCTCGTCGATCGCCTTGCGCACGGTGCCCTGGCTGACGCGGTAGCGGGCGGCTAGTTCCACTTCGCTCGGGATCGACTCTCCGGGCTTCCACTCGCCGGACTGCAGCCCGCCCACCAGCAGATCCCGGATCTGCCGGTACAACGGCGCGAAGGTCGGACCTGCTTCGGCGGCGGCGTGCGCGCTGTCGGCGCGCGCGCGGCTGGACGGTTCACTCATGCCGGGATTGAAGCATGTGCCTCCGCGGCTGTCCAGTCTCTGATCTCTTATATAAGATATGCTATCTGGTTGACACGCGGTCACGCGACGCCTAGACTTCCCGTCGATTGCGGTCTGCCTGCGGCCTCGCATGCATCCGCCTGCGTGCTCCCCTTCTTCCCGTTCAACCTTCCACGAAAGGCCCACCCATGTCCAAGCCCGCCAAGCGCGTCGCCGTGACCGGCGCCGCCGGCCAGATCGCCTACAGCCTGCTCTTCCGCATCGCCAACGGCGACATGCTCGGCAAGGACCAGCCGGTCATCCTGCACCTGCTCGACATCACCCCGGCGATGCCCGCAGTGAAGGGCGTGGTCATGGAGCTCGAGGACTGCGCGTTCCCGCTGCTGGCCGGGGTCGTCGTCACCGACGACCCGAAGGTCGCGTTCAAGGGCGTCGAATATGCGCTGCTGGTGGGCGCGCGCCCCCGCACCAAGGGCATGGAGCGCAAGGACCTGCTCGAGGCCAACGGCGCGATCTTCACCGTCCAGGGGCGCGCCCTCGACGAGGCGGCGAGCCGCGACGTGCGCGTGCTGGTCGTCGGCAACCCGGCCAACACCAACGCGTACATCGCTATGCGCTCGGCCCCCGGCCTGCCGAAGAAGAACTTCACCGCGATGCTGCGCCTGGACCACAACCGCGCCGTCTCGCAGGTTGCAGCGCGCATCGGCAAGCCGGTGAGCGCGATCGAGAAGATGACCGTCTGGGGCAACCACAGCCCCACGATGTACCCGGACTACCGCTTCGCCACCTGCGGGGGCCAGCCGGTCAAGGCGCTGATCGCCGACGAGGCCTGGAACCGCGACGTCTTCATCCCGACCGTCGGCAAGCGCGGCGCCGCGATCATCGAGGCGCGCGGCCTGTCGTCGGCGGCGTCGGCCGCCAACGCGGCGATCGACCACATGCGCGACTGGGCGCTCGGGACGCAGGGCAAGTGGGTGACGATGGGCATCCCTTCGGACGGCTCGTACGGAATCCCCGAGGACTACGTCTACGGGGTTCCGGTCACCTGCGCCAACGGCGAGTACACGCGCGTGACCGGCCTCGAGATCGACGAATTCAGCCGCACGCGCATGGACCTCACGCTCAAGGAGCTGCAGGAAGAGCGCGAAGGCGTCAAGCACCTGCTCGGCTGAGGCGCGCCATCGCGCGCATCGCTTCCACGCCGCCCGGCCGCCCTTCGCGCCGCTGCGCGTCCAAGGCACCGATGAAGCGCCGCCGCGTCCGGGCGCTCGGCACGGCCGGCCTGTGCCTGGCCTTCGCCTGCGGCGCCCGCGCCGCGCACGCCGACGAGGCCGACTTCCCGAAGCGCCGTCCAGGCCTGTGGGAAGTGCGCTCGGTCGGCGCGCAGGCCTCGGGCCTGCCGCCGACGCGCTTCTGCGTCGGCGAGGCCACGGACTCGGCCGGCAACCACCTCGACCGCGCGGTCGGCACGCGCGGTTCGTGCACGCTGGGGGCGTTCCGGCGCGCCGGCGACGCCTGGCTGGCCGAGTCGACCTGCCGCGAGGGGCGCTCCGTCGTCACCAGCCGCGCGATCGCCGCCGGCGACTTCGGTTCCGCCTACCGGATCGACACGCTCGTGACCTACGAACCGCCGTTGGGCGGCGTGCGCCGCGAGGACCGCGACGCGCTCGAGGCCCGCTGGATCGGCGCCTGCGCGCCCGGCCAGAAGCCCGGCGACATCGTCGTGCCGGGCATGGGAACGCTGAACATGGTCGACGGGACCTTCCGCGCCGAGCCGCGTGCCTCCGGGCGCGGCCGCACGCCCCGACGACCGACCGGGGCGCCCTGAGCCCCGGATCCGCGCCGGGCATGCCCCGGTCGCACCCGATCGACGAACGATTCAACCCCCAACGAGGTCAACCATGTCACGCAACGCGACCCCCACGCTGAAGGACTTCAGGCTGAAGTCCGGAAAGACCGGCCGGTTCCACTCGCTGCCGGCGCTGGCGAAGAAGCACCCGAACGTCAGCCGGCTGCCGGTGTCGATCCGACTCGTGCTCGAGTCGGTGCTGCGCAACGTCGACGGCAAGAAGATCACGCAGGCGCACGTCGAGCAACTCGCGAACTGGCAGCCCAACGACAAGCGCGTCGACGAGATCCCGTTCGTCGTCGCCCGCGTCGTGCTGCAGGACTTCACCGGCGTGCCGCTGCTCGCCGACCTCGCCGCCATGCGCGGCGTTGCCGCGAGGATGGGCCGCAATCCGAAGATGATCGAGCCGCTGGTGCCGGTCGACCTGGTCGTCGACCACTCGGTGATGATCGACCACTTCCGCGAGCCCGGCGCGCTCGAGAAGAACATGAAGCTCGAGTTCGAGCGCAACGCCGAGCGCTACCAGTTCATGAAGTGGGGCATGCAGGCGTTCGACACCTTCAAGGTCGTGCCGCCGGGGATCGGGATCGTCCACCAGGTCAACCTCGAGTACCTCGCCCGCGGCGTGCACCAGAAGGGCGGCGTCTACTATCCCGACACGCTGGTCGGCACCGACAGCCACACGACGATGATCAACGGCGTCGGCGTGGTCGGCTGGGGCGTGGGCGGCATCGAGGCCGAGGCCGCGATGCTCGGCCAGCCGGTCTACTTCCTGACGCCGGACGTGGTCGGCGTGCACCTGAAGGGCCGGCTGCGCGAGGGCTGCACCGCGACCGACCTGGTCCTGACCATCACCGAGATGCTCAGGCGCGAGAAGGTGGTCGGCAAGTTCGTCGAGTTCTTCGGTGAGGGCACGCGCTCGCTCGCCGTGCCCGACCGCGCGACGATCGCCAACATGGCGCCCGAATACGGCGCGACGATGGGCTTCTTCCCGGTCGACGAGAAGACGATCGACTACTTCGAGGGCAGCGGCCGCACCCCCGCGGAGATCGACGCCTTCGAGAGCTACTTCCGTGCGCAGGGCCTGTTCGGCGTGCCGAAGGCCGGGCAGCTCGACTACTCGAAGGTGGTCGAGCTCGACCTCGCGACCGTCGCTCCCTCGCTCGCCGGCCCGAAACGCCCGCAGGATCGCATCGAGATCGGCGACGTGAAGTCGTCGTTCGCCGACCTGTTCTCGAAGCCGACCGCGCAGAACGGCTTCGCCCGGAAGCCCGAGGACCTGGGCCGCAGCTACCGCACCGCCGACGGCATCGAGCTGAAGAACGGCGACGTGCTGATTGCAGCCATCACCTCGTGCACGAACACCTCGAATCCCGGGGTGCTGCTGGCCGCCGGCCTGCTTGCGAAGAAGGCGGCGAAGCTCGGCCTGAAGGTCAAGCCGCACATCAAGACCTCGCTCGCCCCGGGGTCGCGCGTCGTCACCGAGTACCTGGAGCGCGCGAAGCTGCTGCCGTGGCTGGCCGAACTCGGCTTCGGCGTCGCCGCCTACGGCTGCACCACCTGCATCGGCAACGCCGGCGACCTCACACCCGAGATCAACGACGCGATCACCGCCAACGACCTCGTGTGCGCCGCGGTGCTGTCGGGCAACCGCAATTTCGAGGCGCGCATCCACCCGAACCTGCGCGCCAACTTCCTCGCCTCGCCGCCGCTGGTCGTCGCGTACGCGATCGCCGGCAACGTGCAGGTCGACCTGATGACCGAGCCGCTGGGCAAGGACTCGAAGGGGCGCGACGTCTATTTGGGCGACGTGTGGCCGACCACCGAGGAAGTGCACGCGCTGATGAAGTACGCGATGGACGCGAAGACCTTCCGGCGCCTGTACGGCAACCTGACGAAGGATCACGCGCTGTGGAACGCGGTGCCCTCGGCCGCCGGGCAGGTCTACGACTGGCCGAAGTCCACCTACATCGCCGAGCCGCCGTTCTTCGCCGACTTCGGGCTGCAGCCCGCGGCGGCCGGCGGCGCGATCCGCGGCGCGCGCGCGCTCGCGCTGTTCGGCGACTCGATCACGACCGACCACATCTCGCCCGCGGGCTCGATCAAGGAGGCCTCGCCGGCCGGCCAGTACCTGGTCGGCAACGGCGTCGCGCGCGCCGACTTCAACTCGTTCGGCTCGCGCCGCGGCAACCACGAGGTGATGATGCGCGGCACCTTCGCCAACGTGCGCATCAAGAACCTGATGCTGCCGGCGAAGGCCGACGGCGCCCGCGAGGAAGGCGGGCTGACGCTGCACCAGCCGTCGGGCGACAAGATGTTCATCTACGACGCCGCGATGCGCTACCAGCGCGAGGGCACGCCGACGGTCGTGTTCGGCGGCGAGGAGTACGGCACCGGCTCGTCGCGCGACTGGGCGGCCAAGGGCACGCAACTGCTCGGCGTCAAGGCGGTCGTCGCGCGCAGCTTCGAGCGCATCCACCGCTCGAACCTGGTGGGCATGGGCGTGCTGCCGCTGCAGTTCAAGGGCAAGGACAGCTGGGAGTCGCTCGGGCTGCGCGGCGACGAGAGCTTCGAGATCCTGGTGCCCGACAAGCTCGAGCCGCAGCAGGAGATCCGCATGACGGTAACGCGCGCCGACGGTTCGAAGAAGACCGTCGCGCTGCTGTCGCGCATCGACACGCCGATCGAGGTCGACTACTACCGCCACGGCGGCATCCTGCCGTACGTGCTGCGCGACCTGCTCGCAGCCTGACGCTGTCCGCCGGGCGGCCCCACGGGGCCGCCCGCGCGAGCGCGAGCACCGCCGAGCCGCGCCGGGTCACCCCGGGCCGGCTCGAGTCGATTACACTGCGGGCGCAAGCGAGTTGCCCGAACCGTGCTCCAGGCCGAACTCACATCGCGCGCCGCCTCCGGCCGCATCTCCCTGCCGGCGTTTCCGCGCCTGCTGCTGGGCGCAGCGCTCGCGCTCGTCGCCTGCCTGCTCGCCCGGCTGGTCTCGTTCGGCTCCCCGGAGCTGCTGATCTGGCCTTGCGCCGGCGTCGCGCTCGCGTTCGCATGGCGGGGCGGCCCGGCCTGGACGCTTGCGCCCGCGCTCGGCGGCGCGCTGTGGGCGTGGCTGGAATTCCGCAACGCGGGCGCTGCCGCGGCGATCCTGGTTGCGAGCTGCGCCGGACCGGCGCTGGCGGTGACGGCGTTGCGGCGGCTCAACGACTGGAAGCCCGCCGAGTACCGGCTCGAGGCGGCCGTGCGCTGGGTCGGCGCCGTCGTTCTGATCGCGGCCCCCCTCGACGCGCTGCTCGCCACCGCCGGACTGGCGCTGAGCGGCTCGGCCGGCGAGCTCCACCCCGCGCAACGCTTCATGCTGTGGTGGCTCGTCGATGCGCTCGGCATCCTGTTGATCGCCCCGGCGCTGCTCGCCGTGCGGCGCCCGCGCGAAGCCGAACCCGGTCTCGCGGGAAGCAGCCCGGTCGACGCGCCCGCCTTCGGGCTCACGCTGCTCGTCGTCGCGGCCAGCCTGCTGCTGTCGTTCCTGGGCTACCGCTCGCACGCGTACGCGCTGGCGTTCCTCTACTTCCCGATCGTCGCCTGGACCGCGATCCGAACCGGCGAGCGCGCGACCGCGATGACGCTGCTGCTGACCGCGCTGCCGCTGCTGATGGCGCGCGCCCACCAGGCGGCGCTCGCGGGCGACGGCGCGGCGCGCACGCTCGAGGCGTCGGTGCTGCTGTTCTCGGCGGTGATCGTCGCAACGATGCTGCAGGCGATCGCGAGCGACCGGCGCATCGCGCTCGCCCGGGTCGCGCAGCAGGCGCGCCAGGACATGTCGACCGGGCTGCTCAACGACCGCGGCCTGATCGCCGAGATCGGGGAACGTCTGTCGCTGCCGACCCGCCCCGACTACGGGCTGATCGGGGTGCACCTGTCGAACTTCGACACCGTCAACGACCTGTGCGGCACGCTGCAGGCGCTGCAGCTCGAGCAAGGCGCCGCCGCGCTGCTGATGCGCCAGCCCGGCACGAGAGCGGCCGCGCGGCTGTCGGCCGGCCGCTTCGCGCTGCTGATCGAGGCGGAGTCGGTGACCGACGTGCGCGCCGTGGCGCGCGAGGTCTACTCGCAGCTCAACGGGCAGCTGTTCCGCACCGAGCACGGCAGCGTGCGCCTGCAGCTGTGCGTGGGCGGCCTGCTGATCGACCGCAACGCGCTGATCAACAGCGAAGACTGCCTGACCTCGCTCGCCGACGCGATGGCGATCGCTGCCAGCGTGCGCGATCCGCAGCTGTTCGTCGAGCCGCTGTCGCAGACCATGATCGACGCGCGCCGCGCACACCAGGGCAAGATCGAGCACATCCGCGAAGCGATCCGCGACAAGCGCTTCGTGCTGCACGCGCAGCCGATCGTCGACCCCGACGCGCCCGACGGGATGCTTTCGTACGAGATCCTGATCCGGCTGCTCGACCGCGACGGCGCACTGATCCGCCCGCCCGAGTTCCTGTCGCTCGCGGTCCAGGCGCAGATGACGCCGACGATGGACCGCGGCGTCATCCGCCAGGCGTTCTCGTGGCTCGCCGAGCACCCGGACGCGCTCGCGCGGACCTGGAAGTGCTCGATCAACCTCTCGGGCCTGACGATGAGCGACGGCATGATCGCGGGTTTCATCCGCGAGCAGCGCGCGCTGCACCGCATCCCGGCGGGAAAGATCGTCTTCGAGATCACCGAGAGCGAGGCGATCCGCAACCCGGCCGCCGCGTCGCGGCTGGTCGACGAGTTGAAGGCGGAGGGTTTCGGCATCGCGCTCGACGATTTCGGCACCGGGCTCGCGACCTTCGAGTACCTGAAGCGCTTCCCGCTCGACTACCTGAAGATCGACGGCTCGTTCATCCGCAACCTGGTGTCGAATCCGATCGACGAGGAGATCGTGCTGTCGACGGTGCGCGTCGCGCGCCGGCTCAACATCCGCACGGTCGCCGAGCACGTCCACAACCAGGACACGCTCGATCGCCTGGCCGACATCGGCGTCGACCACCTCCAGGGCGACTGGATCGGCCGCGCCGCTCCGCTCGACCAGATCTTCACGGCACCCGCGCGGCGCGCTGCCTCGTCGTCGGCCTGAGCGCCCGCGCTCAGGCGGCGAGCCAGCGTCGCAATTCCGGCTCCTCGTCGACGTCCCAAAGCGTGCGCAACTGCGCCCACGGCACGCCCGCCTCGTGCAGCCGGCGCCGCGTGACCGCCATCAGCGTCGGCTCCCCCCAGGGCAGGTCGTCGAACAGGCGCGCCAGCTCGCGCCGCAGGCCCACCAGCGCGTAGCCGCCATCCTCGGTCGGCCCTAGCACCACGTCGCGCTCGCGCAGCGCCTCGAACGCCTCGTGCACGTCACGCGCGCGCAGCGACACCAGGTCGCCGCCGACCGCCACCGGCACCCTGCCCTCGCGCAACGCCCGCGACAGCGCGGCCCCGATGCGCTCGCCCAGCGTGGCCCCCTCCTGGGCGGCCAGCGCGAACCCGTGCGCTGCAGCCAGCCGCGCGCACTCGCCGTCGGCGTCGTCGCCGGCGATGCACAGCTCGGCCTCGATCACGGGATCCTGCACCTGCGCCTCGCGCACCACGGCGAGCGTGTCGCGCAGCATCGTCCGGTAGTGGGCAAGCGCAACGGCATCGCCGAGCGCGCCGGCAAGGCGGGGCTTGACCTCCCCGCTGCGCGGGACGCGAGAGAAAACGATCACTCGGCGCTTCATCGTCGTGGGAAACGGGATCCGGATTCGTCGGCGGCGAGCATTCTGACACGGCGCGGCAGCCGCGCCGCGCGCCCGATGCGCGGGTCGTCGCTGCCGAGCCACGCCGGCACGGACCGCTTGTCGGCCCGGGCAGCCGGGCGCGGCCCGTCGCGCCCGCGCCGCAGCGCCGCCCGCCTAGAATCCGCAGACCGACGCCACGCTGTCTTCGATGCCCCTGCTCGCCCTCGATCCCCGAACGCTGCTGTTCTCGCTGTCGCTGCTCGGCTTCCTGGCCGCCGGCCTGTCGATCAGCGTCGCCCGCCCTGCCGGCGACACGCGCCAGGCAATCCTCGCGTGGAGCCGCGCGATGCTGTGCGTCGGCGTCGCGTTCCAGCTGATCCTCTTTCACGACGCGCTGCCGCCGTTCGTTCCCTACGTCGCAGGCAACGCGCTGGTGGCGGCGTTGCCGCTGTTCGCACTGCTCGCCTGCCAGCAACTGTTCGGCAGGCGGCCGTGGACGCGGGCGGCCGCGTGGGTGTTCGCCGCGCAGGCCGCTGCGCTGGCCGCGATGCATTTCGGCGGCGTGCCGCGCCCCACGGTCGTGCTGGCGCTGTGCGCGGCGCTGGCCGGCGAGTTCGCTTTCCTGGCCGCGCTGGTGATCCGCGAGCGCCGCCACGGCCCACCCGCGCTGCGCTGGATCGCCGCGTCGACGCTGGTGGTGGTCGCGCTGGTCTTCGCCACCCGGGTCGGCGCGGTGCTCGCCGGCGCCGGCCCGGCCATCACGCCAGCCGCCGGCAGCGCGATGCACATCGGCGCCCTGCTGGCCACCGCGCTCGCCATCGTCGGCTCGACCATCGCGTTCGTGCTGATGGCCCACGAGCGCGAGTACCGCGAGGCGCTCGAGCGCGCCCGCCGCGACAGCCTGACCGGACTGCACACCCGGCGCGAACTGTTCGACGAACTCGCCCGGCTCGACGCGCGTCACGCAAGCCACGCGCTGATGATGATCGACGTCGACCGCTTCAAGGCGATCAACGACGCCCACGGCCACACCGCCGGCGACGCCGTGCTGGCGCACGTCGGACGGCTGCTGCGGCGCTCGATCCGCGACAACGACGTCGCCGTGCGCTACGGCGGCGACGAGTTCGGCGTGCTGCTGCGCGGCTGCGCCGGTGCCGACGCGACCCGCTTCGCCGAGCGCGTGGTTGCGGAAATCGCCGCGCACCCGGTGCGGCTGCCCGACGGCAACGAGATGGCGATCACGGTCTCGGCCGGGTGCGCACTCCACCCCGCAGGACTCGGCGCAGGCGATCCGGCCGCCGGCGCGCTGCGGATGCTCGAGCGCGCCGACGCGGCGCTTTACGACGCCAAGCGCGCGGGGCGCAATCGCGCGGTGACCCGGATCGCGGCGCGCGCAACGGCGCTGGAACCAGGCGCCGCTGAAAGCGCGACGGGTCAGTCCCCTCGCGAGGACTGACCCGTCGATCTGTTGGTCGGGGCGGCGGGATTCGAACTCGCGACCCCTTGCACCCCATGCAAGTGCGCTACCAGGCTGCGCTACGCCCCGAAGCCGGGAATTATATCAGTCCGCGGCCCTGCGCTGCGCAGCAACGCGTCAACGCAACGCCTCGAGGGCGCGCAGCAATTCGTCGCGCACGGCCGCGAGGTCGGAGGCATCGGCGAATGTTTCGGCCTGCCCGCCAGCCCCGGTCGCGACGGTGGCCGCCGCGGCCGCCACCGACTGCTCGCGCACCTTGCCGTTCTGCGCGGCCTCGCCGAGCCGGTTGCGCGCGCCGCTGATGGTGAAGCCCTGCTCGTAGAGCAGGTCGCGGATGCGCCGCACCAGCAGCACCTCGTGGTGCTGGTAGTAGCGCCGGTTGCCGCGCCGCTTCATCGGCCGCAGCTGCGTGAATTCCTGCTCCCAGTAGCGCAGCACGTGCGGCTTCACGCCGCACAGCTCGCTCACCTCGCCGATCGTGAAGTAGCGCTTCGCCGGGATCGGCGGCAGGGGGACCTTCGTTTCCGACTTGCTCTGCATGCTCAATGGAATTCCAGGGAAAGCCTGGCCGCGCCCGTAACGGCGAGTCAGTTGCCGGCTTCCTCGATCTGGGACTTCAGCTTCTGGCTCGCGTGGAAGGTGACCACGCGCCGCGCCGAAATCGGGATCTCTTCGCCGGTCTTCGGGTTGCGCCCCGGTCGCTGCGGCTTGTCGCGCAGCTGGAAGTTGCCGAAGCCGGAGAGCTTGACGCTCTCGCCGCGCGCGAGCGCGTCGCTGATCTCGTCGAAGAAGGTCTCGACCATGTCCTTCGCTTCGCGCTTGTTCAGGCCGACGCGTTCGAACAGCAGTTCCGCCAGTTCGGCCTTGGTCAGCGTGGCGGCCGCCGGGTCGGCGCCGCCGGCCTCGCCGGCCTCGCCGTTCTCGAGGGCTCCCTCGTCCCCGGCAGCGATGTCCGGCGCGGGCTCGTGCGGCTGGCGGGCGCCGGCCTGGCCGGCGTGGATCGTCTCATCGGTCATTCGCTTCGAATCCGCTCGCTCGAATCCGCGTCCGTCAAGCCCCGGACCTCAGCCTGGCCCCGATCACACGGCCCAGGCGGGCCACGATCGCATCCACCGCTTCGGTCGCCTCGGCCTCGCTCAGGGTGCGACGAGTATCTTGCATCCAGATCCTGAAGGCAAGGCTTTTCTCCTTATTTTCCAATCCCTTACCGCGATATTCGTCGAATAACTTGACGTATTTCACGACGCCGGCCGCGGGCTCCTCGCGCACTGCCGCGTGAATCCCGGCCAGCACCTGCGCGGCCGGCGTCTCGCCACCGACGACCAGCGACAGGTCGCGGATCACGGGCGGGTACTTCGACACCTCCTCGTGCGCCGGAACGGCGCGCGCGAGCAGCGGCTCGAGGTCGAGTTCGGCAAGGATCGGCGGCTGCGAAAGCTCGAGCTCCTGCATCAGGGCCGGGTGCAACTCGCCGAGCCATCCGGCCGGCGCGCCGCCGAGCAGGATCCGCGCGCTGCGCCCCGGGTGCAGCGCGACGTGCCGCGTGGGCTCGGTCTCGAGCGCGGCACCGGCGATCGCCTCGAGGTCGCCCTTGAGGTCGAAGTAGTCGACGCGACGCGAGCTCGCGCCCCATTGCTCGTCGAGTTGCGGGCCGAAGGCGAGCAGCGCGACCCGCAACGGCTGCGCCACGCCGTGAACCTGCTGCGGACCGGCGACGACCGACGCGTCGGCCGCGAAGGTGCGGCCGACCTCGAACAGGCGCACGCGCGCGGCCTTGCGATTGAGGTTCGCGCGCAGCGTCTCGACGAGCCCGCCCCACAGCGTGGTGCGCATGACGTTCATCTGCGCCGCGATCGGATTGAGCAGCCGGATCGCGTCGCGCCCGCTCAGCCGCCGATCGAGCGCCGACTCGACGAAGCTGTAGCCGATCGCCTCCTGGTAGTCGCGCGCCGCGACCAGTCGCTTGAGCGACGCGACCGCGCGCCGCCCCTCGGGCACCGGCCGCATCGCCGCCGCGGCCTTCGGCGGGCGCACCGGCAGGCGCTCGTAGCCCCAGACGCGCACGACCTCCTCGATCAGGTCTTCCTCGATCTGCAGGTCGAAGCGGTGCGACGGCGGCGTGACGACGAAGCGCCCGGGCTCGCGGCGCGCGGGCAGGCCGAGCCGCTCGAAGATCGCCGCGATCTCGTCGTCGGCAACGTCGACGCCGATGACCTTGCGCGCGCGCTCGACGCGCAGCGCGACCGGCTCGCGCGCAGGCAACCCGGTCACGGTGTCGTCGACCGGGCCGGCGCTGCCGCCGCACACCTGCAGGATCAGGCGGCTGATGTACTCGAGATGCGCGACCGTCGTCGCCGCGTCGACCCCGCGCTCGAAGCGCGCGCCGGCGTCGGTGGCGAAGTTGTAGCGGCGCGAGCGCCCGGCGATCGCCGCCGGCCACCAGAACGCGGCTTCGACGTAGACGTGGCGCGTGGCGTCCGAGACCGCCGTCGACTCTCCGCCCATGATCCCCGCGAGGCTCTCGACCGCGCGCGCGTCGGCGATCACGCCGACGTCGGGCGCAAGCTCGACGGTCTGTCCGTTGAGCAGCGCGAGGCGCTCACCGTCGCGCGCCCAGCGCACCTCGAGCCCGCCTTCGATGCGCTCGAGGTCGAACACGTGCGACGGCCGTCCGAGTTCGAGCATCACGTAGTTCGAGATGTCGACGAGCGCCGAGATGCTGCGCTGTCCGGCGCGCTCGAGACGCCGCTTCATCCACTCGGGCGTCGGCGCCGACGGATCGACGCCGCGGATGATGCGGCCCGAGAAGCGCCCGCACAGGTCGGCGGCGGCGATCGTGACCGGCAGCCGGTCGTCGATCGAGACCGGGGCCGGCTCGAACGCCGGCTCGCGCAGCGGCAGCCCGGCGACCGCCGCGAGTTCGCGGGCAACGCCCCAGACGCTCATGCAGTGGGCGAGGTTCGGCGTGAGCTTGAGCGTGTGCACCGCGTCGTCGAGATCGAGCGCGACGCGCAGGTCGGTCCCGAGCGGCGCGTCGGCCTCGATCGCCATCAGGCCGCTGTGGTCCTCCGACAGGCCGAGTTCGCGCGCCGAGCACAGCATCCCCTCGCTGTCGACGCCGCGCATCTTCACCGGCTTGATCGCGAAACCGCCGGGCAGCTCGGCGCCCGGCAGCGCGCACGGCACGCGCATGCCCGGCGCGACGTTGGGCGCGCCGCAGACGATCGTGCGCGGCCGCGCGTCGCCGACGTCGACCTCGCACACCGACAGCTTGTCGGCGTTCGGGTGGCGCGCCACGCTTCGCACCTGCGCGACGACGACGCCGCGGAACGGCGGCGCCGCCGTCGTCGTCTCCTCGACTTCGAGGCCCGCCATCGTCAGGCGTTCGGCGATCTCCGCGCTCGTCCAGTCCGGCGAGACGAAGCTCCTGAGCCAGCTTTCGGGTACCCGCATCCTCTTCCCCCGGATCTATCGGTTGAACTGCTGCAGGAAGCGCAGGTCGTTCTCGTAGAACAGGCGCAGGTCGCCGACGCCGTAGCGCAGCATCGCGAGCCGCTCGATCCCCGAGCCGAACGCGAACCCGACGTAGCGCTCCGGGTCGAGCCCGAAGTTGCGCACGACGTTCGGGTGCACCTGCCCCGAGCCGCTCACTTCGAGCCAGCGGCCGGCGAGCGGGCCGTCGGCAAAGCGCATGTCGATCTCGGCCGAAGGCTCGGTGAACGGGAAGTACGACGGGCGGAAGCGCACGTCGAGGTCGTCGCGCTCGAAGAAGCGGCGCAGGAAGTCGGCGTAGACGCTCTTGAGGTCTGCGAACGAGACGTCTTCGTCGATCCACAGCCCCTCGAACTGGTGGAACATCGGCGAGTGCGTCGCGTCGGAGTCGACCCGATAGGTCTTGCCCGGCGCGATCACCTTGATCGGCGGCCGGTGCGCGCGAGCGTAGCGCACCTGCACCGGGCTGGTGTGCGTGCGCAGCAGCAGCCCGCCGCCCTTGCCGTCGGGCGCGTCGACGTAGAACGTGTCGTGCATCGAACGCGCCGGGTGGTTCTCCGGCGTGTTGAGCGCGGTGAAATTGAAGAAGTCTTCCTCGATCTCCGGGCCGTCTGCGACGTCGAATCCGATCGAATGAAAGATCGCCTCGATGCGCTCGATCGTCAGCGTGAGCGGATGCAGCCCGCCGGTGCCGGCGCCCCGCCCCGGGAGCGTGACGTCGATCGCTTCCTGCGCGAGCCGCTGGTCGAGTTCGGCGCGGGCAAGCGCCGCCTCGCGCTCGCGCACTGCGCGCTCGAGCGCCTGCTTGGCTTCGTTGAGCTCGCGCCCGACCGCCGAGCGCTCGGCGGGCGCCAGCGCGCCGAGCTGCTTCATCTCGACCGTCAGCGCGCCGTCCTTGCCGAGCGCGCGCGCCTTCGCGTTCGCGAGTTCGGGAGCGCTGCCGGCGGCGTCGATGTCGGCCGCCAGCCGCGCAACCAGCGCGGCGTAGCGGCCCGCGGCGGCAGCCTGCGACGTTCCCGGATCTGGATTCGACATGCTTCGATGCTTCCTCGATGCTTGCTGCCAGGCAACGAAAACGGGGCCCGCGAAGGCCCCGTCGTGTCACGCGGCGGGCGGCGCAGGCCGCCCGCCCAACGACGCTGCGGCCCGCGCAGCTCAGGCCGCGCCGAGCGTGGCCTTCACCTGGGCGACGATCGCAGCGAAGGCCGGCTTGTCGGCCACCGCGAGGTCGGCCAGCACCTTGCGGTCGAGGCCGATCTGCGCGCGGTTCAGACCGTTGATGAACACGCTGTAGGTGATGCCGTGCTCGCGCACCGCGGCGTTGATGCGCGCGATCCACAGCGAGCGGAACACGCGCTTGCGGTTGCGGCGGTCGCGATAGGCATACTGCCCGGCGCGCATGACCGCCTGCTTGGCGATGCGATAGACGTTGCCGCGGCGGCCGCGATAACCCTTCGCTGCCGCGATGACCTTCTTGTGGCGCGCGCGCGCCGTGACTCCACGTTTGACTCGGGGCATGGCGCTCTCCTTATGCGTACGGAAGCATCGAGCGCACCGATGCGACGTCGCGCTCGTTCACGCTCGCCGTCCCGCGCAGCTGGCGCTTGTTCTTGGTGGTCTTCTTGGTCAGGATGTGGCGCTTGAACGCCTGGCCCCGCTTGACGCTGCCGGAGGCGCGCACCCTGAAGCGCTTCGCAGCGCCCTTCTTCGTCTTCATCTTGGGCATGATGGCCCTTCCCTCTTCTAATGCCGCGTCGGGTGTCCGGCAACCTGCCGGCGCTTCCTGGACCCGCTTGGCTTGTCCGGCGCCCGCAGGCGCCGCGTACTGCTGAAATCGATCCTGTCGCTACTTCTTCTTGCGCGGCGAGATCACCATGATCATCTGCCGGCCTTCCAGCCGCGGCATCTGCTCGACCAGCGCGATGTCGTCGAGGTCGTTGCGGACCCGCTCGAGCAGCCGCACGCCGAATTCCTGGTGCGCCATCTCGCGCCCGCGGAACCGCAACGTCACCTTGGCCTTGTCGCCTTCCTCCAGGAACCGCCGCAGGTTGCGCAGCTTCACCAGGTAGTCGCCCTCGTCGGTGCCGGGCCGGAACTTCACTTCCTTGACCTGGATGACCTTCTGCTTGAGGCGGGCCTCGTGCTGCCGCTTCTGCTCCTGGTACTTGAACTTCCCGTAGTCCATCAGCCGGCATACGGGAGGGGCCGCTTGCGGTGCGATCTCGACGAGGTCGACTTCGGCCTCCTCGGCCATCCTCAGCGCTTCCCTCAGGCTGACGATCCCGATCGGCTCGTTCTCGATGCCGACGAGCCGCACTTCGGGCACGTTGATCTCACCGTTGAGGCGATGCGCGCGTTCAGTAGCGATGCTGCGTTCTCCAAAAAGTTCCGGACCCTACGGCCCGTGCGACGACGCCGGCCGGCCCGCCGACGGGTTCCGCTGCGCGGAACACGCTCGGCTCGCCGGTCATTGCGGGTTGGATCGCTTGAGCGCGACGTCTTCGGACAGCCGCGCCGCGAACGCCCCGACGTCGAGGACGCCGAGATCGGCCCCCCCGCGCGCGCGCACGGCCACCTTGCCAGCCTGCCGCTCCTTGTCGCCGACGACGAGGAGGTAAGGCACCTTCTGCAGGCTGTTTTCGCGGATTTTATAGTTGATCTTCTCGTTCCGCAAATCGGCCTTGATTCTAAACCCTTGTTTTATCAGCGTTTCTGCAACAACGCCGGCGTACTCCGCCTGCGCGTCGGTGATGTTCATCACGACCGCCTGCACCGGCGCGAGCCACATCGGCAGCGCGCCGGCATGGTGCTCGATCAGGATGCCGATGAAGCGCTCGAGCGAGCCGACGATCGCCCGGTGCAGCATCACCGGGACGCGCCGCGTGTTGTCCTCGGCGACGTACTCGGCGCCGAGCCGCCCCGGCATGTTGAAGTCGACCTGGATCGTCCCGCATTGCCACTGGCGGCCGATCGCGTCCTTCAGCGTGTACTCGATCTTCGGGCCGTAGAACGCGCCCTCCCCGGGCGAGACCTCGAAGGAGCAGCCGGCGCGGCGCAGGCTCTCCATCAGCGCCGCCTCGGCGCGATCCCAGGCCTCGTCGGTGCCGACGCGCTTCTCGGGCCGCGTGGCGACCTTGTAGACGATGTCGTCGAAGCCGAAGTCGCGATAGACGGCCTGCAGCTGCGCGGTGAACGCGACGCACTCGTCGAGGATCTGCTCCTCGGTGCAGAAGACGTGGCCGTCGTCCTGCGTGAAGCCGCGCACGCGCATGATCCCGTGCAGCGCCCCCGACGGCTCGTTGCGATGGCACTGCCCGAACTCGCCGTAGCGCAGCGGCAGTTCGCGGTACGAGCGCAGCCCCGCGTTGTAGATCTGCACGTGCCCCGGGCAGTTCATCGGCTTGACCGCGTAGTGCCGGTTCTCCGACTCGGTCGTGAACATGTTCTCGCGGTAGTTCTGCCAGTGCCCGGTGCGTTCCCACAGGCTGCGGTCGAGGATCTGCGGGCCCTTGACCTCCTGGTAGCCGCAATCGCGGTAGACACCGCGCATGTACTGCTCGACCTGCTGCCAGATCGCCCAGCCCTTCGGATGCCAGAACACGAGCCCCGGCGCCTCCTCCTGCATGTGGAAGAAGTCGAGCTCGCGCCCGAGCCGCCGGTGGTCGCGCTTCTCGGCCTCCTCGAGCATCCTCAGGTAGGCGTCCTGGTCCTCCTTGCGCGCCCAAGCTGTGCCGTAGATGCGCTGGAGCATCTCGTTGCGCGCGTCGCCGCGCCAGTAGGCGCCCGCGACCTTCATCAGCCTGAACACGCCGAGCCGTCCGGTGGACGGAACGTGCGGGCCGCGGCACAGGTCGATGAAGTCGCCCTGCCGGTAGAGGCTGATCGGCTCGCCGGCCGGAATCGACGCGATGATCTCGGCCTTGTACTTCTCGCCGATCGACTCGAAGAACTTCACCGCCTCGTCGCGGTCGCGCAACTCGCGCACGACGGGCTCGTCGCGCCGCGCGATCTCGGGCATCTTCGCCTCGATCGCCGCCAGGTCCTCGGGCGTGAACGGGCGCTGGTACGAGAAGTCGTAGTAGAAGCCGTTTTCGATCACCGGGCCGATCGTGACCTGCGCGTTCGGGAACAGCGCCTTGACCGCGTGCGCGAGCAGGTGCGCCGTCGAATGACGCAGGATCTCGAGCCCGTCGGCATCGCGCGCAGTGACGATCGCGACTGCCGCTTCGCCGTCGATGCGGAACGAGGTGTCGACCAGCCGGCCGTCGACCCGCCCGGCCAGCGCCGCGCGCGCCAGGCCGGCGCCGATCGACGCCGCGACCTCGGCGACCGTGACCGGCGCGGGGTAGCGCCGTTGCGAGCCGTCGGGAAGCGTGATCACGACCATGGTCGGACGAATCCTCGGTGGGGCAGCGCAGCGCGCCCCAAACAAAAAGTGCGGCCGCGCCGCACTCGCTGCCGGACCCTCGGGCGCCTGGCGGGCCGCTCGCGGCGCCAGCACGCATCGAGGAATCCTGGTAGGCGCGATTGGACTCGAACCAACGACCCCCACCATGTCAAGGTGGTGCTCTAACCAGCTGAGCTACGCGCCTGCAAACGAAAATTATACACGACGCGCGGATTCCCCCGTCAGCGCCACGCGCGACAGCCACACGACCGGCACCGCGCCGACCAGCACGATCAGCAGGGCCGGCAGCGCCGCGTCGGCGAGTCGCTCGTCGGAGGCGAACTGGTAGGCCACCACCGCCAGCGTGTCGAGGTCGAAGGGCCGCAGCACCAGGGTGGCGGGCAGCTCCTTCAGGCAGTCGATCGCCACCAGCAGCGCCGCCGCACCGACGCTGCGCCGCATCAGCGGCCAGTGGACTTCGCGCAGCACCTCGAGCGGTCGCCGCCCGAGACTGCGCGCGCTCTGGTCCATCGAGGGGCTGATCCGCTCGAGGCCGGACTCGATGCCCTGGGCCGCGACCGGGAAGAAGCGCACCACGTAGGCGTAGACCACTGCCGCGACGCTGCCGCCGGCAAGCAGCGCCGGAATCCCCAGCCATCCGGTGACGGGCGCCAGCGCGCGATCGACCGCGCCCGACAGGATCAGCAGTCCGACACCGAGCACGACCCCCGGCAGCGCGTAGCCGGTGTTCGACAGCAGCAGCGCCGCCCGCAGCGCCGGCGACGACGCGACGCGCCGCGAATACGCGGCCACCAGCGCGACCGGCAGCACCACCGCGACCCCGAGCGCGGCGAGCCACGCGGTGTTGCCGATCCACTTCGACAGGCGCGCATCGACCGCCGCGCCCGAGTCGAGCCATGCGAGCGCGAGCAGCGCCGCCGGCAACACGAACCCGAGCGCGACCGGAAGCGCGCAGGCGAGCGTCGCGCGCCACGCCGCCGCGCCGTGCAGCACCCTCCGCTCGGCCGGCCGCAGGTTGCGCGGGTGGAACTGCATGCGGCCGCGCTGGATGCGTTCGAGCGCCAGCACGGCGATCACGACCACCAGCAGCATCATGGCCAGCCGGGCCGCACCCGCCCGATCGCCCATGCCCTGCCAGGCACGGTAGATCCCCGCCGTGAAGCTGTCGACCGCGAAGTAGGCGACGGTGCCGAAGTCGGCCAGCGTCTCCATCATCGCCAGCGCGCAACCGGCCACGACGGCCGGGCGCGCCACCGGCCAGGTCACGCGCCACCAGGTCTGCCTCGGACCGAGGCCGAGCGAGCGCGCCGCCTCCTCGAGCGACGCACCGCGGTCGGCAAACGCGGCGCGCGCGAGCAGGTACACATACGGATAGAGCGCGAGGCCGAGGAAGACGCCGGCGGCCGGCCACGAATGGATCTCGGGAAACCAGTAATCGCCGACCTCCCAGCCGGTCGCGCGCCGCAGCGCCGCCTGCAGCGGCCCGAAGCTGGCCAGGAAATCGGTGTACGCGTAGGCCATCACGAAGGCCGGCATCGCCAGCGGCAGCACCAGCATCCAGGACAGCGTCCGCCGGCCAGGGAATTCGCGCGCCGCCACCAGCCAGCCGGTGCCCACTCCGAGCAGCAGCACCACGGCCAGCACCACGAGGGCGAGCGCCGCCGTCGTGAGTGCGTAACGCGGCAGGACAGTGCCGAACAGGTGCGCAAGCGCGCCGCCGTCGCCGAAGTCGCCCGGCGTGCGCCCGAACCCGACCCACCCCAGCGCAGCGACCGGAGCGACGACTGCGGCGGCCGCGACCCACGATCCGAACGCCAGTACGCGTCGCGACCGGATGACCGGGGACACGCGACTCGGGCAGGCTGCGGAAGACCGGACGGAGACAGGACGGCTGTGCACTGGAGCGTTCGCTCTACAATCGCCAATTGCGAATTATAGGTATTTGCAATGGTCCCGGAATTTCCCGCTTGCGGACCCACCGCGCTGTCGGTCGACGACCTGTACGTGAGCTTCGCGCGCGGAGCCAATGCGACACCCGTGCTGGACGGCCTGAGCTTTCGTCTCGCGCCGGGCGAGATCGGCTGCCTGCTCGGCCCCTCGGGCTGCGGCAAGACGACTGCGTTGCGGGCGATCGCCGGCTTCGTCACGCCCGGCCGCGGTGCGGTTCGCATCGGCGATCGATGCGTGGCATCGGCGCGCGACTGGGTCGAGCCCGAGCATCGCGGCGTGGGCGTGGTGTTCCAGGACTACGCACTGTTTCCTCATCTCGACGTCGCGGCGAACGTCGCGTTCGGCTTGCGCGCACTGCCTGCTGCAGCACGCCCCGCGCGCGTGGCGGCGATGCTCGGACTCGTGGGGCTGCCGGAGATCGGCGCGCGCTACCCGCACGAGCTCTCCGGAGGCCAGCAGCAACGTGTCGCGCTCGCGCGCGCGCTCGCACCGGCCCCGCAGATCCTGCTGCTCGACGAGCCGTTCTCGAATCTCGACCCGGACCTGCGCGAGCGCCTGGCGCTGGACCTGCGCGAAATCCTCAAGCGCCACGGCACGACGGCGCTTCTTGTCACCCACGACCAGTACGAGGCGTTCGCGCTGGCCGACCGGATCGGCGTAATGAGTGCCGGCCGAATCGAGCAGTGGGACACGCCGTACCGGCTGTATCACCAGCCGGCCACGCGCCAGGTGGCCGACTTCGTCGGTCTCGGCGCGTTCCTGCCGGGACGGCTCGAGCACGGTGAAGACGGCACGCGGGTGCAGCTGGAACTCGGCAGCCTGCCGATCCGCGCGCGCACCGACGAAGTGGTCGCCGGCGCCACGGCGAACGAGCGTGACGAAGTGGTCGTGCTGCTGCGCCCCGACGACGTGGTGCACGACGACCGCAGTCCGCTGCGCGCCGAAGTCGTGCGCAAGGCGTTCCGCGGCGCGCAGTTCCTGTACACGCTGCGCCTGGACAGCGGCGCCACGGTGCTCGCCCTGGTCCCGAGCCATCATGACCACGCAGTGGGCGAGCGGATCGGCGTGCGCTTCGACGCCGACCACGTCGTCAGCTTCGCGCCGGGCCCCCGGATGCCGGCTCAGACGCCGAGATAGGACTGCAGCTGGGCCTCGTCGGCGGCGAGTTCACGCGACTTGCCCTCGAGCGCGACCCGGCCGCGCTCGATCACCACGCAGCGGTCGGTGTGCGCGAGCACGGCGCGATAGTTGCGGTCGACCACCAGCGACGCGATGCCGGTGGCGCGGATGCCGGCGACGATGTTCCAGATCTCGCGCACGATCTTCGGCGCCAGGCCTTCGGTCGCCTCGTCGAGCACGATCAGGTCGGGGTTCGTCATCAACGCGCGTCCGATTGCGAGCATCTGCTGCTCGCCGCCCGACAACTGATTGCCGCCGTGATCCAGACGCTCGGACAGGCGCGGAAAGGTCTGCAGCACACGATCGAGTGTCCAGTCGAGCTGGCCGCGCAGGCCGGGGCGCGCGGCCATCAGCAGGTTCTCGCGCACCGACAGGTTCGGGAACACCCCGCGCCCCTCGGGCACGTAGCCGATTCCGAGCCGCGCCACCCGGTCGGGGCGCTCGCCGCTGCAGTCGCGGCCGCGGATCGTGACGCGTCCGGTGGTCGCCCGCATCAGGCGCAGCGTCGCGCGGATCAGCGTCGTCTTGCCCATGCCGTTGCGCCCGAGCAGCCCGACCGCCTCGCCGGCCTCGATGCGCAGGTTCACGCCCTGCAGCACATGGCTCTCGGCGTAATAGGCGTGCAGGTCGGCGACCTCGATCAGCGGTTCTGCCATGGCGGTCCGGCTCGCGCGCTCAGTGCGCGCCCTCCTCGCCCAGGTAGGCGGTCTGAACCTCGGGATTGGCTCGGATCGCCTGCGGCGCGCCGCTGGCGATCACCCGTCCGTTGACCATCACCGTGATCTCGTCGGACACGCGGAACACCGCGTCCATGTCGTGCTCGACCAGCAGTATCGCGTGGCCGTCCTTCAGGTCCTCGAGCAGCTCGAGCATCCGCGCGGATTCCTCGGCGCCCATGCCGGCGAGCGGCTCGTCGAGCACCAGCACGCGCGGGCGCGTCGCGAGGCACATCGCGATCTCGAGCTGGCGCTTCTGGCCGTGCGACAGCGCACCGGCGAGCAGGTGAGCCTGCGCCGACAAACCGGTCCTCGCGAGCGCCTGCTCGGCCGCGGCGTTGCTCTCGGCGCACGAATCCGCGCGAGTGAGCCAGTCCCACGGGCGCTGGCGCGCCGCCTGCGCACTCAGGCGGCAATTCTCGAAGACCGTGAACGGCGCGTAGATCGTGTTGCGCTGGTAGCTGCGGCCGAGCCCGGCGCACGCGCGGCGCGGCTGCGACCAGCGCGACACGTCGACGCCCAGCAGTTCAACCGCTCCCTCACTGGGCGCCAGTTCGCCGCACAGCAGGTTGATCAGCGTCGACTTGCCGGCGCCGTTGGTGCCGATCACTGCGTGCACGGTGCCCAGGCGAACTTCGACCGACACGTCCTCGACGGCCTTCAGGCCGCCGAAGTTGCGCGAGACGCCGCGCGCGCGCAGCAGCACCTCGCCGGCGCCGCGCTCAGCCATGGCGCGACCTGCGCAGGTGATCGATGCGCCGGCGCAGCTGCGCTCCCGCCCCGACGATGCCGTTGGGCATCAGCGCAACGCAGGCGATGATCGCGAAACCGAGCGCCAGCTGCCAGTGCTGCGCGAAGTCGCCGAACAGCGCCTGCGACTGGAACGTTTCCTGCAGCAGCGCGAACGCGAAAGCCCCGATCACCGCGCCGCGCAGGCTGCCGAGCCCGCCGAGGATGATCATGATCAGCACCGCGCCCGACTGGTGCCACGACAGCAGCTCGGGGTTCACGTAGCCGTCCTTCAACGCGTACAGGAAGCCGGCCAGGCCCGCCAGCATCGCCGCGAGCACGAAGGCGGCGAGCTTGTAGCCATAGGTGCGAAAGCCCGCCGCGCGCATTCGCTGTTCGTTGACCCGGATGCCGGCCAGCGCGCGGCCGAAGCGGCTGCGCTCGACCCGGCCCAGCAGCACGAAGACGAGCGCGAGGCAGGCGAGAACGAACCAGTAGAACGCGTGGCCGCTGTCGAGGTCGAAGGGGCGCCACCCGGCAATCGACAGCTCGGGCCGGAAATACAGGTAGATGCCGTCGCTGCCGCCACCCAGCTTGGTGTCGTGGAACACGTAATAGGCCATCTGCGCGAAAGCGAGCGTCACCATGATGAAGTAGATGCCGCGCGTGCGCAGCGACAGCGCCCCCACCACCAGCGCGTAGAGTCCCGCCGCCAGCACCGCGGCCGGCAGCACCACCAGCAGCGGCGCCGGGCCGTCCTGCGGACCGAGCAGCGCGGTCGTGTAGGCGGCGATCCCGAGGAAGGCCGCGTGACCGAAGGACACCAGTCCGGTGTGCCCGACCAGCAGCTCGAGGCTCAACGCGAAGATCGCCAGCACCATGATCTTGGTCACCAGCCCGACCTCGAACTTGCCGCCGAACAGCGGGAACAGCGCCAGCACGAGCGCGACGGCAACGACCGCGACGCGCGGCAGCGAGACGGAGGCGGAGCGCGTCATCGTCGGTCGTTCAGGCGCTGCGGAACAGGCCCTCGGGGCGCCACAGCAGGATCGCGGCCATCAGCAGGTAGACCATGACGCCTGCCGCCTGGGGAAAGAACACCGTGCCGAAGGTGTCGACGAAACCGACCAGCAACGCCGCCAGCAGCGCCCCGCGGATCGAACCGATGCCGCCGATCACGACCACGACGAAGCACACGATCAGGACCTGGTTGCCCATGCCCGGATAGACCGACGACACCGGGGCCGCGATCGCCCCCGCCAGCGCGGCCAGCGCCACGCCGACCGAGAACACCACCCGGTACAGCAGCTTGATGTCGACCCCCATCGCCTGGACCATCTCGCGGTTGGACGCGCCCGCGCGGATCGTCATCCCGAGCCGCGTGCGCGCAATCACCCAGAACAGCGCCGCCGCCACCGCCAGGCACACCGCCGAGACGAACAACCTGTAGACCGGATAAGTCATCAACTCGCCCAGCGGAATCGTTCCCGACAGCCACGACGGCACCGCGACGCCGTGCACGTCGTTGCCGACCAGGATGCTGCGCACCTCCTCGAACACCAGGATCAGCGCGTAGGTCATCAGCACCTGCTGCAGGTGCTCGCGCTCGTAGAGATAGCTGAAGAACAGCCACTCCAGCACGTAACCGAGCAGCACCGACAGCGCGATGGCGAGCGCCAGCGTCGCGAAGAAGCCGCCGCCGACCGCCTGCTCGACGAACGGCGCGAGCGCGAACGCCATGTAGGCGCCGACCATGTAGAAGCTGCCGTGCGCGAGGTTGATCACGCCCATGATCCCGAAGATCAGCGTGAGTCCGCTCGCGACGAGAAACAGCAGAAGGCCGTACTGGACGGCGTTCAGGCACTGAACGAGAAAGACGACCGGGTCCATTCACACCGCCCGGCGCGCGCGGCGTCCGGCGGCCGGCACGAGGCCCGCGCCGCGCGCC
>JANJTK010000139.1 GCA_024711155.1 Burkholderiaceae bacterium
ATCGTCGCGCTCGCCGCCGGCGGCTGCGCCGGCACTCAGCCGCCCGGCGCGCCGCCGGACAGCCGGGGCGCGGTCGCGAGCGGCGCTCCCGCGGGAGCTGCGGACGGCTCGCCGCGGGCGATGCCGTCGATTCCACTGCCGACCGCGCCAGCGGCGACGCCGCCGGCCACGCC
This sequence comes from Burkholderiaceae bacterium, assembly GCA_024711155.1. Taxonomy (GTDB): domain Bacteria; phylum Pseudomonadota; class Gammaproteobacteria; order Burkholderiales; family Burkholderiaceae_E; genus Zeimonas. The sequence goes on from JANJTK010000139.1 coordinate 174, forward strand.
GCCGGTCGCGCCGGCCACCGGCGCACCGGCTCAGTCCGCCGCGGTCGTCGCGGGGCGAGCGGAAACCGCCGAGGCCTCCGCCGACGACGAATTGCCGCTGCTCGAACTGACCCCGCCGCTGATGTTCCAGCTCCTGGCCGCCGAAGTGGCCGCCCAGCGCGGCGACCCGGGCCGCGCGGCCGCGACCTACCTGTCGATGGCGCGCCAGACGCTCGATCCGCGCATCGCGAAGCGGGCGACCGAGCTCGCGCTGGCCGAACGCTCGCTCGAGCGCGCGATCGGCGCGGCCGAGCTGTGGCGCGAACTCTCGCCGCAGTCCAGCTCCGCAGCCCGCACCGCCGAGTCGCTGTGGATCCGCGCCGGCCGCTGGCCCGAGGCCGAGAAGCTGTTGCGGGCGCGGCTCGACGCGGCGCGCGCCGCGCAGCAACTGCCGCAGGCGTACCGCGAATTGCCGCACGCGCTGGCACGCTCGCAGGACCGCCAGGGTGCGCTCGCGATGCTCGAGCGGCTCGCGGCGCCCGACGCGCAACTCCCGGCCGCGCGCCTCGCCCTCGCAGCGGTCGCGGAGGCGGCCGGCGATCCGGGGCGCGCGCTCGCCGAAGCGCAGGCGGCGATGACGCTGGACCCCGCGAGCACGGAGGCGGCGGTGGCAGCCGCGCGCTACACGTCGCAGTCCGCGCCGGGCACGACGGGAGCGATCGCCTTGCTGCGCTCGTTCATCGCGCGGCAGCCCGCCGCGCTGGAGGCACGCATCGTGCTGGCGCGCCTGCTCACCGCGAACGGCCGTCCAGGCGAGGCGCGCACCGAACTCGACGCGGCGCTGGCCCGGCAACCGCAGAACCCGGCGCTGCTCTACCTGGCCGCCCAGGCCGCGCACCAGGCGAAGCAGCCGCGAGCGGCCGAGGCCTACCTGCAGCGCTTCGTCGGCCTGCCGCCCGAGGTCGCGCGCGACCAGAACGCCGGCTACCTGGTCCTCGGGCAGATCGCCGAAGAGAGCGGCCGCACCCAGCAGGCGATCGACTGGTTCGCGAAGGTCGCGGACGGCGACGCGCTGGTGCCGGCGCTCGCGCGCCGCGCACTGCTGCTCGCCCGCCTCGGGCGCATCGACGAAGCGCGCGCGCTGCTGCGCGCGGCGCAGGCACGCAACCCGCGCGAGCACGCCCGGCTGGCGAGCGCCGAAGCGCAGGCCTTGCGCGAAGCAGGCCGCGACGCCGAGGCCTTCGAGACCCTCGAACAGGCGCTGCAGCAGATCCCCGACGATCCCGACCTGCTCTACGACCATGCGATGGCGGCCGAGCGCGCCGACCGCATCGACGTCACCGAGGCCAGCCTGCGCCGGCTGATCGCGCTGCGGCCCGACAACGCGCACGCCTGGAACGCGCTCGGCTACACGCTCGCCGACCGCAACCTGCGCCTCGACGAAGCGCAGGCGATGATCGCGAAGGCGCTCGAGCTCGAGCCCGGCAACGCACACATCGTCGACAGCATGGGCTGGGTGCTGTTCCGCCGCGGTGACCTCGAGGGCGCGATCGAACAGCTGCAGAAGGCGTACCGGCTGCGGCCCGAGGCGGAAATCGCGGCGCACCTCGGCGAAGCGCTGTGGAAGGCGGGTCGGCAGGAAGAGGCGCGCCGCGTCTGGCAGGAGGCCGCCGCGCGCGAACCGCGCAACAAGGTTCTCGAGGAGACGCTCGCGCGCCACGGAATCGGGCGATGAGCGCGCTGCCGCTCGCCGCGCTCGCGACCGCGCTGGCGCTCGGGCTGGCGGCGTGCGCGACGCCGCCGCCCGTCGCGGCGCCGGCCGGCGGACCGCCCAACGAGTGGAGCGGGCGCTTCGCGGCCACCGTGCACTCGGGCGCCGCAGAACCGGAGCGCTCGAGCGGGCGCTACCTGCTGCGCGCCGACGGCGTGCGCGCCGAGCTCGAACTCGCGTCGCCGCTCGGCCAGACCGTGGCCCGCATCTCGCTCGACGAAGGACAGGCGACGCTCGTCACCGCCGACGGCAAGTCGATCCGGGCCGTGTCGGCCGAGGCGCTCACCGAAGAGGCCTTCGGCTGGCGCGTGCCGCTCGCGAACCTGGCCGACTGGCTCGAGGGCCGGATCGCGCAGCCGACCGAGCGCGAGGGCGAGCGCGTCGTTGCCGGCGTCGAGCGCGGCTGGTCGGTGCGCGTCGAAGCGCACGACGGACAGCGGCCGCGCCGCCTTGCGCTCGAATGGCCCGTCGGCGCCCGCCCCGGCGAGCGTCGCCTGTCGGTACGGCTCATGATCGACGAAGCGCGCCGCGCGCCGTGGCAGCCGTGATCGACGAACTGCGCCACCTGCCGGCGCCGGCGAAGCTCAACCTGTTCCTGCACGTGACGGGCCGGCGCGCGGATGGCTACCACCTGCTCGAAACGGTGTTCGAACTCGTCGACCTGTGCGACCGCGTGCACCTGAAGCGGCGCGACGACGCCGCGATCGTGCGCCTCGATCCGCTGCCCGGCGTCGCGGCGGAAGCCGACCTCGGCGTGCGCGCCGCGCGCCTGCTCGCCGACCACACCGGCTGCCGGCTCGGCGTCGAGATCGCGATCGACAAGCGCATCCCGATGGGCGGAGGACTGGGCGGCGGCAGTTCGGACGCGGCCACCGTGCTGCTCGGGCTCAATCGCCTGTGGGCGCTCGGCCTCGAGCGTCGCCAGCTGATGGCGCTCGCGGTGCGGCTGGGCGCCGACGTGCCGTTCTTCGTCTTCGGGCGCCGCGCGTTCGCGCGCGGAATCGGCGAGCGGCTGCGCGCGCTGCCGGCCTCCCCCTCGTGGTTCGTCGTCGTCGCGCCGCCCGCCGCGGTGCCGACCGCGCAAGTGTTCGCCCGCCCGGAATTGACACGAAACACGAAACCGCTCAAAATCTCCGGTCTTTCGCGAGGGCGGTCCGTCTATCGCGGGAAGAACAATCTCGAAGCGGTGGTGTGCGCGGCCTGGCCGCGCGTCGCCGAAGCGCTCGCCGCGCTGCGCTGCGCCGCCGATGCGGCAGGCGCCGACGGGCGGCTCGCGCGGATGACCGGATCGGGAGCCTGTGTGTTCTGTCCCGTCGATGACGAATCGGTCGCCGCAACGATCCGCGAACGGATCGCGCGGCAGGCGGTCGGATCGGTGTTCGCGGTCCGCTCGCTCGGCCGGCATCCGCTGTCCGACTGGTCGTTTGCCCGGGGGCTCGCCCGCGGGTGATCCGGCCGGAGCCGATGGAGCCGTCGCTGCGTGCGACGTCCGGGGGCGCGCAGACAGACCGTTGGGGAGTCGCCAAGTTGGTTAAGGCACCGGATTTTGATTCCGGCATTCGAGGGTTCGAATCCTTCCTCCCCAGCCAATTTTCGCGGACCGGCACCTGAGCCGGAACGCAAGCCGAGAGCCAGACAAGTGCAGGCCTACCGAAACGCCGACGTCGTCGATCCCGAAGGGTTGATGATCTTCACCGGCAGCGCCAACCCGCAACTGGCGGCCGACGTGGCGCGGCACCTCTACCTGAACCTCGGCAAGGCCAACGTCACCCGCTTCTCCGACGGCGAGGTGATGGTCGAGATCCTCGAGAACGTGCGCGGCAAGGACGTCTTCGTCCTGCAGCCGACCTGCGCGCCGACCAACGACCACCTGATGGAAGTGATGATCATGGTCGACGCGCTCAAGCGCGCATCGGCCGGCCGCATCACCGCCGCGCTGCCCTACTTCGGCTACGCGCGCCAGGACCGGCGCGTGCGCTCGATGCGGGTGGCGATCAGCGCGAAAGTCGTCGCCAACATGCTCGAGACCGCCGGCGTCGATCGCGTGCTGACCATGGACCTGCACGCCGAACAGATCCAGGGCTTCTTCGACATCCCGGTCGACAACATCTACGCGGCGCCGCTGCTGCTGGCCGACGTGCACAAGCAGCAGTTCGAGAACCTGCTGGTCGTCTCGCCCGACGTGGGCGGCGTGGTGCGCGCGCGCGCGCTGGCCAAGCGCCTCGATTCCGACCTCGCGATCATCGACAAGCGGCGCCCGAAAGCCAACGTGGCCGAGGTGATGAACATCATCGGCGACGTCGCGGGTCGCACCTGCGTGATCATGGACGACATCGTCGACACCGCGAATACGCTGGTGAAGGGCGCGGTCGCACTCAAGGAGCACGGTGCGCAGCGCGTGGTCGCCTATTGCACGCACGCGGTGCTCTCCGGCGGCGCGGCGGCGCGCATCGCCGGCTCGGCGCTCGACGAGCTGATCGTGACCGACACGATTCCGCTGTCGGCCGAAGCACGCGCCTGCGACCGCATCCGCGTGCTGTCCTGCGCGCAGCTGATGGCCGAGACGATCCTGCGCATCAACCGCGCCGACTCGGTCTCCTCGCTGTTCGTCGACTGAGCGCGGAGCCGCGGCACGCGAGCGCGAAGAAGTTTTTTGGTGCCGGCCGGCCCAGCGGCCAGCCGGCGAACATGAACGCCCCGACGTTCTGGTCGCGGACCCGGGGCCCTTGAAGGAAGAAACGATGAAATTCGTTGCCAAGACCCGTAGCGAGCAGGGATCCGGTGCGAGCCGCCGCCTGCGTCGCGCCGGACTCGTCCCGGGAATCGTCTACGGCGGCAAGACCGCCCCGACGCCGATCTCGATCGAGCACAACCCGCTGTACCACGCGCTGCGCGTGGAGGCGTTCCACTCGTCGATCCTCGACATGGAGCTCGACGGCCAGCCCGAGCGCGTGCTGCTGCGCGACGTCCAGTGGCACGCCTACAAGCCGCTGGTCACGCACATCGACTTCCAGCGCGTCGCCGCCGACGAGAAGATCACCGTCAAGGTGCCGCTGCACTTCGTGAACCAGGAGCTGTCGCCGGCGGTCAAGCTGTCGGGCGGCATCGTCGGCCACGTCGTCAACGAGGTCGAGATCAGCTGCCTGCCCGGCGACCTGCCGAGCTTCATCGAGGTCGACCTGTCGAATCTCGAGGTCGGCAAGCCGGTGCACCTGAGCGGGATCGCGTTCCCGCAGGGCGTCGCGCCGGTGCTGCACGCGGGCGAAGACCCGGTCCTCGTCACGGTGACGATCCCCGGTGCCGCCGAGGAGGAGCCCGCCCCCGCGGCGGCTCCCGCGGCGCCTGCCGCGAAGAAGTGACGGCCGGTTGGGCCCAGCGCTCGACAGCAGGCCCGGGGCGCACCCGGGCCTTTTTGTTCGCGTGCACTGCGCAGTGAAGCGATGAAGTCCGGCGCCGTCCCGGTCTGGGGGGGCTCGCGGCTGAGCCTTGCCGTGCTGCTTGCCGCGCTCGGCATGCTCGGCCCGTTCTCGATCGACGCCTTCCTGCCGGCGTTCTCCGGCATCGCGCGCTCGCTCGACGCGACGCCGGTGCAGATGCAGCAGACGCTGTCGGCGTACCTGTTCGGCTTCGCTTTCATGAACCTCTTCCACGGGGCGCTGGCCGACAGCTTCGGGCGCCGCCCGGTGGTGCTGTGGGGGATCGGAACCTTCACGCTGGCGTCGATCGGCTGCGCGCTCGCCCCGACGATCGGTTGGCTGGTGTTCTTCCGCGCGTTGCAGGGGATTCCGGCGGGCGCCGGCGTGGTGGTCGCGCGCGCGATCATCCGCGACCTGTTCCCGCCCGAGCCCGCGCAGCGGATGATGTCGCAGGTGGCGATCTTCCACGGCGTCGCGCCCGCGATCGCGCCGATGATCGGCGGCTGGCTGTTCGTGCACGTCGACTGGCACGGCATCTTCTGGTTCATCGCGGCATTGAGCGCGCTGCTGTGGCTGACCAACTGGAAGCTGCTGCCGGAAACGCTGCCGCCGGCGCAGCGCCAGCCCTTCGAATTCCAGCACCTGATCCGCGGCTATTCGCAGCTGCTGTCGGACCGGCGCTTCCTGCTGCTGGCGCTCGCCAGCGGAGTGCCGTTCAACGGCCTGTTCCTGTACGTGCTGGCCGCCCCGGCCTTTCTCGGCACGCACCTGCAACTCGGTCCGACCGAGTTCTACTGGTTCTTCGTGCTGAGCATCTCGGGGATCATGAGCGGCTCGTGGACCAGCGGGCGGCTCGCCGGACGCATGCTGCCGCGGCGCCAGGTGCGGCTCGGATTCGCGGTGATGCTTGCGGCTGCCACGCTCAACCTGCTCGCGAACCTGCTGTTCGAGGCGCAGGCGTGGTGGGCGCTGCTGCCGATCGCGCTGTTCGGTTTCGGCTGGGCGCTGAACCTCTCGGTGGTCACCGTGATGCTGCTCGACCGCTTCCCGGCGCGTCGCGGCATGGCGTCGTCGCTGCAGGCCGGCATCTCGAGCGCCGCCAACGGCGTCGTCGCCGGCGCGATCGTGCCCGCGGTGATGCACTCGACCGTCGCGCTCGCGGCCACCTCGTTCGCGATGCTGGGCATCGGCCTGGCGTCGTGGACGTGGCTGCGGCACCATGCGCACGAGCCGGATCGCGGCGACGACGTCGTGCCGCGACCCTGAATCTGCGCCAGCCGCCTCCGCACGCAGATCCGGCAAGCAACAGCAGCAAGCCACCGCCCGCACCGCAAACCGAATGAACGCCATCCGCCTCGTCGTCGGCCTCGGCAACCCCGGTCCGGAGCACGAACTCGACCGCCACAACGCCGGCTTCTGGTTCGTCGACCGCGCCGCGCGCGCATTCGGCGCCAGGCTCGCGCGCGAGAGCAAGTTCCACGGCGACCTCGGGCGCGCGCGCATCGGCGGCGAGGCGGTCTTCCTGCTCGAACCCGCAACCTGGATGAACCGCTCGGGCCAGGCCGTCGCCGCGCTAGCGAACTTCTACCGGATCGCGCCCGCAGAGATCCTCGTGGTCCACGACGAACTCGACCTGCCGCCCGGCCAGGCAAAGATCAAGCAGGGCGGCGGACACGCCGGGCACAACGGCTTGAGGGACATCCAGGCGCGGCTCGGCAGCGCCGACTTCTGGCGGCTGCGGCTCGGCATCGGGCACCCGCGCACGCTGGAACTGAACCAGGACGTCGCCGACTTCGTGCTGCACCGGCCCACGCGCGAGCAGCAGCAGGCGATCGACGAGACGATTGCGCACGCGCTCGACTGCCTGCCCGACGCGGTCGCCGGACGCATGGAAGCGGCGACGGCGCGCCTGCACACGCTCGCTCGGGGCGCGCGCCCGGCCCGCGGGGTTTGACACCGTCGGGCCGAGTCCCTACGATGACTGAATGAGCGTTCATTCACGCAACGCGGCGCCCCGCGCCGGCCTGGCGGGGTCCTGATGCGGCTGGCCGCCGTCCCCGAGGGTTTCGAACCCTGCCCGGTCACGGACGGCCGCTTCGCGGATCTGGTGGGCACGCTCTACCAGCGGCGCGACGAGCCGGGACGCTTCGGCTTCCCGGTCGAGGCGCGGCACGCCAACGTCCGCGAGACCGTGCACGGCGGCCTGCTGATGACGCGCGCCGACCAGGTGCTCGGAATCACGGTGCGGCGCGCGGTCGGGATGGACGTGCCGGTCGTGACGGTCAGCCTGCACTGCGACTTCGTCTCGGGAGCGGTGGCCGGCGACTGGATCGACGGCGAGGCGACCATCGCGCGCGTCACGAAAACGCTCGTGTTCGTGCGCGGGACGCTCGCGTGCAACGGCGAGGTCGTGCTGTCGGCGGCCGGCGTGTGGAAAATGCTGCGCCGGCCCGCCGCGCGCGCGGCCGATTGACGGAAGAAGAAGCGATGATCCTGAACGAATCGCAGGCGATGATCCGCGACACCGCGCGCGCGTTCGCGCGCGAGCAGCTCGCGCCGCACTCGGCCCGCTGGGACGAGACCGGCGAGTTCCCGCGCGAGGCATTGCGCCGCATGGGCGAACTGGGCCTGCTGGGGATGACGGTGCCGGAGCAGTGGGGCGGCGTCGGCGCCGACGCGGTGTCGCTGGCGGTCGCGCTCGAGGAGATCGCCGCCGGCGACGCCGCCTGCGCGACCGTGATGAGCGGCCACAACTCGGTCGGCTGCATGCCGATCGCCGTGTTCGGCACCGACGAGCAGAAGCGCCGCTTTCTCGCGCCGATGGCGCGCGGCGAGATGCTGTCGGCGTTCTGCCTGACCGAGCCGCAGGGCGGGTCCGACGCCGGTGCGCTGAAGACGCGCGCGCGCCGCGTCGGCGACGAGTACGTGATCTCGGGCACCAAGCAGTTCATCACCACCGGCCGCCACGCCGACGTAGCGCTGGTGTTTGCAGTCACCGACCCGGAACGCGGGCGCAAGGGCATCAGCGCTTTCATCGTGCCCACCGCCACGCCCGGCTACGTGGTCGCGCGCGCCGAGTCGAAGATGGGCCAGCACGCTTCCGACACCTGCCAGATCGTGTTCGACGAGTTGCGCGTGCCGGCGTCGCTGCGGCTCGGCGACGAGGGCCAGGGCTACCGCATCGCGCTGTCGAACCTCGAAGGCGGGCGCATCGGCATCGCCGCGCAGGCGGTCGGCATCGCGCGCGCCGCGCTCGAGGCCGCGCACGCCTACGCGCGCGAACGCGTGACCTTCGGCAAGCCGATCGTCGAGCACCAGGCGGTGGGCTTTCGCATCGCTGCCATGGCCACGCGCGTCGAGGCGGCGCGCCAGCTCGTGCTGCACGCGGCGCAACTGCGCGACTCCGGCAAGCCGTGCCTGATGGAGGCCTGCATGGCCAAGCTGGTCGCCTCGGAGGCGGCCGAGTGGGTCTGCTCGGAGGCGATCCAGGTGCACGGCGGCTACGGTTACCTGCGCGACTACCCGGTCGAGCGCCTGTACCGCGACGCGCGCATCTGCCGCATCTACGAGGGCACCAACGACATCCAGCACCTGGTGATCCTGCGCGAACTCGAGCAGCGCCGCGACGGGGGCGCCGCATGAGCGCGCACGACGTGGCGACCGGCGCGGGACGCGGGGCAGAACTGCCTGATGGAGGCCTGCATGGCCAAGCTGGTCGCGTCGGAGGCGGCCGAGTGGGTCTGCTCCGAGGCCATCCAGACGCTGGGCGGCTACGGCTACCTGACCGACTTCCCGGTCGAGCGGCTCTACCGCGACGCGC
>JANJTK010000144.1 GCA_024711155.1 Burkholderiaceae bacterium
CATCATCATCTTCGCCTGCATCGGGTCCGGCGGCGTCGGGTTCAGCTTGACCTGGATGAACATCGTCGCCGCCATCACCAGCGGCAGGATGTAGTACGGGTCCGGCGCGGCCAGGTCCTGGATCCAGCCGATCCACGGCGCATCGCGCATTTCGACCGACGCGAGCAGCACCCAGTACAGCGCGATGAACACCGGGATCTGCACCGCGATCGGCAGGCAGCCGCCGAGCGGGTTGATCTTCTCGGTCTTGTAGAGCTCCATCATCGCCTGGTTCATCTTCACGCGATCGCGGCCGTAGCGCTCGCGCAGGGCGGTCAGGCGCGGCGTCACCGCCTTCATGCGCGCCATCGAGCGGTAGCTCGCGGCCTGCAGCGGATAGAAGATCGTCTTGATCACGATCGTCAGCAGCACGATCGCCCAGCCCCAGTTGCCGACGAGCCCGTGCAGCTTCTGCAGCAGCCAGTGGATCGGCTGGGCGATCGCGGTCAGCCAGCCGTAGTCGACGCTGAGGTCGAGCCCGGGCGCGATGCTCTCGAGCATCCGCTGGTCCTGCGGGCCGACCAGCAGGCGGGTCTGCGCGCTCGCGGCTGCCTGCGGCGCGAGTTCGGCCAGCGGCTGCTTGATGCCGACCGAGTAGAGGTTCGCGTCGATCTTGCGCGCGTAGAACTCGCGCGCCACCTGCGGCGCCGGCACCCACGCCGTGACGAAGTAGTGCTGGATGATGCCGACCCAGCCGTTGTCTCCGCTCGCCGAGTGCTGCGGGTTGCCCTTCTCGATGTCGCTGAATGCGACCTTCTGGAACTTGTCGGCTTCGGTGTAGACGACCGGGCCGGTGTAGGTGCTGTAGAAGTGCGACTCCCCGGGCGGCGGGTTGCCGTCGCGCACCAGCTGCGTGTAGAGCACCGGGCGCAGCGGCGCCGCGCCGACGTTGGTGACCTCGTCGCGCACTTCGAGCACGTACGAGCCGCGCGCGAGCGTGTAGCTGCGCGCGAGCCGCAATCCGCCGCTCTCGGCGGCGAGCGACGCCTGCACCGACGCCGCGCCGTCGGCCAGCACGCGCGCCTCGCTGTTGCCGTCGGCCGGGCGCATCGGCGTGCGGTGCGTCGGGAAGCCCGGTCCGTCGGCCGGCGCACCGACGAAGCCGCTCTGCGCGAGGTAGGTCTTGCCGGACTGCAGGTCGAGCAGCGTGAGGTTGCGCGCGCGGTCGTTCAGGTCGCGGTGCGCGAGCAGCTCGGCGCGCCGCACCTGCCCGCCGACGAGGTCGATGTCGAGCGCCAGCACGTCGTTGGCGAGCCGGATCGTCGCGGGCGCCGCGCCGGCTGCGGCGCTCGCCGGCGTCGCACCGCCCGGGGCCGCGCCCGGCACCGCATTCGCGGCCGGCCCGGCGGGCACTTCGCTGCGACCTGCGGCCGGGGCGGCGGTCGAGGACGGAGGAATGCTCGCGTCGGTGCGCGGAGCGCTGCCGCCCGCCGCGCCACCCGTTGCACCGCCCGTTGCACCGCCCGCCGCATCGGCCGGCGCGCCCGCCGGCCGCGACGCCCCCCCCAGCAGCGACGCGCCGCCGAACAGCGACGGGTGCCCTTCGTGACGCTGCCATGAGTCCCAAAGGAACAGCAACGACATCGAGAACACGATCCAGAGCAGCATTCGTTGCGTAGGCATGGGTCTATCGTTCGGTGGATTCGTTGCGCCTCAGCGCCGCCGGCCAGCGGCAGCGGCAGGAGGCCGGCAGGTGCTCGGGAACTTCGTCGAGCCCGCCCGGATGGAAAGGGTGGCAGCGCCCGAGGCGCTTGAGCGCGAGCCAGCCGCCGGCCAGCGCCCCGTGCCGCTCGACCGCCTGCAGCGCGTAGTCGGAGCAGGTGGGCAGGAACCGGCAGCGTGGCGGCGTCAGCGGACTGATCGCCACGCGGTAGAAACGGATCAGCGCTGCCAGCACACGCTTCACGGCCTGCGACCCCTTGCGCCCCGCGCCGGCATCAGTGCGCGACATCAGCGCGCCGCATCAGCGCGCGGCGTCGGGCGCTGCGCCCGGCGCGGCGGCTCCCGGCGACGTGCCGGCATCCGGGGCGCGCCGCTGGCGCGGCTGCGCGAGTCGCTTGCGCATCGCGCCGAACGCGGCGTCGAGCTCGGCGCGCACGAGCGCCTTGCGGTGACGGTTGCCGCGCGCCGGCGGCACCGCGGTCATCCGCAGCACCGCGGCCACCGGGGCCTGGGCCAACGCGGATGCGCGCCACGCCTCGCGCGCAACGCGGCGCACCGCATTGCGGTCGACGGCTCGCGCCAGCAGGCGCTTCGGAATGGCCATGATCAGCACGCCCGGGGGTTCTCCGAGAAGCGACCAGTGCAGCTTGAAGTGCGCGCCGGCGACACCGGGGCGCGTGCGCAGCAGCCCCGCGACCAGTCCGCGCGGGAGCCGACCGCGCTCAGACGCCGAGACGCTTGCGGCCCTTGGCTCGGCGCGCGCGGATGACGTCACGACCGCCACGGGTCTTCATGCGCGTCAGGAACCCGTGCGTGCGCTTTCGCCGCACGACGGAGGGTTGGAATGTGCGTTTCATCGGGAAAATCCTCGGCCGGGACAGAAAAGCCTTTCATTACAACGCATTAGATGTCCATTTGTCAATTTGGCGATGATGCCGTGTTTCCCGCAGGGGGTAAAATGCGCGATCCTGTCCGTCTTCCCCCGCCCTCCTGCCGCTCCCCGGAACCGATCGACACCATGTTGGACCGTTGGCTCGCCTGCGTGGCTCGGCTCGAGAGCGAAATCCCCGCACAGCAGTTCAAGCCCTGGATCAAGCCGCTGGTCTTCCTCGGTTACGACCGGGACGAGCGGCTGCTTCGGCTCGGCGTGCCGAACCAGACCAAGCTGCAGCTCGTGCGCTCGCAGTTCGAGTCGCGCATCGAGTCGGTCGCCCGGGCGACGATCGCGCCCGAACTGCGCGTCAGTTTCGAGGTGCACCGCGCGCCCGGCGAGGCCACCGCACCCGCGCCGCGCGCGGCGGACGACGCGAACGCCGTCGGGGCCGCGCCGTCTTCCGCGCCCCGCCCGCTCGAAGCGGACGGCTACGACGACGCCGGGGTCTTCGACAGCGCCGAGCCAGGCGAACCGGCTGCGCACGCCGCGCCCGACGCGCAGACCCGCCTGCGGCCCGAACTCACCTTCGACACCTTCGTGCACGGCAAGGCCAACCAGATCGCGTGGTCGGCCGCGCTGCAGGTCGTCGAGCGCCCGGGCACCTCGTACAACCCGCTCTTCCTGTACGGCGGCGTCGGCCTCGGCAAGACGCACCTGCTGCACGCGGTCGGCAACGCGATCCTCGAGCGCAAGCGCTCGGCGCGCGTGCGCTACATCCACGCGCAGGACTACTTCGACGAGATGGTGCGCGGCATCCAGCGCAAGTCGCTGCAGGAGTTCAAGCGCAAGTACCAGTCGCTCGACCTGCTGCTGATCGACGACATCCAGTTCCTCGGCGGCAAGGAGCGCACGCAGGAGGAGTTCTTCTACACCTTCGAGGCGCTGCTCACCGCGCGCAAGCAGCTGATCATCACCTGCGACACCTATCCGAAGGAGCTTTCCGCTTTCGAGGACCGCCTGGTGTCGCGCTTCGGCTCCGGGCTGATCGTCGAGATCGAGCCGCCGGAGCTCGAGATGCGGGTCGCGATCCTGCTGAAGAAGGCCGAGCAGTCCGGCGAGAAGCTGCCCGAGGAAGTCGCCTTCTTCATCGCCAAGAACCTGCGCTCGAACGTGCGCGAGCTCGAAGGCGCGCTGCTGCGCGTGATCGCGTTCTCGCGCTTCCGCAGCCGGCCGATCAGCGCCGATCTCGCCAAGGAGGCGCTCAAGGACCTGCTCGAGCTGAGCCGGCCGCCGATCTCGATCGAGTCGATCCAGAAGACCGTCGCCGACTTATTCATGATCAAGGTCGCCGACATGTACAGCAAGCGCCGGCCGGCGCACATCGCGCGCGCGCGCC
>JANJTK010000158.1 GCA_024711155.1 Burkholderiaceae bacterium
GACCCGGTCGAGCGGGTCGTCAGGCTCGGGGCGCCGCTGCCCGGCCCGACAGCCCCGGGCCGGCGCGCCGCCCAACCCGCCGCCGCCGGGAGCGCGCGATGAAGGCGCGCCGCACCAGCCGCAACGTGCCGTTCGCGGCCAATCCGCTGCTGCGCGTGAAGCTGCCCGCGTGGCGCTCGCAGGCGATGATGCTGCTGGTGGCGATCGCCTTCGTTGCGCTGACTGCGCGCGTGGTCTGGCTGCAGGTGTTCACGCAGGACTTCCTGCAGCAGCAGGGGGCGATGCGCTACGCGCGCACGATCGAGCTGCCGGCGTCGCGCGGCAAGATCTTCGACCGCAACGGCGTCGTGCTCGCGTCGAGCCTGCCGGCGCGCGCGGTATGGGCGATTCCCGAGCAGGTCGAGGCGACGCCGCGGCAGCTGGCGGCGCTCGCGAAGCTGCTCGGCGTCGGCGAGCGCGAGTTGCGGCGCAAGCTCGCCGACGATGACCGGACCTTCGTCTACCTGAAGCGCCAGGTCGACGCGGCGCTCGCCGATCGCGTCGCGGCGCTGCAGATTCCGGGCATCCACCTGCAGCGCGAGTACAAGCGGCACTATCCGCAGGGCGAAACGGTCGCTCACGTGGTGGGCTTCACGAACGTCGAGGACGTCGGCCAGGAGGGTGTCGAGCTCGCGCGCAACCCCGAGCTGGCCGGGCGTGCCGGAAGCCGGCGCGTGATCCGCGACCGGCTCGGGCGAGTCATCGAGGACGTGCGCGCGGTGCGCGAGCCGCGCAACGGACACGACCTCGCGCTGTCGATCGACAGCAAGATCCAGTTCCTCGCCTTCGACGCGCTGCGCGACGCGGTGCAGCTCAACAAGGCGAAGGCCGGCGCGGCGGTGGTGCTCGATGCGCGCACCGGGGAGATCCTCGCGCTCACCAACTGGCCGACCTACAACCCGAACGAGCGCGACCGGCTGACGGGAGCGCAACTGCGCAACCGGGTGATCACCGACACCTTCGAGCCGGGCTCGACGATGAAGCCGTTCACGATCGCGCTCGCCCTGGAACTCGGCGAGGTGAAGCCGTCGACGGTGATCCAGACCGCGCCCGGGCGCCTGACCATCGGTTCGGCGACCATCGGCGACGTGCACGCGTACGGGCCGCTGACGGTCGAGCAGGTGCTGCAGAAGTCGTCCAACGTCGGCACCGCGAAGATCGCGCTCGGGCTGCCGCCGCAGAAGATGTGGGAAATGTATTCGGCGCTCGGTCTGGGCCAGGCCCCGCAGGTCGGCTTCCCCGGCGCGGTGGCGGGGCGCTTGCGCCCGTACCGCGGCTGGCGGCCCATCGAGCAGGCGACGATGTCCTACGGCTACGGGCTGTCGCTGTCGCTGCTGCAGCTGGCGCGCGCGTACACGGTGTTCGCCAACGACGGCGAGCTGTTGCCGCTGACGATGTTCAAGGTCGACGGCGAGCCCGCCGGACAGCGCGTCCTGTCGACGGCGACGGCGCGCGCGGTACGCGGAATGCTCGAGATGGCCGCCGGGCCGGGCGGCACCGCGCCACAGGCGCAGATCGCCGGCTACCGCGTTGCGGGCAAGACCGGCACCGCGCACAAGCGCGACGGCGGCAAGTACGTGAACCGCTACCTGTCGTCGTTCGTCGGCTTCGCGCCGGCGTCCGATCCGCGCGTGGTCGTCGCCGTCATGATCGACGAGCCCGGGGCGGGCAAGCACTACGGGGGCGTGGTGGCGGCGCCGGTCTTCGCCCGTGTCGCCGGCGATTCGCTGCGCGCGCTGCGCGTCGCGCCCGACGCGCCGATGGCGAAGCTCGCCGCGCCCGTCGAGCCGGCGAAGGAGAGCATGTGAGCGAGGGCGTCGCCCCGCCGGTCGAACTCGCCGCCGCGCTGGCGCAATGGCTGCGCGAGGCGCTGGCGCCGGGGGCCGCGCTGACCGCCGACAGCCGCGCGGTGCGGCCCGGCGACGCCTTCCTCGCATGGGTCGGTGCCGCTCACGACGGACGCGACCACGTCGAGCAGGCACTCGCGCGGGGCGCCGGCGCGATCCTGTACGAAAGCGGGCGCGAGTTGCGCACCGGGGAGGTGGCGGCGCGCGCCGTCGAGGGCCTGAAGCGGCTCGCGGGGCCGATCGCGTCGGAATACTACGGACGCCCGAGCGAGCGGCTGGAGGTGGTGGCGGTCACCGGCACCAACGGCAAGACCAGCTGCACGCAATGGATCGCTCGCGGCCTGGCCAGGCTCGGCCGGCGCGCTGCCGTCATCGGCACGCTCGGCAGCGGCGTCGTCGCGGCCGGCCAGGCGGCCGAGCTCGAGCATTTCGGCCTGACGACGCCGGATGCGGTCGCGCTGCAGCGGATGCTGTCCGAGTTCGCCGGTGCAGGCGTCGAGGTCGTGGCGATGGAAGCCTCGTCGATCGGGCTCGACCAGGGTCGTCTCGACGGCACCCGGATCGGCACCGCGGTGTTCACCAACCTGTCGCGCGACCATCTCGACTATCACGGCGACGAGGAGGCCTACTTCGAGGCCAAGCGGCGCCTGTTCGACTGGCCCGGCCTGGGCAGCGCGATCGTCAACGGCGACGATCCGGCCGCGGCGCGCATTCTCGAAGCGCTGCCCAAGGGGGTCCAGGCGATCGCCTTCGGCCAGCTGCCCGGCGAGCACGGGTGGCGCGCGCGGCGCAAGCTCTCGGCCTACGAGGTCGTGGACGGGCGCGATGGTGCGCAGGTGTCGGTCGGCGGCGACTGGGGCCGCGCGCAGTTGCGGCTGCACCTGATCGGCCAGTTCAACGTCGTCAACGCGATGGCGGTGGCGGCGGTGTGGTTGAGCCTCGGCGTTCCGTTCGCCGACGCGATGGGCGCACTGGAGGAGCTGCGCCCGCTTCCGGGACGAATGGAGCAGGTGGCGGCCGACGGCGGGCCGCTGGCGGTCGTCGATTACGCGCACTCGCCGGATGCGCTGCTCAACGTGCTGCAGTCGCTGCGGCCGATCGCGGATGCGCGCGGCGGGCAGCTCTGGTGCGTGTTCGGCGCCGGCGGTGATCGCGATTCCGGCAAGCGGCCGATCATGGGGATGGTGGCCGAGCGCCTCGCCGACCGCGTCGTCGTCACCAGTGACAACCCGCGCAGCGAGACGCCGTTCCGCATCGCCGCCGACATCCGCGCCGGCTTCACGCGCGAACCGTGGCTCACCGAGCTCGACCGCGAGCGCGCGATCCG
>JANJTK010000160.1 GCA_024711155.1 Burkholderiaceae bacterium
GGACGATGGTGTACGTGCCGGAGCCGCCCGCCGGCGAATGAATCCATGTATAATCACGGACCTTTGGGGCGGTAGCTCAGCTGGGAGAGCGTCGCGTTCGCAATGCGAAGGTCGGGAGTTCGATCCTCCTCCGCTCCACCACCATTCAACGCCCAACCTCTATCGGTTGGGCGTTTTCATTTCCGGGTTCCGCGACACCCGCCGCACGCAGCAGCCCGCCGGCCATCGCCTCGTTGACGGGGCCCGCTACGGAACGATGCGTTTTTCGACGTGGAACGCATTCCACGGCCGAAAACGCATCGTTCCGTAGCGGACCATCGACGCGCGAATGATCTGCTTGCATATGCATCCGGATACGATAAGATGTTCATGCACCGCGGTTACAAGGACACGCAGGACGCCATGACGCCTTCATCACCGACCCGCCGACCGAACGTCGTCGTCATCCTGGCCGACGACATGGGCTACGGCGACCTGTCTTCGTACGGCAACCCGCTGGTCGAGACCCGCAACATCGACGGCATCGGCCGCGACGGCGTGCGCTTCACCGACGGGTACTGCTCGGCGCCGCTGTGCAGCCCGTCGCGCGCCGGCCTGGTTACCGGGCGCTACCAGCAGCGCTTCGGCTTCGAGCAGCAGGTTTCTTCCGGCGCCTTTCCCGAGCGGCGCGAAGTCCGGCTCGACGACGGCAGCCTGGCGCCGCTGCAGGGCGAGGCCGAGTTCCTGCGCCGCGGCATCCCGACCGACGAGAAGAACATCGGCGAGTTGTTCCGGGCCGCGGGCTACCGGACCGGCGTCGTCGGCAAGTGGCACCTCGGCCACGCGCCGCAGTTCCTGCCGCAGAACCGCGGCTTCGAGGAATCGGTGGTGTTCCATGGCAACACCAGCCTGCAGTCGACGCGGATCGACGACCCCGGCATCGTCAGCATCAAGGTGGACTTCCATGACGAGGTGAAGGACGTCGCCTGGACCCGCGAGGGCCTGAACGCGGTGCGGCGCAACGGCGAGCTGATCGACGTCGACGACTACCTGATGTTCTTCTTCCGCGACGAGGCGGTGAAGTTCATCGAGCGGCACCGCGACGAGCCGTTCCTGCTCTACTTCGCGATGAACTCGCCGGTGCCGCCGTTGCAGGTCCCGACCCCGTACTTCGACCGGCTGCGGGGCACGATCCCGAACATCGCGCAGCGCGGCTACAACGCGATGCTGCTCGCGCAGGACGAGGTCGTCGGCTCGGTGCTCGACGCGTTGCGCGCGGCCGGCCTCGAGGACGACACCATCGTGATCTTCGTCAGCGACAACGGCAACGCGGTCAGCCGCCCGGGCAGCAACGCGCCGTTCTCCGGCGGCAAGTTCACGACCTGGGAGGGCGGCATCCGGATGCCGTACATGATCAAGTGGCCGGGCCGGATCGGCGCAGGACAGGTCTACGAGCAGCCGGTGAGCACGCTCGACATCCTGCCGACCGTGGCGGCTGCCTGCAGCGTGTCGACAGCGGCGGCGCTGCCGCTCGATGGCGTGGACCTGCTGCCGTACCTGAACGGCGAAGCGTCGGGCGCGCCGCACGAGGCGCTGTTCTGGAAGATCTCCGAATACTCGGCGGTGCGGGTCGGCCGCTGGAAACTGTACCGCGAGAGCCATCACGGCATCGCGCGGCTGCACGACCTGGAGACGGATCCGGGCGAGCAACACGACGTCTCGGCGGCGCACCCGGAGGTGTTCCGGGACCTCGCCGCGCGCTACGACGCGTGGGATCGCTCGCTGCCGCCGCGCGGCTGGACCAACATCTCGCCGGTTCACCAGCTGAAGTGACGCCCGATGGCCGCACGCACCGCTCCCGGCGCTGACGCGTTCGACCTCGCGACCTTCCTGCCGTACCGGTTGTCGGCGCTGTCGGGCCTGACGCAGCGCCTGCTCGAGGCGACGCTCGCGCGCAGCGGCGTGACGGTCGCCCAGTGGCGCGTGTACCTGTGCCTGCTGATGAACGGGCCGAGCCACCTGAACGGCATCGTCGCCTTCACGCACCTGCCGCAGTCGTCGCTCAGCCGCTCGATCGCGGCGATGCACGACCGCGGCCTGGTGCGCAACGCGCGCGACGCGACCGACCGGCGGATCGCCCGCATCGAGATCACAGCGAAGGGGCGGCGCCACCTCGCGGCGCTGACTGCGGAGATCGACGCGGCGTGCGCGGACGCCTTCCGGCTGAGCCCCGCCGAAGAGGCGCGGCTGATCCGCCGGCTCGACGTGCTGATCGAGCGCCTGAGCGCATGGCGCGAGCGCGAGAACGGAATGGGCTCCACCGCCCGGTCGGGTGCGATCCGCCGGGTATCGTCAGGTGCTGATCGAGGAGAATCGACGTGAACGGAACCCGCCATCGAACGAAGTCGTCGAGCCGGCCGTCTGGCCGATCCGCAACGAGCGTGCCGTTGCCCGCGCGCCGACGCCTGATCGTCGGCTTGCTGGCGGGTGCGGCGACCGGCGGTGCAGCGCGCGCGCAGCCCGCGTCCGGCGCGGCCGGCGGTTTTCCGAACCGGCCGCTGCGGCTCGTGGTGTCGTTCCCGCCCGGAGGCGCGTCCGACACGTCGGCGCGGCTGATCGCGGCGAGGCTCGGCCAGCGCCTCGGCCAGCCGGTGGTCGCCGAGAACCGGCCCGGCGCGACCGGCAACATTGCCACGACTGCGGTGGTCCGGGGCCCTGCCGACGGCTACCAGCTGCTGCTCGGCGCGTCGTTCCTCACGGTCAACCCGTGGCTCTACAAGAGCGCCGGCTACGAGCCGATCCGCGATCTCGCGCCGCTGGGCCGGCCGATCTACAAGCGCGTCGTTCTGGTCGGGCGTCCCGACCTGCCCGCGCTGGCGACCTTGCTCGAACAGGCCAGGCGCACCAACGCCCCGATTCGCGTGGCGTCGCCCGGCGCGGGGACGCTGTCGCACTTCGCCGGCGAACTGCTGCGGTTGCGCACCGGCGCCCCGATGATTCACGTGCCATACCGGGGATCGGTCGCAGCGCTCACCGATCTGGCGGGGCAGCAGGTCGACCTGATGTTCGACGCGGTGGCCTCGGCGACGCCGATGATCAAGGGCGGGCGCGTCAAGGCGGTCGCGGTGCCCGAGGTGGCGCGCAACCCGCAGTTGCCCGAGGTGCCGACGCTCGCCGAACTCGGCGTGCCCGACATCGTGGTGCGGGCGTGGGACGCGATGTTCGCGCCGGCCGCGACGCCGCCCGAGGTGCTCGAGATCCTGCGCGCGCACCTGGAAGCGGTGCTCGCGATGCCGGACGTCGCCGCCGAATTGCGCGCGCGGGGCCTGGAGGTCGGCGAGCCCACGTCGCCGCAGGCCTTCGTCGCGCTGCTGCGGTCCGAAACCGAGCTGTGGCGGCGGACCGCCGAGGCGGCGGGGATTACCGCCGACTGAGCCGCCGGCTGAGCAGCGCGCGGCGCGACCTCTCTAACCCGCGGCGGTCTCCTTCGCGAGCTGCCACTCGCGCAGCAGGTCGACCTTGCGCACCTTGCCGACGCCGCTCAGCGGCAGCGATCCTTCGCGAAAGGCGATGCTGCGCGGACACTTGTAGCCTGCGATCCGTTCGCGGCAGTGCGCGACGAG
>JANJTK010000177.1 GCA_024711155.1 Burkholderiaceae bacterium
GCGCTGATGGACGAGTGCGCGCGCCGCGGCGAGGTCGCGTTTCCGCGCCGCGGCGCGATCGTGCGTCCGCAGAAGAACCCCCCCGAATGGCGCGTCAACGTCACGCAACTGAAGAACGCCGACGGCACGGCGGTCGACGGCACCGACGCCGACGCGCTGTCGGCCGCCGAGGTCGAAGGGCGCCGGCAGGTGGTCGAGTACCTCGCGTTCCTGCGCGCGCGCGTGCCCGGCTTCGAGCGCGGCTACCTGCTCGACATCGCCACGCAGCTCGGCATCCGCGAGACGCGGCGCATGGTCGGCGAATACGTGCTCACGCGCGCCGCCGACTGCGCCTCGTGCGTCATCGACGCGCAGCGTCCCGCCACCAGCAGGTTGCCCGGAATCCGCGCGCCGGTCCGTCGCGGCAGCAGCATCCGCCACGGCAGCTGGTTGTAGCCGCGCGAACCCTCGGGCGGCCACTCCCACTGCACGTCGCCGGCCACGTGCATCTCGAGCGGCCAGCCGTTGACGCCGATCGCGTCGTCGAAGTCGGCGCAGCCCAGCACGTGCTCGCGCGCGAGCACCGCCTCGCCGACCAGCCGGCGCGTCTCGCGGATGCCGAGCTGCGCCGCGAGGTCGAGCAGGTAGCAGCGCTCGAAGCCGGGCACGCGCGCGCGCAGGAACGCGACGAACGCGACTGCCTGGCGCCGGCCTTCGCGCTCGGCTGCTGACAGCGCGTCGGCGTCGGTGCCGTCGACCGCGGTGCCGTCGGCATTGCGCAGCTGCGTCACGTTGACGCGCCACTCGGTCGGGTTCTTCTGCGGGCGCACGATCGCGCCGCGGCGCGGGAACGCAAACGCACCGCTGCGCTGCGCTTCGTCCATCAGCGCGGGAATCGCGCGCCACGCGTCGCCCGCGCGCAGCGGATCGACGCCGCCGACGCGGAACATCAGCGTCGGGTACAACGCGCTGCCGCGGCCGTCGCCGTGCTCCATCGGTACGCCGGCCCAGTGCGCGAGGTCGCCGTCGCCCGAGCAGTCGACGAAGCGGCGCGCGCGGATCGCGCGCCTTCCCGAGCGCGTCTCGACGAGCAGCGCGTCGATGTCGCCGTCGCTGCGGCCCGCCTGCCGCGCGTCGCGGCCGTCGTCGTCGCTGTTGCCGTGCCGCGCGACGCCGGCGCCGAGCGCGTGATGCAGCACCTGCGCGCCCGCCGCGTCCAGCAATTCGTCGGCCGCGCACTCGAGCGCCGCCATGTCGTAGGCCTGCGCGTGCGTGCGGCCCAGCACGAGGTGCGGTTCGTTGAGGCCGCCGAGCCGCGCCATCCGGTCGAGCAACTCGTCGACGACGCCGTGCACCACGCGGCGGATCTCGCCGTGGACGTTCGCGTGCAGGCCGCAGAAGTTGGTCACGCCGGCCGCGGTGCCCATGCCGCCGAGAAAGCCGTAGCGCTCGACGAGCAGCGTGCGCGCGCCTTCGCGCGCCGCGGCGGTCGCGGCCGCGATGCCGGCCGGCCCGCCGCCGAGCACGACGACGTCGAACTCGCCGTGCACCGGCAGCGCGCGCGCCGGCTCGGTCAGCGTCGCGGCCGGCGCGTGGTTCACGGCGATGCCGGCGCGTGGTTCACGGCGATGCCGCGTCGCGTGGGGGCGCGCTGCCGGCGCGGCCGTTCAGCGCACCAGGACGTCGAGCGGCACCAGCCCGGCGATCTCGCCGTGCATGCGGTCGCCGCTCGCGACCGCGCCGACCCCCTCCGGGGTGCCGGTCATGATCAGGTCGCCGGGCGCGAGCGTCCACGCCGCCGACAGCTGCGCGACCACCTCGGCGACGTTCCAGATCATCAGCGACACGTCGCTCGACTGGCGCACCGCGCCGTTGACCGCGAGCGAGATCGCGCCGCGCACGATCGCGCCGCAGGCCGACACCGGCGTGACCGGGCCGATCGGCGCCGACTGGTCGAAGCCCTTCGAGATCGACCACGGGCGCCCCTGGTTCTTCATCTGCGCCTGCAGGTCGCGGCGCGTCATGTCGAGGCCGACCGCGTAGCCGTACACGTGCCGGGTCGCCTCCGACACCGGGATGTCGCGGCCGCCGGTGCCGATCGCGACCACCAGCTCGACCTCGTGGTGCAGGTTGTGCGTCAGCGACGGATACGCGATCTCGCCGACGGTGCCGGCCGCCACCGGCACCACCGCGTCGCCCGGCTTCATGAAGAAGAACGGCGCCTCGCGCTCGGTCAGCCCCATCTCGCGCGCGTGCGCCTCGTAGTTGCGCCCGACGCAGTAGACGCGGCGCACGGGGAAGCGGTCGGCGCTGCCGCTCACCGGCAGCGACACGGTCTCGGGGGCGGGGACGACGAAGGCCACGGAGTCTCTCCGACGGGTGATCGATCGCGACAGCCTAGCGCATTCCCCGGCGCCCCGGCCGGGATCAGCCGCGCTTCTTCGCGGGCTTCTTCGCAGGCGCGGCCTTCTTTGCAGCGGCCTTCTTCGTCGCAGGCTTCTTCGCCGCCTTCGCCGCCGTCGCCTTCGATGCCGCGGTCCCCGCGGCCGATTTCTTCGCGACTGCCTTCTTCGCCGGCGCCTTCTTCACGGCGGCCGCCTTCGATGTGGCCGCCTTCGCAGCGGCCCCCCTGCCCGCGACCTTCTTCGTCGCAGGCTTCGCAACCGCCGCGGCCCCTTCGCCCGCGTCACCCGCCGCGTCGGTGCCCGGCGCAGCCGCCCCTTCGCGCGCGGCTCCGCGCGCCGGACGCGGCTCGAACTCGAAGCCGATCTTGCCGTCCTTGCCGCGCACCAGGAAGGCCTTGAAGCGGCGCCGCGTGCGCGACGACACGAAGCCCTGCAGCAGGTCGGTGCGACCCTCTGCGAGCAGCTTGCTCATCTGCTCGCGCGCCACTTCCTGCTGCAGGATGATCTTGCCGCTGCGGAAGTCGCAGCTGCGCTCGGGCCCGACCGACTTCTCGCAGACGTAGCGCATGCCGTGCTCGAAGACGCGCGCGCCGCACTTCGGGCACGCGCCGAGCGGCGCCTGCTCGCCGAAGTCGACCGGCTCGCTGGCCTCGCTGTCGGCCTCCGACTGGCCGAAGTCGAATTCGAGCTTGTTTTCTGCGCTCAGCTTGAGGATCGCCGCGAACGGCCGCCCCATCTTGCTGCGGAATCCCTGCAGCGGGCCGATCGTGCGCTCGCTCAGCAGCGTGTCGATCTCGTCCGGCGCCAGCAGCCGGCCGCCCGCGATCTTGGTGAGCGAGAAGTCGCAGCCTTCGCACTCGTAGCGCTTGTACTTCTCCTTGACGACCCCGCCGCAGACCGGGCAGGGCGTCTTCAGCGTCGCGAAGTCGCCGACCACGGTGCCCGGTTCGCCCTCGCGCAGGCGCTCGACGATGCGCCGCGCCATCGCGGCGATCTCGTGCATGAAGACCTCGCGCGACAGCTGCCCGCGCTCCATCTGCGCGAGCTTGTGCTCCCAGTCGCCGGTCAGCTCCGGCGCAGTCAGCTCGGCCACTTCGAGCCCACGCAGCGCCGCCATCAGCTGGAACGCCTTCGGCGTCGGGATCAGCTCGCGCCCCTCGCGCACCAGGTAGTTCTCGGTGATCAGGCCCTCGATGATTGCGGCGCGGGTCGCCGGCGTGCCGAGGCCCTTTTCGCCCATCGCCTCGCGCAGCTCGTCGTCCTCGATCAGCTTGCCCGCGCTTTCCATGGCCGACAGCAGCGTCGCTTCGGTGTAGCGCGCCGGCGGCTTGGTGGCCAGCGCCAGCGCCTCGATCTCGCGAGTGAGCACCAGCTCACTGGGCTGGACCTGCACCAGCGTGTCGTCGGCCCCGCCTTCGCGGCCGTAGACCGCGAGCCAGCCGGCGTTGACCAGCACCTTGCCTTCGGTCTTGAACGACTCGCCCTCGACCACGGTGATGCGGGTGGTGACGAGGTATTCGGCCGGCGGAAAGAACACCGCCAGGAAGCGGCGCACGACGAGGTCGTAGACCTTCTGCTCGGCGTCCGACAGCGCCTTGGGCGGTTGCAGGGTCGGGATGATCGCGAAGTGATCGCTGACCTTCGAATTGTCGAAGATGCGCTTGTTCGGCCGCACCCAGTCCTTCGCCAGCACCTGCCGGGCGAAGCCGCCGTAGGCGGCGCTGCTCCCGAGCGCTCCCATCGTCTCGCGCACGGTCGGCAGGTAGTCCTCCGGCAGCGCGCGCGAGTCGGTCCGCGGGTAAGTCAGCGCCTTGTGCTTCTCGTAGAGCGCCTGCGCGATCGACAGCGTGGTGCGGGCCGAGAAGCCGAAGCGCGAGTTCGCTTCGCGCTGCAGGCTGGTCAGGTCGAACAGCCCCGGCGACAGCTGGGTGCTCGGCTTCGACTCTTCTTCGACCCGGCCCGGCTTGTCGCGGCAGCGCTCGACGATGCCCTCGGCCTTCGCGCGCTCCCACAGCCGCTCGGCGCGGCCGTCGGGCTCGCCTTCGGCGCGCTTGAACGCGGGGTCGAACCAGCGTCCGTCGTAAGTGCCCGCTTCCGCGGAAAACGTTGCCCGGACTTCGAAGTAGTCGCGCGGCACGAAACGCTTGATGCGCTCCTCACGCTCGACGACGATGCTCAGCGTCGGCGTCTGCACGCGCCCGACGGTGGTCAGGTAGAAGCCGCCGTCGCGCGAGTTGAAGGCCGTCATCGCGCGGGTGCCGTTGATCCCGACCAGCCAGTCCGCCTCGGAGCGGCAGCGCGCCGCGTCGGCCAGCGGCAGCATCTGCGCATCCTCGCGCAGGCGGGCGAAGCCGTCGCGGATCGCGGCGGGCGTCATCGACTGCAGCCACAGCCGGCGGATCGGCTGCTTCGCCTTCGCGTACTGAACGATCAGCCGGAAGATCAGCTCACCCTCGCGGCCCGCGTCGCAGGCGTTGACGAGCAGGCTCACGTCCTTGCGCCGGATCAGCCGCGCCAGCAGGTCGAGTCGGCTCTTGGTCTTGTCGATCGGGCGCAGGTCGAAGTGCGGCGGAATGACCGGCAGGTGAGCGAAGGACCACTTCCCACGCTTGACTTCGTACTGCTCGGGCGCGGCGATCTCGACCAGGTGCCCGATGGCCGACGACAGCACGTAGTCGTCGCTCTCGAAGTAGTCGCCCTGGCGCGTGAACCCGCCGACGGCGCGCGCGATGTCGGCGGCCACGGAGGGCTTCTCGGCAATGATCAGGGCCTTGGTCATCGAATTCCCGGGTCGGGTGCGGCGGGCGGCACCGGGGGCCGCGCAAGGGAGGCCCGGATGCAACGGGGCCAACCGAAAAGGGGGCCAATCATAAGTGCGCGCCCGGGCCAAGTGCAACCCCGGGCCCCGCCAGTCCGTTCCGCTCGGTCGTCCCGCTACATCCTGGCCGCTCGCACGTAGCGGCCGTCGATCCAGCGTTCGGCCAGGCCGGCGAGTTCGAGTTCGAGCATCGTGGCGGTCACCGCGCCGACCGTCTGCCCGGTGCGGTCGGCGAGCGTGTCCGGGTCGGCGGGATCCCAATCGAGCGCTTCGAGCAGCGCCGAGGCGTCGGGACTCAGGCTCGGGGGCGGCGGCGCCTCGGCCGCCCGCGCCGCCCGGCGCGGCCGCACGGGCTCGACCTGGGCGCGGCGCGCGGGGTCGACCGTCCGGTGCCGCGAAAAACCCGGCGACACGCCCGGAATCGCAAGCCGCTCGATCTGCGGCCGCAATTCGACCATCGCGTCCTCGACCGACTCGACCAGCTTCGCGCCGTCGCGGATCAGCTGGTGGCAGCCCTTGGAGACCGGCGAGTGGATCGAGCCCGGGATCGCCATCACCTCGCGCCCGAACTCGGTGGCCATGCGCGCGGTGATCAGCGACCCGGAGTCGCGCGCCGCCTCGACCACCAGCACGCCCAGCGACAGGCCGGCGATCAGCCGGTTGCGGCGCGGGAAGTTCTCGCGCCGCACCCCGGTGCCCGGCGGCAATTCGGACACCAGCGCGCTGCGCTGCGCGATCGTGGTGGCCATCGCGGCGTGCTCGGGCGGGTAGACGACGTCGATGCCGGTGCCGAGGATGGCCAACGTGCCGCCCTTGCCGGTGAGTCCGCCGCGGTGCGCGGCCGCGTCGATGCCGCGCGCCAGCCCGCTGCAGATCTGCACCCCGTGGTCGGCGATCGCCTTGGCGAAGCCTTGCGCGGTGGTGGTTCCGGTGGGGGTCGGGTGGCGACTGCCGACGATCGCCAGCGTCGGCAGCGACAGCATGACCGGCTGGCCGTGCACGAACAGCAGCGGCGGCGGGTCGCCGATGTCGAGCAGCCGCTTCGGGTAATAGAAGTCGGTCAGCACCAGCAGGTGGTGCGTGTCGTGCTCGGCCCAGCGCAGCGACGCGGCGACCGCCGCGTCGCGTTCGTCGTCGCGATCGAGCAGCGCGCCCGCGAGCGAGTCGCCGAGCACCGCCGCGATCTTCGCGCGGCCGGCCGCGAGGATCTGCTCGGGAAGCCCGAACGCATGGAACAGCTGGAACGCGATACGCGGTCCGATGCCTGGCGTGAGGACGAGACGAAGCCAGGCTGCGCGCTCTTCGCGCGCCTCCGCAGTCAGGGGCATAGGGGATCGCCGTTACGGGTTTGCGACGGCGTCGCCGACCGAGATCGGGTGCGACGCCTCCATCACTAGACCGTATGCGATCTTATCGAAGACACGGAATACGAGAAGATAGCCAACCGGCCTAGCCGGAAGGCCTATCTTCTCCCTCTTGACAGCTTCGCGATCCGTGATGACCGCGCCGCGCTGGCGGATCTCGAGCACGTGCCCCGGCTCGAGTCCGTTCGCCTTGCCGACGTCGAGCGCCACCACGCTGCGCCGGCCGACCTGGCTGACGCCGCGGGACACCGACACGATGCGCCCGGTGACCGCGCTCTCGGGCGGGCGCGGCACGTAGTTGGTCGGCAGCGTGCGCTCGGCCGGCATCAGCCGGTCGCCGGCGCCGATCTCTTCGTTGCTCGCGAGGATGCGCAGCGTCGCCGGGTCGCCGGCCTGCTCGAGCCGCGCGGTGCCGACGAACATCGCCTCCCAGGCGATCGGCTGGCGCGTGTCGGGGTCGAGCAACGGCCGCGCCGAGCGATAGACGTGCCAGTCGCGCACCGAGCCGTCGGCGATGCCGCGCGCGTACGCGAGTTCGCCGCGGCCGATGTGCACGCGTCCTTCCTGCGCGCCGACGATCCGCGGATGGTCCTGCAGTCCCTTCTCGTCGACCACCAGCGGCCGGTTCAGGAACGCCTCGATGTCGCTCGAGCGGATGGTCGGGACCGGCTCGCGCGCCAGCGCGGTGGCGCGCGCGCGCGGCTGCATGCGCTCGGTCGGCAGGTTCGCGCCCTCGCCGGCCGCGCTGCTGCCGGCGCCGACCTGGCGGGCGAGCCGCAACCGCGGCGAAGTCCCGCTGCGGTCGAGGATGACCACGTCGCCGGGATAGATCAGGTGCGGATTGCGGATCTGCTCGCGATTCAGTTCCCAGATCTCGGGCCAGCGCCAGGGCTTCTGCAGGAAGCGCCCCGAGATGTCCCACAGCGTGTCGCCCTTGACGACCACGTAGCGGTCCGGCGCGTCCTTCGAAATCTCGAGCGGCGGCGTGGTTTGCGCCAGCGCGGAGGCTGCGATCGTCGCGCCGAGCGAGACGACGAGCGCCATGATCTGCGTGCTAAACTTTTTCATTGCGTGGCGCGCCGTCCGGACAAGGGTTTTCGGGTGGCTGGAAAGACGGGGAATCGCCCCCACCTCCATCTTCCCGACTTGCTTTGGATTCTGCCGCCAACGCATTGATGTCGCAAGCAAAGCTGCTCGCGCCACCCTACGGGCGGTAGCTATTCGCCGATGGCCGTACTGACGATCCTGCGTTATCCGGACCCCCGCCTGCACCGCGTCGCGCAACCCGTCGACGTGGTGGACGAGGCCGTGCGCGAACTCGTGCGCGACATGGCCGAGACCATGTACGCCGCGCCGGGGATCGGGCTGGCGGCCACCCAGGTCGACGTGCACCGGCGCGTCGTCGTGATCGACGTCTCCGAGGCGCGCGACCAGTTGCTCGTGTTCGTCAATCCCGAGATCGTCGCGCGCAGCCAGGACGAGAAGATCTACGAGGAAGGCTGCCTGTCGGTGCCCGGCATCTACGACGAAGTGTCGCGCCCCGACCGCGTCACCGTGCGCGCGCTCGACGAGCGCGGCGAGCCCTTCACGCTCGACTGCGAGGGGCTGCTGTCGGTGTGCATCCAGCACGAGATCGACCATCTCGACGGGCGCGTCTTCGTGCAGTACCTGTCGCGGCTGAAGCAGTCGCGCATCAAGTCCCGCCTGCAGAAGGCCGAGCGCGCCGTCGCCTGACGGCGGCGCCCCCGCACCCGAGGCCGTCGCCGATGCCGCCGGCGCGCAAGCTCCGTCTCGTTTTCGCCGGCACGCCCGCGTTCGCCGCGACCGCGCTCGACGCGCTCGCAGACGCGGGGCACGACATCGTGTTAGTGCTTACTCGCGTCGACAAGCCCGCC
Organism: Burkholderiaceae bacterium; assembly: GCA_024711155.1. Classification (GTDB taxonomy): domain Bacteria; phylum Pseudomonadota; class Gammaproteobacteria; order Burkholderiales; family Burkholderiaceae_E; genus Zeimonas. The sequence continues at coordinate 8,462 of JANJTK010000177.1, forward strand.
GGGCGTGGCAAGGCACTCAACGAGAGTCCGGTCAAGCAGCGCGCGCGGGCGCGCGGCTGCGCGCTCGAGCAGCCGCGCACCCTGCGCGACGAGGCGCTGCAGGCGCGGCTGCGCGCGCTCGACGTCGACGCGATGGTCGTGGCGGCCTACGGGCTGATCCTGCCGCCCGAGGTGCTGGCGATCCCGCGCCACGGCTGCCTGAACATCCACGCGTCGCTGCTGCCGCGCTGGCGCGGCGCGGCGCCGATCCAGCGCGCGATCGAGGCCGGCGACGCCGAAACCGGCATCACCATCATGCAGATGGACGCCGGGCTCGACACCGGCGCGATGCTGCGGGTCGAGCGCGAGCCGATCCGGCCCGACGACACCGGCGGCAGCCTGCACGACCGGCTCGCCCTTCTCGGCGCGCGGGCGATCGTCGCCGCGCTCGAGCAGCTCGCCGCCGGCACGCTGGTCGCGACGCCGCAGCCGGCCGACGGCGTCACCTACGCGCGCAAGCTCGAGCGCGCCGACGCCTGCATCGACTGGACGCAGCCGGCGCAGCGCATCGTCGATCGTATCCGCGCGTTCAACCCGGTGCCGGGCGCGACCACCCTCCTGGAGCGCCTGCCCGAAGCCCCGTTCAAGCTGTGGTCGGCGCGCATCCCCGAGGAAGGCGGCGCCGCCGCGCCGGCGCCGGACGGCGAACGCCGGCCGGTGTCCGCGGCCCCTGCCCCCGCCCCGGGAACCGTGCTCCCCGCCGGCAACCGCCTGCTGGTCGCCTGCGGCGACGGCGCGGTCGAGCTCACCGAACTGCAGCGCCCCGGTTGCCGCCGCATGAAGGCGGCGGACTTCCTGTGCGGCTGCCGGGTGGCGCCCGGGGAAAGGTTCGTCGCCCCGGCTGCGACCGAGCCCTGACTTGCACCCGGCGGCCAGCGCCCCGATATTCGATCCACGCGTGCCCTTTCGGCACCGGCAAGGAGAAGCGAAGCGATGTTCAACACGATGAAGACTGCGATCCTGATGGCGGGGATCATGGCGCTGTTCGGCGCCGTGGGCTCGGTGATCGGCGGTCAGCAGGGCATGCTGATGGCGCTGGCGTTCGGAGCGGTCAGCAACTTCTTCGCCTACTGGTTCTCCGACAAGATGGTCCTGCGGATGTACAACGCGCAGGAGGTCGACGAGACCAGCGCGCCGCAGTTCTACAACATGGTGCGCGGGCTCGCGCAGCGTGCGCAGCTGCCGATGCCGCGCGTGTACCTGATCGACGAGGCGGCGCCCAACGCGTTCGCCACCGGCCGCAATCCGCAGCACGCCGCCGTCGCCGCCACCACCGGGATCCTGCGCGTGCTCAGCGAGAGCGAGCTGCGCGGCGTGATGGCGCACGAGCTGGCGCACGTGAAGCACCGCGACATCCTGATCTCGACCATCTCGGCGACCATGGCCGGCGCGATCTCGGCGCTGGCGAACTTCGCGATGTTCTTCGGCGGGCGCGACGAGCACGGCCGCCCGTCGAATCCGATCGCGACCATCGCCGTCGCGCTGCTCGCCCCGCTGGCGGCGATGCTGATCCAGATGGCGATTTCGCGCGCGCGCGAGTTCGAGGCCGACCGCGGCGGCGCCGAGATCGCCGGCGATCCGCGCGCCCTCGCCTCGGCGCTCGACAAGATCCATCGCTACGCGCAGGGCATTCCGCTCGAGGCCGCCGAGCGCCACCCCGAGACGGCGCAGATGATGATCATGAACCCGCTGTCCGGCGGCGGCCTGCGCGGTCTGTTCTCGACGCACCCGGCCACCGAGGAACGCGTGCAGCGGCTGCTGGCGATGGCCGGCACGCGCCGCTGAGGCGGCGATTCGCGCGCCGCTGTCGCGCGAGATCGCCTGCGCTGCGCAGGCGATCGGCGCGCTCGCCGCCGGCCGTTCGCTGCAGGCCGCGCTCGACGAGGCCCTCGCCGACGCGACGCCGGCCTTCCAACCGGCCTCGCGCGCGGCGATCCGCGACATCGCCTACGGCACCTGCCGCCAGCTCGGCCTGGTGCGTGAACTCGCGCGGCTGTTGAACGCGCGCCCGCCGGCACCGCCGGTGGCGGCGCTGCAATGGGTATCGCTGGCGCAGCTGGTCGAGCCGCTGCGCGCCGACGCGATCGTGGTCGACCAGGCCGTCGCCGCCGCGCGGCTCGACGGGGGCGCCCCCGCCGTGGCCGGCTTCCTGAACGCGACCCTGCGCCGCTTCGTGCGCGAGCGCGAAGCACTGCTCGCGCAGGCGCGCCGCGCGCAGAGTGCGCGCTGGAACTTCCCCGACTGGTGGATCGCGCAGCTGCGCGCCGAATATCCGCAGGACTGGCAGCCGATCCTCGCGGCCGGGAACGCGCCGCCGCCGATGACGCTGCGCGTGAACCGGCGCCGCGCCGACGTCGACGACTACCTCGCACGGCTGGCGCAGGCCGGGCGCGGCGCGCGCCGCATCGGCCCGCAGGCACTGGTGCTCGATGAACCGTGCGCGGTCGATGCGCTGCCCGGATGGGCGGAAGGCCACGTCAGCGTGCAGGACGCAGGCGCGCAACTGGCCGCGCCGCTGCTCGATCCGCAGCCCGGCGAGCGCGTGCTCGACGCCTGCGCGGGTCCGGGCGGCAAGACCACCCACCTGCTCGAGCTGGCCGACTGCCACGTCACCGCGCTCGACGTCGGCGAAGATCGCCTGCGCCCGGTGCGCGAGAACCTTGCGCGGCTCGGCTTCGCCGCCACCGTCCTCGCCGGCGACGCCCGCCGCCCCGACGGCTGGTGGGACGGTGTCCCCTTCGATCGCATCCTCGTCGACGCCCCGTGCACCGCCTCCGGGATCGTGCGCCGGCACCCGGACATCCGCTGGCTGCGCCGTCGTGGCGATCTCGCGACACTTTCCCGGCAGCAGTCGGAAATCCTCGGGGCGCTTTGGCCCCTGCTCCGACCGGGTGGTAAATTGATCTACGCCACCTGTTCGGTGTTCCGGGCCGAGGGTGAGTCAGTGATCGATCACTTTCTCGCGGCGCAGCCGCAGGCGGGGCGTCTCGAGCTTTCGTGGCGCTTCGATGCGGATCTCCCGGAGCGGGTTTCGCAGTTGTTGCCGGTCGCGAAACCCGGGCGCAACCACGACGGGTTCTATTACGCGCTGCTGGAAAGACGCCCTTGATCGCCCGCCTTGCCATGGCGCTGGCGCTGGTGGCCACGCTGTGGGGGCAGATGCCGGCAGCGGGGGCGGCCGATGCGCCCGAAACGCCCACCGCGCCCGCCGCGCCAGACGCGCGTGACGCGCGTGACGCGCGTGACGCGCGTGACGCACGCCTCGCGCCCGATCCGCGCGCGGCGCCCGATCCGCGCGCTGCCCCCGGGCCACCCGCCGCGCCGACCCTCGAACCCAACGCCGACGGCGACGCCTGGCTGCTGCGCTCCGACTTCGAGGTGCCGCTGACGCGCTCGCTGGAAGACGCGGTGCGGCGCGGCGTGCCGCTGTACTTCGTGCTCGAGTTCGAGCTGATCCGGCCGCGCTGGTGGTGGTACGACGAGCGCGTCGCCGAGCGCTCGCGCTCGTACCGGCTCGCGCATCACGCGCTCACGCGCCAGTACCGGCTCGGCATCGACGGCCTGACGCAGACCTTCGAGACGCTCGACGACGCGGTCGGCGCGATGCGCAGCGTGCGCCGCTGGCGCGTCTTCGAGGCGGCGCAAGTCTCGCCCGGGACCGTCTACGAGGCTCGGGTACGCTTGCGCCTCGACGCCTCGCAACTGCCCAAGCCGTTCCAGGTCAACGCGATCACCAACCGGGACTGGAACCCCACGTCCGAATGGAAGCGCTTCCCGTTCACGCTGCCGACCCCGAAAAACGGTCCGTAGGCCGGCTGCTGCGCTTCGCGCTGATCGGCTCGGTCGCGCTGGCGGTGATCCTGCTGCTGCTGCTCGCGGTGGCGAGCGCGAACACGCGCCTGTTCGAGAGCCAGTACCCGATGCTGTTGTGGCTGACGATCGGGCTGGCGGCGGCGCTGTTCCTGCTGGTGCTCGAGCTGGTGCGGCGGCTGGTCGCGCGCTACCGGCGCGGGCTGTTCGGCACCCGCCTGATGGCGCGCATGGCGCTGTCGTTCACCGTGATGACGGTGATCCCGGTGGCGCTGATCTACATCGTGTCGGTGCATTTCGTCGGCCGCTCGATCGAGTCGTGGTTCGCGGTGCCGGTGGAGCGCGCGCTCGAGTCCGGGCTCAGCCTCGGGCGCACCGCGCTCGACTCGCTGCTGACCGACCTCACGCAGAAGACGCGCGTGGTGGCCGACGAGCTGGCCGGCGCGCCCGAATACGAGTGGCCCGCCACCCTCAACCGCCTGCGCGACCAGGCCGGCGTGCAGGACGCGATGGTGATCTCGGGTGCGGGCCGCATCGTGACCGCCAGCGGCAGCCGCTACGCGAGCCTGGTGCCCGACCTGCCGCCCGCGGCGCTGCGCCAGGCGCGCATCACGCGCCAGTACGCGGCGATCGAGCCGGCGGAGAACTCGGCCAACGGCCTGCGGCTGCGGGTGATCGTCGCCATCGGCTCGGGCGCGCAGCGCGCCGACGACAGCCGCCTCGTGCAGCTGCTGCAGCCGGTGCCGTCGGCGATGACCGAGAACGCCGAGGCGATCGAGCAGGGCCGGCGCGACTTCCAGCAGCTGTCGCTGTCGCGCAGCGGACTGAGCCGGATCTTCACCGTCACGCTGACGCTGATCTTCCTGCTGACCGTGTTCTCGGCGGTGGCGGCCTCGTTCCTGCTGTCGGGCTGGCTCGCCGGGCCGCTGTCGATGCTCGCGGCCGGCACGCGCGCAGTTGCCGAGGGCGACTACCGGCCGGTCAAGGACTACTCCGGGCGCGACGAACTGGGCGTGCTCACGCAGTCGTTCAACCTGATGACGCGCCAGCTCGAGGACGCGCGCCTGCAGGTCGAGCGCAACCAGCGCGAGCTCGAGCGCGTCAATGCGCGACTCGAGAGCGTGCTCGCCAACCTGACCGCCGGCGTGCTGGTGCTGGACTCGGACTTCCGTCTCACGCTGGCCAACGCCGGCGCCGAGCGCATCCTCGGGCAGTCGCTGCTCGAGCACCTCGACAAGCCGCTCGCCGAGGTGCCGCGTCTCGAGGCGGTCGCCGAGCAGGTGCGCAGCGCCTTCAACGAGCAGGCCGCGGCCGGCGTGGCGAGCTGGCAGAAGCAGTTCGTGCTGGCGCCGCTGGGCCCCGACGAAGGCGGCGCCGAGCAGACCATCCTCGCGCGCGGCTCGATCCTGCCCGAGCGGCGCGTCGGCTACGTGATCGTGTTCGACGACATCACCGAGGTGATCTCCGCGCAGCGCGCGGTCGCGTGGGCCGAAGTGGCGCGCCGGCTCGCGCACGAGATCAAGAACCCGCTCACGCCGATCCAGCTCGCTGCCGAGCGGATGCAGCGCAAGCTCTCGGACAAGCTGCCGCAGGCCGAGGCCGAGCTGCTGGCGAAGAGTTCGCAGACGATCGTCAACCAGGTCTCGGCGCTCAAGCTGATGGTCGACGAGTTCCGCGACTATTCGCGCCTGCCGGCCGCGCAGCTCGAGCCGCTCGACCTCAACGCGCTGGCCGACGACGTGCTGCGGCTCTACTCGGCCGCCGGCGGGCGCTTCCCGATCCTGCCGCGGCTCGCCGACCGCCTGCCGCCGGTGCTGGGCGACCGCACGCAGTTGCGCCAGCTGATCCACAACCTGGTCAAGAACGCGGTCGAGGCCACCGAGCGGGTCGAGCAGCCGCAGATCGAGGTGGCCACCGAGGCGATCGTGCTGCCCGACGGCGCCGGCGCGGTGCGCCTGCGGGTGCGCGACAACGGCGGCGGCTTCTCGCCGTCGGTGCTCGGGCGGGCCTTCGAACCCTACGTGACCAGCAAGCCGCGCGGCACCGGGCTGGGGCTGGCGATCGTGCGCAAGATCGTCGACGAGCACGGCGCGCGCATCGATGTCGGAAACTGGAACGACCCCGACGGCAAGGCGGTCGGCGCCCAGATCAGTGTGCTATTTACCAAACTGGCGAAAAGCGAGGAAAATCCCCGCCTGTCGCAACCGACTCCCATCTAGCAGCAGGGGCGCATGGCGGAAATCCTCGTAGTGGATGACGAAATCGGCATCCGCGAACTTCTCTCCGAGATCCTCGGCGACGAAGGCCACACGGTGTTGCTGGCCGAAAGCGCGCAGCAGGCGCGCTCGACGCGCGAGGCCACCCGACCCGACCTGGTCCTGCTCGACATCTGGATGCCGGACACCGACGGCATCACGCTGCTCAAGGAATGGGCGAGCGGCGGCAAGCTGACGATGCCGGTGATCATGATGTCGGGCCACGCGACCATCGACACCGCGGTCGAAGCCACGCGCATCGGCGCGCTCGACTTCCTCGAAAAACCGATCACGCTGCAGAAGCTGCTGAAGGCGGTCGAGACCGGCCTGCTGCGCGGCAAGCCGGTCGCGCCGCCGACCGCGACGACGATGCGCGGGCCCGGCGGCTTCCAGTCGGGCGCTCATGCGGGCGCCCCGATGGGCGCACCCGGGGGCGCATCGATGGGCGCGCCGATGGGTTCTGCGATCGGCGCTCATGCGGGTGCGATGCCGCTCGCCGGCGGCGCCTACAACGCGCGCGTGGTGCCGGGCGTCGGCGCCGCGATCGCACCGGGCGGGGGCGCTGCGCCCGAAGCCGGCAACTTCCTGCCGATCCGCGACGCCGGCGCCGCGTCGCCGGTCGCCGCGAGCGTCGCGCTGCGCGACCTGCCGCTCGACCTGCCGCTGCGCGAAGCGCGCGACGCCTTCGAGCGCGCGTACTTCGAGCACCACCTGTCGCGCGAGCACGGCAGCATGACGCGGGTGGCCGAGAAGACCGGGCTCGAGCGCACGCACCTGTATCGCAAGCTCAAGCAGCTCGGCATCGACCTCTCGCGCGGCGCCTACCGCAAGCAAGGCAGTTGAAGATCATCATCCTCGGCGCCGGCCGGGTCGGCGCATCGGTCGCCGAGAGCCTCGTCTCGGAGCTCAACGACATCACGGTGGTCGACACCGACGTGGTGCAGCTCGCGCAGCTGCAGGAGCACCTCGACCTGCGCACGGTGGCCGGCAACGGCACACACCCGCCGGTGCTCGAGCAGGCCGGCGCCGGCGACGCCGACATGCTGATCGCGACCGCCGCGCGCGACGAGACCAACCTCGTCGCCTGCCAGCTCGCAGCGCGCGTGTTCAACGTGCCGACGCGCATCGCGCGCATCCGCGCGCCCGAGTTCCTCGAGCACCCCGAGATCACCGGCGAAGGCGGCTTCTACGTCGACCACGTGATCTGCCCCGAGCAGACCGTCACCGACTACGTGCTCAAGCTGATCCAGTTCCCCGAGGCGCTGCAGGTGCTCGAATTCGCCGAGGGGCGCGTCGACCTGGTGGCGGTGCGCGCCTACGCCGGCGGGCCGCTGGTGTCGCGGCCGATCCGCGAGCTGCGCACGGCGCACCCCACGATCGACATGCGCGTGGTCGCCGTCTTCCGCGACGACCGTTCGATCCGCGCTGACGGCGACACGCTGATCGAACCCGGCGACGAAGTGTTCCTGCTCGCCGCCTCCGAGCACCTGCGCACGGCGTTGTCCGACCTGCGCCGCATGGACAAGCCGGTGCGCCGCGTGATGATCGCCGGCGGCGGCAACATCGGGCTGCGGCTCGCGCGCGCGCTCGGCTCCGACTACCAGGTGAAAGTGCTCGAGGCCAGTCGCCAGCGCTGCAACTACCTCGCCACGCAGCTGCCGGCGTCGACCGTCGTGCTGTACGGCGACTCGACCGACGAGGGGTTGCTCGCCGAAGAGGCCGTGGCCGACATGGACCTGTTCGTCGCGCTGACCTCCGACGACGAGAACAACATCATGTCGTGCATGCTCGCCAAGCGCATGGGCGCGCGGCGCACGATCGCTCTGATCAACCGCCAGGCGTATGCCGACCTGGTGGTGGGCAACCGCATCGACATCGCGATCGTGCCGTCGCAGACCACCATCGGCAAGCTGCTCGCGCACGTGCGCCGCGGCGACGTCGCCGCCGTGCACTCGCTGCGGCGCGGCGCCGCCGAGGCGCTCGAGACGATCGCGCACGGCGACCCCAAGTCGTCGAAGGTGATCGGACGGCGCATCGAGCAGATCGACCTGCCGCGCGGCGCGACCATCGGCGCGATCGTGCGCGCCACCGAACCCGACGCGCTCGAAGCGCTGCCCGGCCGGCGCGACCGGCCGCGCTACGAGGTGATCATGGCGCACCACGACACCGTGATCCGGGCCGAGGACCACGTGATCGTGTTCGTCGAGAACAAGCAGATCATCCCGAAGGTCGAGAAGCTGTTCCAGGTCGGCGTCGGGTTCTTCTGAGGAAAGATGCGCGTCCGCAAGCGGCCGCCGACGGCGTAACATGAACGGCATGCCTCCGATTCCGCCGATCCTGCGCCGCCTCGTGTCGGGCGAAGCGCCGCTCGAATTGCCCGACGACCTGGTGCTGATCAAGACCCGGCTCGGGCGCGACGAGGCGCGCCGTACCGAGTCGAGCATCCCGCGCCGGCTGCGCACGCTGCTCGCGCTGGTCGACGGGCGGCGCAGCGTCGCCGAACTGCGCGCGGTGCTGCACAGCTTCCGCGGCCTCGAAGACGGCCTCGACATGCTGCGCCGGATGGGCTTCGTCGAGCCGCTGCCGGAACGCTGGGACGACTGAGCCCGCGCGCCCGCACGTCCTGCGCATCGCCTTCTCCCGCACGGGCCCGTCCTTGAATCGCCTGCTTGTCATCGCCCGCGTGCTGGGCGGGATGCTGATGGTGTTCGCGGCCACCTTCGCGCTGCCGATCGGGTGGTCGCTCGCGGTCGGCGACGGCGCGCACCGCAGTTTCCTGGTTGCCGGCGCCGCGTGCCTGGCGGTCGGCGCCGCGATGTGGTTCGCCACCGGCCGCCTGCGGCGCGAGCTCGAGCCGCGCGACGGCGCGCTGCTGGTCGTGCTCGGCTGGCTGCTGATGTCCTTCGCCGGTGCCGTGCCGCTGATGCTCGAACTGCCGCAGCTGTCGTTCACCGACGCCAGCTTCGAGGCCATCGCCGGTCTCACGACCACCGGC
>JANJTK010000290.1 GCA_024711155.1 Burkholderiaceae bacterium
AGGTCCTGCAGCCCACCAGCCTCTACGCGCAGTACTCGGGCACGCTGCAGATCGACCCGGGTGACACCAAATCCTTCGGGCTCAACAGCGGCTCCACGCTGTGGAACAACTCGTCGCTGCTCGTGCAGCTCGCCGCGTCCACCTTCGGCACGCGCATGAACTGGCTCACGGGCTACGTCGACGGCAACACCAACCAGGGGAAGATCAGCTACCTCGGCGGCCACTCGTACTCGACGACGCTGCCCATCTCGGCGAACCCGCGCACCAACGGCGTGCGCCTCTTCTTGAACGGGCTCTTCGAGACCCCGGCGCTCTTCGGCACCATGCAGCCCACGCTGACGCTCACCAAGTCGGCGCCGGCCTACAGCAGCTCCACCAGCGTCACCTTCACCCTCACCTACTCGAACACCGGCCCGGGCGTCGCCTACCAGGCGTCGCTCTCCGACGCGCTGCCCGTGGGCACCACCTTCGTCTCCGCGACGGGCGGCGGCGTGCACTCGGGCGGCACGGTGACCTGGGCGCTGGGCGACCTCGCCCCGGGCGCGTCGGGCTCGGTGACGGTCAGCCTCACGGCGCCGCAGGGCACCTACCAGAACCAGGCGGTGCTCGCGTACCGCGTGGGCCTCACCCCCAAGACGTTCGCGAGCAACGTCACCACCACGGTGGTCGACACCACGCGCCCGGTGACGACGATCCTCACCACGCCGTCGAACCCCACCCGCCTCACCACCGCCGGCTTCACCTTCTCGGCCAGCGAGGCGGCCACCTTCCAGTGCAGCCTCGACGGCGCGGCCTTCGCGGCCTGCACCTCGCCGCAGGCCTACGCGGGCCTCACCGAGGGCAGCCACACCTTCACCGTGCGCGCCACGGACCTCGCGGGGAACACCGAGCTCACGCCCCCCTCGTACACCTGGTCGGTGGACCTGACGGCCCCGGGCATCAGCTTCACCTCGACCCCGGCGGCGAACACCAACTCGACGACCGCCACCTTCGCCTTCACCGTGACGGGCGCCAGCACCATCGAGTGCCAGCTCAACGCGGGCGCCTTCGCGCCGTGCACCTCGCCGCAGTCGCTCACCGGCCTCGCCGAGGGCACCTACACCTTCACCGTGCGCGCCACCGACGCCGCGGGCAACGTCAGCACCGCGAGCTACGACTGGGTGGTCGACACCACGCCGCCCGCGCTGGCCTTCACCTCCACGCCGGGCGACCCGACGAACCAGACCACCGCCACCTTCGGCTTCAGCGTCTCCGGCGCCACCGCCGTGCAGTGCCAGCACGTGCCCGCCGCGTACGCGCCCTGCACCTCGCCGGTGACGCTCACGGGCCTCGCCGACGGCCCCCACGCCTTCAACGTGCAGGCGAGCGACGCCGCGGGCAACCTGGCCACCATCAGCTACACGTGGACGGTCAACACCGTCGCGCCCACCGTCACCTTCCTCTCGGGCCCGGCGAACCCCACCACCGCCACCTCGGCGACGCTCAGCTTCTCCGTCACCTCGGCGCTGCCGCCGGCCAGCACCGAGTGCCGCCTCAACACCGGCGCCTTCGCCGCCTGCACCTCGCCGGTGAGCCTCACCGGGCTGGCCGACGGGAGCTACACCTTCACCGTGCGCGCGACCGACACCTCGATGAACGTCGGCTCGGCGAACTACCTCTGGGTGGTCGACACCACGCCGCCCGTCATCACCTTCAACGGCACGCCGGCGAACCCCTCCAACGTGGCCTCGGGTGACCTCGGCTTCGCGGTGAACGAGCCG
>JANJTK010000207.1 GCA_024711155.1 Burkholderiaceae bacterium
CCGACCGCAACGACCTCGACGACCAGCTCTTCGCCACCTTCGCACGCTGCCGCGACCTGCTGCGCCAGCCGCCGGTGCAGGCGGAATCGCGCGCGCACCTGCGCGAGCTGCTCGGCGTGGCCGCCGGCGGGGTCGTGTTCACCACCATCCACAAGTTCTTCCCCGAAGAGAAAGGCGACCGGCACCCGACGCTCTCCGAGCGCCGCAACATCGTGGTGATCGCCGACGAGGCGCACCGCAGCCAGTACGACTTCGTCGACGGCTATGCGCGCCACATGCGCGACGCGCTGCCGCACGCCTCGTTCATCGGCTTCACCGGCACGCCGATCGAGGCGCAGGACGCCAACACGCGCGCTGTGTTCGGCGACTACATCAGCGTCTACGACATCCAGCGCGCCGTGCAGGACGGCGCCACGGTGCCGATCTACTACGAAAGCCGGCTGGCCAGGCTGGCGCTCGACGAGGCCGAGCGCCCGAAGATCGACCCGGGCTTCGAGGAGGCCACCGAGGGCGAGGAGGTCGATCGCAAGGAGAAGCTCAAGACCAAGTGGGCGCAGCTCGAGGCGGTGGTCGGCGCCGAGAAGCGGCTGGCGCTGGTGGCCAGGGACATCGTCGAGCACTTCGAGAAGCGGCTCGAAGCGATGGACGGCAAGGCGATGATCGTCTGCATGAGCCGGCGCATCTGCGTCGAGCTGTACCGCGAGATCGTGAAGTTGCGCCCGCAGTGGGACGGCGCCGACGACGAGCACGGCGCGCTCAAGGTGGTGATGACCGGCTCGGCCTCGGACCCGGCCGACTGGCAGCCGCACATCCGCAACAAGCCGCGGCGCGAGGCACTGGCCAATCGCTTCCGCGACCCGAAGGACGCGTTCAGGCTCGTGCTCGTGCGCGACATGTGGCTCACCGGCTTCGACGCACCGAGCCTGCACACGATGTACATCGACAAGCCGATGCGCGGGCACGGGCTGATGCAGGCGATCGCGCGCGTGAACCGCGTGTTCAAGGACAAGCCCGGCGGGCTGGTGGTGGACTACCTGGGCCTGGCCCAAGAGTTGAAGCAGGCGCTGGCCACGTACACCGAAAGCGGCGGCACCGGCCGCACGGCGCTGGACCAGGACGAGGCGGTGGCCGTCATGATCGAGAAGCACGAGGTCTGCTGCGGGCTCTTCCACGGCTTCGACTGGTCGAAATGGACGACCGGCACGCCGACTGAGCGGCTCGGTGTGCTGCCGGCCGCGCAGGAGCACATCCTGGCGCAAAAGAGCGGCAAGGAGCGCTGCGTGAGCGCGGTGAGCGAACTGTCGCAGGCCTTCGCGCTGGCGGTGCCGCACGCCGAGGCGCTGCGCATCCGCGACGACGTGGCGTTCTTCCAGGCGGTGCAGGCCGTGCTCGCCAAGCGCGCGCCCGGCGACGCGCGGCCCGAAGAGGACATCGAGCACGCCGTGCGGCGGATCATCTCGCGCGCCGTGGCGCCCGAGGGCGTCATCGACATCTTCGCCGCAGCGGGGCTGGCCAAACCCGACATCTCGATCCTCTCCGAGGAGTTCCTGGCCGAAGTACGAGGGATGCCTCAGCGCAATCTGGCGGTCGAACTGCTGCAGAAGCTGCTGAAGGGCGAACTGGCGACCCGCCGGCGCAAGAACGTCGTGCAGGCGCGCTCCTTCGCCGAGATGCTGGAGCAGACGATCCGCCGCTACCAGAACCGCGCGATCGAGGCGGCGCAGGTGATCGAGGAGCTGATCGCCCTCGCGAAGGACATGCGCGAGGCCCACGCCCGCGGCGACGCGCTGAAGCTGTCGGAGGACGAACTGGCCTTCTACGACGCGCTGGAAACCAACGACAGCGCCGTCAAGGTGCTCGGCGACGACACGCTTCGCACGATCGCGCAGGAGCTGGTCCGGACCGTGCGCGCCAACGTCACCATCGACTGGACGCTGCGCGAGAACGTGCGCGCGCAGCTGCGCGTGCTGGTCAAGCGCATCCTGCGCAAGTACGGCTACCCGCCGGACAAGCAGGAGAAGGCGACCGAGACCGTGCTCGAACAGGCGGCGTTGCTGTCGGAGGAGTGGGCGAAGGCGTGAGCGAACCGCGCGCCGGAACCCCCGCCTACTTCCCGATGCAAAACCGCCCGAAGATCACCCCCAGCAGATCATCCGCCGAAAACTCCCCGGTGATCTCGTTCAGCCGCTCCTGAGCCAGCCGCAACTCCTCGGCCAGCAGGTCGAGCCGCTGCGCGCCGGCCTGCGCGTGCGCATCCGCCGCATCGACGTGCCCGGCCGCCGCGCGCAGCGCCTCGAGGTGGCGCTCGCGCGCGATGAAGGTCGACTCGCCGCCCGCCTGCCAGCCGGCCAGCTCCAGCAGCAGCGCGCGCAGCCCGTCGATGCCGGCACCGCTCTTCGCCGACAGCCAGACCGACAGCGGCGCCGCGCCCGCGCCCGCCTCGCCGTGGCCCTCGGCCCGCGGCGCCGCCGCCACGTCCCCGCGCTCCACCCGCGCCGCCACCCCGGCCAGGTCGATCTTGTTGAACACGCGCACCAGCGGCACCGGCCGCGGCAGCCGCCGCGCCAGCTCCTCCTCGATCGCGACCGCCGCCGCGGTCAGCGCCTCGCGCGCGTCCAGCAGATGCACGACGACGTCGGCGCGCGCGGCTTCGTCCCAGGTGCGCGCGATGCCGAGTCGCTCGACGTGGTCGGCGGTCTCGCGCAGCCCCGCGGTGTCGACGACGTTGAGCGGCACGCCCTCGATCTGGATCGCCTGCGCGATGCGGTCGCGCGTAGTGCCCGGCACTTCGGTGACGATCGCCACTTCGGCGCCGGCCAGCGCGTTGAGCAGCGAGCTCTTGCCGACGTTCGGCTCGCCGAGCAGCACGACGTTCAGGCCGTCGCGCAGCAGCACGCCGCGCCGCGTGCTCGCGAGCAGCGTCGCGAGCTCGCTGCGGATCTGCGCGAGTCGCTCGCGCGCGCCGGCGGCTTCGAGGAAGTCGATCTCTTCCTCGGGAAAGTCGAGCGTCGCCTCGACCAGCGCGCGCAGCTCGACCATCCGCTCGACGAGCGCGTGCACGGCGGCCGAGAACTCGCCCGCCAGCGAGCGCGTGGCCGAGCGCGCCGCCTGCTCGGTGCTGGCGTCGATCAGGTCGGCGACCGCCTCGGCCTGCGCGAGGTCGAGCTTGTCGTTGAGGAACGCGCGCTGCGTGAACTCGCCCGGCCCCGCGAGCCGCAGCCCGAGTTCGCGCCCCGCCTCGAGCACCCGCCGCAGCAGCAGTCGCAGCACGACCGGCCCGCCGTGACCCTGCAGCTCGAGCACCTCTTCGCCGGTGTACGAGTGCGGTGCCGGGAACAGGATCGCGATCCCCTGGTCGATCGCGCCGCCGTCGGCGGCGAGGAACGGCGCGAAGGTGGCGTGCCGCGGCGCGAGCGGTCGCCCGATCACTGCGGCGACGATCGCCGACAGGTCGCGCCCCGAAACGCGCACGACGCCGATGCCGCCGCGCCCGGGGGCGGTCGCGATCGCGGCGATCGGGGTGTCGTCGCTCATCGACGCGTGCTCGCTCATCGGCGCATCGTCGCTCATCGGCGCATCGTCGCTCATCGCCGCATCATCGACGCGAGCCCGCCGCAAACGCAAGCGGCGCCCGCAGGCGCCGCCGTTGCACGGTCCACGCGGCCCCCGCTCAGCCCCTGGCCTTCGCCGCCGCGGCCGCCTTCTCGCTCTGCTTCGTGATGGCCCACTGCTGGATGATCGAGTAGACGTTGTTCACCAGCCAGTAGAGCACCAGGCCCGACGGGAAGAAGAAGAACATCACCGAGAACACCAGCGGCATCATCATCATCATCTTCGCCTGCACCGGATCGGGCGGGGTCGGATTGAGCTTGACCTGGATGAACATCGTCGCCGCCATCACCAGCGGCAGGATGTAGTAGGGATCGGGGGCGGCGAGGTCCTGGATCCAGCCGATCCACGGCGCGTCGCGCATCTCGACCGACGCGAGCAGCACCCAGTACAGCGCGATGAACACCGGGATCTGCACCGCGATCGGCAGGCAGCCGCCGAGCGGGTTGATCTTCTCGGTCTTGTAGAGCTCCATCATCGCCTGGTTCATCTTCACGCGATCGC
>JANJTK010000214.1 GCA_024711155.1 Burkholderiaceae bacterium
CTCGTCGATCGCGAGCGGGACCAGCGCCGGCGGCACCTCGATGCCCTGCAGCGACGCGGCGCGCACGCGCAGGTCGGCCACCGGCTCGCCGCCGATCTCGCGCTCGTTGCACAGCGCGATGTCGGCCCCCATCAGGCGCAGGATCTCGACGATCCCGGTGCGCGTGGGATTGACGCCCACGTGCTCGAGCAGCAGCTCGGACCCCGGCGCGATCGACGCGCCCACCAGAAAGAACGCCGCCGACGAAATGTCGGCCGGCACGTCGATGGCGGTGGCGCGCAGCGCCTGCCCGCCGCGGACCGTGGCTGCGGCGCCTTCGCGCGCCACCGACACGCCGAAACCGCGCAGCATGCGCTCGGTGTGGTCGCGGGTCGGCGCCGGTTCGACCACCGTGGTCTGTCCGTCGGCGTACAGGCCCGCCAGCAGGAGCGCCGACTTCACCTGCGCGCTCGCCACCGGCATCTCGTAGCGGATGCCGCGCAACTGCTGGCCCGGCAGGATGCGCACCGGCGGCCTGCCGTCGCGCGTCTCGATGCGCGCGCCCATCGCTGCCAGCGGGTCCGCGACGCGCCGCATCGGCCGTTTCGACAGGCTCTCGTCGCCCACCAGCGTCGACTCGAAGTCCTGGCCCGCCAGCAGGCCCATCAGCAGGCGCATCGCCGTGCCCGAGTTGCCGCAGTCGAGCGGCCGGCCAGCAGCGCGCAGTCCTCTCAAGCCGGCGCCGTGCACGGTCACGCGCCCCCCATCCGGGCCCTCGATCCGGACGCCGAGCGCGCGAAACACGTTCATCGTCGACAGCGCGTCCGCCCCTTCGAGAAAACCGGTGATTCGCGTGGTCCCCTCGGCCACCGCGCCCAGCGTCACGGCGCGGTGCGAGATCGACTTGTCGCCCGGAACGCGAACGACTCCGGACAGGCGCCCCCCGGGGGCGACGCGAAAACTGCGGGACATGACGGAATTCCTGTCGGGCGGCCAGGGCCCGGGCTAGATTCGAGGCGATCGACAACGCATCGAACGCGGGGAAGCCATGATTCTACCGAGGGACCGCGCCGCGCCTGCGGCACGCGAGACGCATCCGGGCAAGCGGCAAACGGGGCCGACGCTTCCGGGCGCGACCGAAGGCGCCGCGACCGGGGCGAGCGAGGCCGTCGCCGCGAGCGCCCCGGTCGGAGCACTTGCACCGCGGACCCAGTGGCTGTTCGACTCGCTGCCCTACGCGTACCGGCTCATGGCGACGCGCCAGCGCTTCCCGCACGTGCTCGAGCGCATCGCCGCCCAGTGGGAATCGCCCGCACGCCTGCTGAGCGTGTTCGACGAGCTGATGATCGACCGGCGCGGCAACCGCCAGGGCTTCCCGTTCGAGACGATGATCGAGATTGCGAACCTGCGCGACTACTACGTCCACCAGGTTCGACCCAACCTGCGCCTGGCCGGCCCCCTCAGGCCGGACAACCAGCCACCAGGCGACCGGTGGCGCTGAGGCCTGGCGCCGGCGCTGGACACCGGCGCCGAGGCAGGTCGCCTGCGCCTAGGCCAGCCGATTGCGCCAGCGACTCGCCGCCGCGAAGATCGCGACCAGCGCGTCGCGATCGCCCGCCTCGAGCGCGGTGACGATCGCCTCGGTCGACGCGCGAAAGCGCGCCGCCGACGCGAGACACGCAGCGCGGTTGTCGAGCAGGATGTCGGCCCACAGCGCCGGCGACGAAGCGCCGATGCGGGTCGTGTCGCGCAGGCCGGCCCCGGAAAAATCGAGCGCCTCTTCGGCCAGCCCGCCACCTGCAATCGCCGCCGACAGCGCGAACGCCACCGCATGCGGCCAGTGCGACACCTCGGCGAAGACCTGGTCGTGCAGCGCCGGATCGAGCGTCGCGATCCGCGCGCCGGTCGCCTCCAGCAGCCGGGCAAGGGAATCGCACGCGTCCGGGCGCGTCGCTTCGAGCGGGCACAGCAGCCAGCGCCGGTTGCGGAAGAGATCGGGGTCGGCCGACTGCGCACCGCCGCGCTCCGAGCCGGCGATCGGGTGACCGGGCACGAAGCGCGCGAACGCGTCGCCGAGCTCCCGCCGCGCTGCTTCGATCACGCTGTGCTTGGTGCTGCCGCAGTCGGTGACGATCGCGTGCGCGCCGAGCGCGTCGCGCAGCTGCGCGAACAACGCCGGCATCGCCGGCACCGGCGCGGCAACGACCACGAAGTCCGCGCCGACTGCCGCCTCGGCTGCGCTGGCGCACGCCACGTCGACGTGGCCCGCGTCGCGCGCGATGCGCGCGTCGTCGCCTCGCGAGTAGCCGGCCACCCGGCTCACCGCTCCCGCGCGCTTGAGCGCCGCGCCCAGCGAGGCGCCGATCAGGCCGCAGCCGAGGACCGCGAGACTCGGTTTCACCGCCCTTGCTCGTGCCCCGCGCGGCCCGTCAGGCGGGCGAGCGCGGCGAGGAACGCCTCGTTCTCCTGCGGCAATCCGACCGTCACGCGCAACCACTCGCCGAGCCCGTAGTTGTCGACCGGACGCACGATGATTCCCGCGTGCAGCAAGCCCTGGTAGACCGCGCCTGCATCGCCGACGCGCACCAGCACGAAGTTGCCGCACGACGGCACGTACTCGAAGCCCATCGCGGCGAACGCCGACTGCAGCCGCTGCAGCCCGGCGCGGTTGAGCTCGTAGCTGCGCTGCAGGAACGCCGTGTCGTCGAGCGCGGCGACTGCCGCCGCCAACGCGACCGAACTGACGTTGAACGGCTGGCGCACGCGGTTCAGCAGGTCGGTGAGCTCGGCCTGCGCGAGACCGAAGCCGACACGCAATCCAGCCAGCCCGTAGGCCTTCGAGAAGGTGCGCGACACGATCAGGTTCGGGTAGTCGCGCAGCCAGCGCGTCGAATCGAAGCGCAGCCCGGGTTCGAGATACTCGTTGTAGGCCTCGTCGAGCACCACGACGACGTCGCGCGGCACAGCGGCGAGGAACGTCGCGATCGCCTCGGCCGACAGGAAGGTGCCGGTCGGGTTGTTCGGATTGGCGACGAAGACCAGCCGGGTGTCGGGCGCAATGGCCGCGCGCATCGCGTCGAGGTCGTGTCCATGCTCGCGCGCCTGCACGACGATCGCGCGCGCACCGGTTTCCTGCGTGGCCAGCGCGTACACGGCGAACGAGTACTGCGAGTAGACGGCCGAGGCGCCCGGCTGCAACAGTGCGTGCGCCGCGAGTTCGAGAATGTCGTTCGACCCGTTGCCGAGCGTGATCCAGTCCGGCGGCACCGCGTAGCGTTTCGACAACGCGGCCTTCAGCTCGAAGCCGTTGGAGTCCGGATAGCGCGCCAGGTCGGAGACGACCGCAGCCATCGCGTCGCGCGCCGACGGCGGAACGCCGAGCGGGTTCTCGTTCGACGCGAGCTTGACGATGCCGTCGACCTGCAGCCCGTACTCACGCGCCAGCTCCGTGATCGGCTTGCCGGCCTGGTACGGGGCGATCTTCCTGACGTACTCGGGTGCGTGGATGCTCATGGGTCACGGCGGATGAGTGGCGCCGCCGGCGGACCCGGCGGCTGGCGTGCAAGGATAACCGAGCTCAGGCAGCCCGCGGGTACGAGCCGACCACCTTGCAGAACGCGGCCTGCGCCTTCAGCTCGGCCAGCGCCGCGGCCACCGGCGCGTCGTCGCGATGGCCGATCACGTCGATGTAGAAGTAGTACTCCCACAGGCCCTGGCGCGCCGGGCGCGACTCGAAGCGCTTCATCGACACGCCGTGGCGCGCGAACGGCTCGATCAGCGAGTGGACCGCGCCCGCGCGGTCGGGCACCGACAGGATCAGCGAGGTCTGGTCGGCCCCCGACGGCGCGCACTCGTGGCGCCCGATGATCGCGAAGCGAGTCCGGTTGTTGGGATCGTCCTGGATGCTGCGCGCGACGATCTGCAAGCCGTAGCGCTGTGCTGCGTATTCGCCGGCGACCGCCGCCGTGGCGGCGTCTTCGGCCGCGAGCCGCGCCGCCTCGGCGTTGCTCGCCACCGGCGCGCGCTCGAGGCCCGGCGCATTGCGGTCGAGCCAGCCGGCGCACTGCGCCAGCGACTGGGGGTGCGAGACGATACGGCGCACGCCGTCGAGCGAGCCGCCCAGGTTCATCAGGTTCTGCCGCACCGGCACCGAGACCTCGCCGCTGATCGACAGCGGCGTCAGCAGGAACAGGTCGAGCGTTCGATTGACCGCGCCCTCCGACGAGTTTTCGACCGGCACCACGCCGAAGTCGGCCGCCCCGGCTTCGGTGGCGCGGAACACCTCGTCGATCGTCGGGCAGGCGACCGCCTCGACCGACGAGCCGAAGTGGCGCAGCAGCGCCTGCTCGGAGAACGTGCCGGCGGGACCGAGGTAGGCCACGCGCAGCCGCCGCTCGAGTTCGCGGCAGGCCGACACCACTTCGCGCCAGATCGCCTCGAGCGCGTCGCCCGACAGCGGCCCGGGATTGAGCTCGCGCAGCCGCGCCATGATCTGCGCCTCGCGCTCGGGGCGGTAGACCGGGGCGCCGGTACGGTGCTTGACCTCGCCGACGCGCTGCGCGAGGCGCGCCCGTCGGCTCAGCCGCTCGACGAGTTCGCGGTCGATTGCATCGATGGCCGCGCGCAACTCGGCCAGCTCGGCTGCAGCTGCGGCCGCGTCGTCGCCCGGCAGGGAATCGCCCGCGCCCGCCATTCAGTCGTCTCCCGTGCCCGCGGCGGCGCCGTCCGCGCCGCCGGGCCCGCCGGACGACTCGCCCGGCGCCGAAGCGTCGGCGCCGTCGGCCGCGCCATCGCCCGCGTTGCCGGCGCCTGCGTCGTGGCCGTTTTCGGCCGCGTCGCGCTCGACCACCCGCTGCACGCCGGTCAGCGTCGCGCCCTCGTCGACCGCGATCAGCGTGACGCCCTGCGTGGCGCGCCCCATTTCGCGGATCTCGGCGACGCGCGTGCGCACCAGCACGCCGCCGGTGGTGATCAGCATGATCTCGTCGCGCTCGTCCGCCAGCACCGCCGCGACCACCTTGCCGTTGCGCTCCGAGGTCTGGATCGCGATCATGCCCTTGGTGCCGCGTCCGTGGCGCGTGTACTCGGTGATCGGCGTGCGCTTGCCGAAGCCGTTCTCGGTGGCGGTCAGCACCGACTTCGACTCGTCACCCGCCACCAGCATCGAGATCACGCGCTGGCCGTCCTCGAGCATCATCCCGCGCACGCCGCGCGCGGCGCGGCCCATCGGGCGCACGTCGTTCTCGTCGAATCGCACCGCCTTGCCCGCGTCGGAGAACAGCATCACGTCGTGCGCACCTTCGGTCACGGCGGCGCCGATCAGGAAGTCGTTCTCGTCCAGGTCGACCGCGATGATGCCGGCCTTGCGCGGGTTGGCGAACTCGCTGAGCGGCGTCTTCTTCACGGTTCCGAGGCTGGTCGCCATGAACACGTAGTGCGACTCGTCGAAGGACTTCACCGGCAGCACGACGGTGATCTTCTCGCCCTCGGCGAGCGGGAACAGGTTCACGATCGGCTTGCCGCGCGAGGTGCGCGTGCCCTGCGGCACCTCCCAGACCTTGATCCAGTAGACGCGCCCGCGATTCGAGAAGCACAGGATGAACTGGTGCGTGTTCGCGATGAACAGCTCGTCGATCCAGTCCTCTTCCTTCGTGGCGGTCGCCTGCTTTCCCCGGCCGCCGCGGCGCTGCGCGCGGTACTCCGACAGCGGCTGGCTCTTGATGTAGCCGGAGTGCGACAGCGTGACCACCATGTCCTGCGGCGTGATCAGGTCCTCGGTGTCGAGCTCGGTGGCGTTGTGCTCGATCACCGAGCGCCGCGCGTCGCCGTACTCGGCCTTGATCGCCTTCAGTTCGTCGCCGATGATCTGCGTGATGCGCTCCGGCCGCGCGAGAATGTCGAGCAGGTCGGTGATCTGGGCGATCACCTCGCGATACTCCTGCACGATCTTGTCCTGCTCGAGGCCGGTGAGCCGCTGCAGGCGCATCTGGAGGATCTCCTGCGCCTGCACCTCGGACAGCCGGTACGCATCCCCCGAGAGACCGGCCGCCGGGTCGAGTCCCTCGGGCCTGAACGCGGCGATGCCGGCCCCGGCGCGCTCGAGCATCTCGCGCGCGACTCCCGCGGCCCAGCTGCGCGCCATCAGGCGCTCGCGCGCAATCGGCGGGGTCGGCGACGCCTTGATCAGCTCGATCATCTCGTCGACGTTGGCGATCGCCACCGCGAGCCCCTCGAGCACGTGGCCGCGCTCGCGCGCCTTGCGCAGCTCGAACACCGTGCGCCGGGTCACCACCTCGCGCCGGTGCGCGATGAAGGCCTCGAGCATCTGGCGCAGGTTCAGCAGCCGCGGCTGGCCGTCGACCAGCGCCACCATGTTGATGCCGAAGGTGTCCTGCAGCTGGGTCTGCTTGTACAGGTTGTTCAGGACGATCTCGGGCAGCTCGCCGCGCTTGAGCTCGACGACCACGCGCATGCCCGACTTGTCGGACTCGTCGCGGATGTCCGAGATGCCCTCGATGCGCTTCTCGTTGACCAGCTCGGCGATGCGCTCGAGCAGCAGCCGCTTGTTGACCTGGTACGGCAGTTCGTCGACGACGATTGCGCTGCGGTGGCCGCGGTCGATCTCCTCGAAGTGCGTCTTCGCGCGCATCACGACCCGCCCGCGGCCGGTCCGGTAGCCCTCGCGCACGCCCTGCAGGCCGTAGATGATCCCGGCGGTCGGGAAGTCCGGCGCCGGCACCAGCTCGATCAGCTCGTCGATCGTCGTCTCGGGCCGGCGCAGCAGCGCCAGGCAGGCTTCGATCACTTCGCCCAGGTTGTGCGGGGGAATGTTGGTCGCCATTCCCACCGCGATGCCGGACGAGCCGTTGACCAGCAGGTTCGGCATCCGCGCCGGCAGCACCGTCGGCTCGTTCTCCTTGCCGTCGTAGTTAGGCTGGAAGTCGACCGTTTCCTTGTCGATGTCGGCCAGCATTTCGCCGGCGATGCGCTGCAGGCGACACTCCGTGTAGCGCATCGCCGCCGGGCTGTCGCCGTCGACCGAGCCGAAGTTCCCCTGGCCGTCGACGAGCAGGTAGCGCAACGAGAAGTCCTGCGCCATCCGCACCAGCGTGTCGTAGATCGACGCGTCGCCATGCGGGTGGTACTTGCCCATCACGTCGCCGACGATGCGCGCGCACTTCACGAACGGCCGGTTCCAGACGTTGTTGACCTCATGCATCGCGAACAGCACGCGCCGGTGCACCGGCTTGAGGCCGTCGCGCACGTCGGGCAGCGCGCGCCCCACGATGACGCTCATCGCGTAATCGAGGTACGAGCGGCGCATCTCCTCTTCGAGGCTGATCGGCAGCGTCTCTTTGGCGAAGGCTTCCATCGGCGGGGGAATCCAGGGGCTCGTTGGCGCGGCTAAAACATCGAATTTTAACATGTGAAACAAGGGCTCCGACCGGCGCAACCGGCCCGCGGAGGCGTGTGCTTAAATCGCTCCCGACGCCGGCAGCGCCGCTGCCCGGCCCGCTTGCCCACAGGAAACGACCTTGTCGAGCACCGTCCTCCTCGCACCGCAGTGGATCGCGCCCGTCGCCGCGCCGCGCAACCCGCCGGACGGCGCTGAGGACGGCACTGAGGACGGCAGCGTGCTCGTCGACCACGCGGTGGTCGTCGAAGGCGACCGCATCGCCGCGCTGCTGCCTGCCGCCGAGGCGCGGCAACGTTACCCGCAGGCGCGCATCGTCGCGCTGCCGGGCCACCTGCTGGCGCCCGGCTTCGTCAACCTGCACACGCACGCCGCGATGGCGCTGCTGCGGGGGGTCGGCGACGATCTGCCGCTGCATCGATGGCTGCAGCAGCGCATCTGGCCGCTCGAGGCGAAGCTGGTCGGCGCCCCGTTCGTGCGCGACGGCGCGCTGCTCGCGTTGCACGAGATGCTGATGGGCGGCGTCACCTGCGTGAACGACATGTACTTCTTCCCGGAGGCGGCGATCGAGTCCGCGCTGCTGCTCGGGATGCGCAGCGTGCACGGCGTGATCGTGATCGACTTCGCGTCGGCCTACGCGAGCGACGCCGGCGATTACCTGCGCAAGGGCCTCGAATTGCGCGACCGCATGCGCGACGAGCCGCTGGTCGGCTTCTGCCTGGCTCCGCACGCACCGTACACGGTCGGCGACGCGCCGCTGCGCCAGATCGCGATGCTGGCGCGCGAACTGGGCTTGCCGATCCACACGCACGTCCATGAGACCGAAGAGGAGGTCCGCGAGAGCGTGCAGCGCCACGGCATGCGCCCGCTCGAGCGGCTCGCCGCGCTGGGCCTCGTCGGTCCCGAACTCATCGCGGTGCACGCGGTGCACCTCGACGACAACGACCTGCGCCTGCTGGCCGACAGCGGCGCCTCGGTCGCGCACTGCCCGCACTCGAACCTCAAGCTCGCCAGCGGCATCGCGCCGGCCGCGCGCATGCACGAGCTGGGAATCTGTGTCGGCATCGGCACCGACGGCTCCGCGAGCAACAACCGCCTCGACCTGCTCGCCGAGGCGCGCACCGCGGCACTGCTGGCCAAGGGCCGTTCGGGCAACGCCGAGGCGTGGCCGGCGGCGCGCACGTTGCGCGCGCTGACGCTGGACGCTGCGCGCGCCCTCGGGCTGGACGACCGGATCGGGTCGATCGAGCCCGGCAAGCAGGCCGACCTCGTCGCCGTCGACCTGTCGGCTGCCGAACTCGCGCCGGTTTTCGACCCGATCTCGCACCTGATCTACGGCTGTGGACGCGAGCACGTCCAGCACGTGTGGGTCGCCGGACGGCATGTTGTGGACAGGCGACAGCTTTCTGACGCAAACGTCAGGCTGCAGATCACGGAGGTGGTTGCCCGCACCGCCGTGTGGCACAATCGCATCGGTGAAATTCTGTCAGGTTCTGCCTGACTCCAGGCTGAAGCGCGCCTGCCGGCGCCGAGTCCAGCATTGCGTTCTACCGAAAGGAGAAACATGAACAAACAGGTCAAACTGGCTTGCGTCATCGCAGCGGCGATGCTGGCAGCCCCGATGGTGTCGACCGCGCAGGTCGCTCCCGCGAACAAGGTCGGCTATGCGGTCAGCGGTGATCGTGCGGTCGTCAAGAGCGGCTTCGGCCTCTGCTGGCGGACCAGTTTCTGGACCCCGGCCGACGCCATCGCCGGTTGCGACGACGACCTGCTGCCGAAGGCGGCTCCGGCACCTGCGGCCCGTCCGGCTCCGGCTCCGGCTCCGGCTCCGAGTCTCGCGCCGAGGCCCGCACCCGCACCGGCCGCACGGCCTGCTGCCGCCCCGACCAGCGAAAAGGTG
Organism: Burkholderiaceae bacterium; assembly: GCA_024711155.1. Classification (GTDB taxonomy): domain Bacteria; phylum Pseudomonadota; class Gammaproteobacteria; order Burkholderiales; family Burkholderiaceae_E; genus Zeimonas. The sequence continues at coordinate 9,294 of JANJTK010000214.1, forward strand.
ACCTTCGCTGCCGACACGTTCTTCGACTTCGACAAGGCCGTGCTGAAGCCCGCGGGCAAGGCGCGCCTCGACGATCTCGTCGGCAAGATCAAGGGCATCGCGCTCGAGGTGGTGATCGCCGTCGGCCACACCGACAGCGTCGGCTCCGACGCCTACAACCAGAAGCTGTCGGTGCGCCGCGCCGAAGCGGTCAAGGCGTACCTGGTCAGCAAGGGCATCGAAGCCAACCGGGTCTACACCGAAGGCAAGGGCGAGAAGCAGCCGGTGGCCGACAACCGCACCCGCGAGGGCCGCGCGAAGAACCGCCGCGTCGAAGTCGAGGTCGTCGGCACGCGCGCGCGCCGCTGATCTCGCGATCCGGCCGGCACTGCCGGCCGGTCACCGAAGGGCCCCGCTGCGGCGGGGCCTTTTTTTCGTGCCGTAGAATTGCGTTGTCCCCTCTTGCCGATCGAGCCCGTGCCAGCCCCCCGTCCCGCCCGTGCCGCCAACGTCGATCCGGCCGAACTCGAGAAGTTCCAGGCGCTCGCGTCGCGCTGGTGGGATCCCGGGTCCGAGTTCCGCCCGCTGCACGAGATCAACCCGCTGCGGCTCGAATGGATCGAGGGACTCGCGCCGCTCGCCGGCAAGCGCGCGCTCGACGTCGGCTGCGGCGGCGGCATCCTTGCCGAGGCGATGGCGCAACGCGGTGCACAGGTGCGCGGCATCGACCTCGCCGAGCGCCCGCTGCAGGTCGCCGAGCTGCACGCCCTCGAGAGCGGCACCCGGGTCGAGTACGAACGCATCTCGGCCGAGGATCTCGCCGCGCGCGAGCCTGCGGCGTGGGACGTCGTGACCTGCATGGAGATGCTCGAGCACGTGCCCGCACCCGATTCGACGGTCGCGGCGTGCGCGCGGCTGGTCGCGCCCGGGGGCTGCGCGTTCTTCTCGACGATCAACCGCAACGCGAAGTCGTTCATGCTGGCGATCGTCGGGGCCGAATACGTGCTTCGCATGCTGCCGCGCGGCACCCACGAATACGACAAGTTCGTGCGTCCTTCCGAACTCGCAGCGGCCGCGCGCCGCGCCGGACTCGAGCCGCTGGCGATGACCGGCATGACCTACAACCCGCTGACGAAGCGCTACCGGCTCGACCCGCACGACTTCGACGTCAACTACCTGGCCGCCTTCCGGCGCCCCGCCTGAGGCCGATGCGCGCAGCGAGGCCACTGGCCGTCTTCTTCGACCTCGACGGCACGCTCGCCGACACCGCCGAGGACCTCTCCGCCCCGATCCAGGCGATGCGGGCCGAGCGCGGGCTCGCGCCGCTGCCGCTCGAGCGCCTGCGGCCCTGGGCTTCGATGGGCGCGCGCGGACTGATCCAGGAAGGCCTCGGCGTCGCGCGCGAAGCACCCGGATTCGAGGACCTGCGCCAGGACTTCCTGCGCCGCTACGAGACCGCGATGCTGGTGCACACGCGCCTGTTCCCGGGCATCGCGGAGGTGCTCGACACGCTCGACGCGGCCGGCATCCGCTGGGGCGTCGTCAGCAACAAGTTCGAGCGCTACGTGCGCCCGATCCTCGCCGGCCTCGGCCTGCTCGAACGCGCGGCATGCGCGATCGGCGGCGACACCACCGCGCACTCGAAGCCGCACCCGGAACCGCTGCTGCACGGCGCGCGCCTCGCCGCCGTGCGCGCGCAGCAGTGCGTCTACGTCGGCGACGACCTGCGCGACGTCGAAGCGGGACGAGCCGCCGGCATGCGCACGGTCGCTGCCGCGTACGGGTTCTGCGGCGGCGACTCGCCGCCCGGCGAATGGGGCGCCGACCACCTGGTCGTGCAGCCGGGCGAACTGCTGGACGTGCTGGCGCTGCGCTGAGCCCGCGCCGCGGCCTGCCCTCAGAGAAAGCGGTCGAGCAGGCGGCGGCTCGCGCGATCGAGTGCGCCGACGTCGCGCACCAGGTAGTGGATCCCGTGGCTGTCGGCGATCAGCAGCGTCGACCGCCCCAGGCGCCGGATCGCCTCCTCGCCCGGGAGCACGAAGCGCGTGTCGCCGCGGTCGGTCACGACCTCCCACGTGCAGGGGGTGACGAAGCTCGACACCGAGCGGATGCCGCGAATCTCCGGCATGAACTCGCGCTGCGCGAGTTCCTCGTCGAGCAGCGCTCGCGCGGCGGGCGCCAGCGCCGACGGCTGCGCGATCCACGCAACCTCGTGCCCGTCCGCATCGACCAGCGACAGCCCCTCGTCAGGGGCCGAGATCGGGAACGGGCGCACCGGCAGCACGCCGACGCGGGTCGTGCCGTCGGCGAGCCGCGCGACCAGCCGGCCGAGTTCGTCGCGGACCAGGTCGAACCGGACCGCGCCCGCGTCCTGCGCGAACGTGCCGCCGGCGACGCCGTCGCTCATCCCTGCTTCTCCCCCGCCGCCAGCGGCGGCATCGGGATGCCGGCCACCTCGGGCGCCGAACCGTTCGACGCGTCCTCGCCCTCGCCCTCGCCCTCGTCGAGGCGGTCGGCCTCGGCGCGGCGCTGCTGCGCCTGGTAGAGACGGTAGTACGCGCCTTCGCAGGCCATCAGCTCGTCGTGCGGACCGACCTCGGCCACCTGGCCGCGGTCGAGCACGACCAGCCGGTGCGCCTTGCGAAGCGTGCTCAGCCGGTGCGCGATCGCGATCGTCGTGCGTCCCTGCACGAGGTTGTCGAGCGCCTTCTGGATCTCCTTCTCGGTCGTCGTGTCGACCGCGGAAGTCGCCTCGTCGAGGATCAAAATGCGCGGGTCGATCAGCAGCGCGCGCGCGATCGAGATGCGCTGGCGTTCGCCGCCCGACAGCGCCTGGCCGCGCTCGCCGACGAGCGAGTCGTAGCCGTGCGGCAGGCGCAGGATGAAGTCGTGCGCGTGCGCGGCGCGCGCCGCCGCGATGATCTCCTCGCGCGTCGCGTCGGGACGGCCGTAGGCGATGTTCTCGGCGATGGTGCCGAAGAACAGGAACGGCTCCTGCAGCACCAGCCCGATGTGGCGCCGGTACTCGGCGTTCGGCAGCGAGCGGATGTCGACGCCGTCGACGCGGATCGAGCCCTCGGAGACGTCGTAGAAACGGCAGATCAGGTTCACCAGCGTGCTCTTGCCCGAGCCGCTGTGGCCGACCAGCCCGATCATCTCGCCGGGCGCGATTTCGAGGTCGACGTTGCGGATCACCGCGCGGTTGCCGTAGCGAAAGCCGATGTTGCGGATTTCGATCCGGCCTTCGACATGCGCCAGGTGCGCCGGCCGCGCCGGCTCGGGCACGCTCGACACGTGGTCGAGGATGTCGAAGATGCGCTTGGCGCCGGCCGCGGCCTTCTGAGTGTGCGAGACGATGCGGCTCATCGAGTCGAGCCGCGTGTAGAAGCGTCCGATGTAGGCGAGAAACGCGGTCAGCACGCCGACAGTGATGTGATCGCGCGAGATCTGCCAGATGCCGAACGCCCACACGATCAGCAGGCCGACCTCGGTCGCGAGCGTCACGGTCGGCGAGAAGAGCGACCACACGCGGTTCACGCGGTCGTTGACGGCCAGGTTGTGCTCGTTGGCGGCGCGAAAACGGTCGGCCTCGCGGTGCTCCTGCGCGAACGCCTTGACGACGCGGATGCCCGGAATCGTGTCGGCCAGCACGTTGGTGACCTCGGCCCAGATCCGGTCCACCTTCTCGAAGCCGTGCCGCAGGCGGTCGCGCACCAGGTGGATCAGCCACGCGATCAGCGGCAGCGGCAGCAGCGTCACGGCGGCCAGCCACGGATCGATCGAGATCAGGATCGCGGCGGTCATCGCGATCATCAGCAGGTCGGTCGCGAAGTCGAGCAGGTGCAGCGACAGGAAGATGTTGAGGCGGTCGGTCTCGCTGCCGATGCGCGCCATCAGGTCACCGGTGCGCTTGCCGCCGAAGTACTCGAGCGAGAGCTTCAGCAGGTGCTCGTAGGTGGCGATGCGCAGGTCGGCGCCGAGCCGCTCGCTCACCACCGCCAGGATGTAGGTACGCGCCCAGCCCAGCGCCCACGCGAGCAGCGCGGCCGCGAGCAGTCCGCCCAGGTACATGCCGACCAGCGCCTGGTCGATCGGCTGGCCGTTCTGGAACGGAATCAGCACGTCGTCCATGAGCGGCATCGTCAGGTACGGCGGCACCAGCGTCGCCGCGGTCGAGGCCAGCGTCAGCAGGAAACCGGCCAGCAACCGCCAGCGGTACGGGTGAGCGAAGCGCCACAGCCGCAGCAGCGTCCAGGTCGACGCGGTGTCCTCGGTCTCCGCGGCCGTTGCAGGGTCGAGCGTCTCTCTTGCGTGCCCGGCCGCGCATCCCGGGCAGGGCGCTCCCGGCGCCGGCAGCACCGCACCGCAGCGCGGGCAGGCCACGGCATCGGCACCCGCAGCGCGCACGCGAACCGCCTGCGCGAACCGGTCGGCCAGCCGCTGGGCGGCGGCGTGCTGCCCCAGCGTGAAGCGCCACCCGGCCAGCCGGGCCGACGGGGCGCGCAACTCCAGCGCCCCCACGCCCGCGTGATCGGACAACTCCATCGACTGGCCGGGCTCGAGGATCCATTCGCGGCCGGCCGGGGAATCGGCGCCTGGCGACCCGCAGGCCAGCAGGCGGCGGCTGGTCAGCACCAGCAGCCCGGGCGCGTAGTGCAGCCGGTCGTCCAGGTCGAGTTCGAGCCACGCCAGCGCGGCCTCGCCGGGCTGCAGCCGCCCCTGCACCGCGCCCCCCCAGTCGGCGGGAAACGAGGGCACGGCAAGCGGTGGCGAGGCGTCGGCTGCAGTCATCCGGAGTGCCGCGAGGCGCGGTCACGGGCCGGCAAGCTTACCGCATCCCGCAGCGGGCGAGCCCGCGCGTCAACCGATGCCTGCATCCGGCGTTGAAGGCCCAAACGGCTCCCGGAAAGCTTCATGCGCGACCCCCGTCCCGAAGGCTCCCTGCAGGGCATCCCCCACGACATCACGATCGTCGATTACCGATTCATCCGGGGGCCCGGCCGGTGGACCTACCGTCCCGTGCTGGAGGCGATTCTCGACATCGGGGCGCTCGAGGACTTCCCGTCGAACCTGATCCCGGGCTTCCCGCAGCGGCTGGAGGCGTGGCTTCCGAGCCTCGTCGAGCACCAGTGCAGCTACGGCGAGCGGGGCGGCTTCCTGCGCCGCTTGCACGACGGGACCTGGCCGGCGCACATCGTCGAGCACGTCGCGCTCGAGCTGCAGGCGCTGGCCGGGTTGCCGACCGGCTTCGGCCGCGCCCGCGAAACGTCGCAGCGCGGGGTCTACCGCGTCGTGATCCGCGCCTTCCAGGAGCAGGTGGCGCTCGCGGCGCTGCACGCGGCGCGCGACCTCGTGATGGCGGCGATCGACGACCTCCCCTGCGACGTCGCCGGGAGCGTCGCCGAACTGGTCGACCTGGTCGACCGCCATTACCTCGGCGCGAGCACGCTGTCGATCGTCGACGCGGCCGACGACCGCGGGATTCCGGCGATCCGCCTCAACGACGGCAACCTCGTCCAGCTCGGTTACGGCGCGCGCCAGCGCCGGATCTGGACCGCCGAAACCGATCACACCAGTGCGGTCGCCGAGGGCATCTCGCGCGACAAGGACCTGACCAAGCAGCTGCTCGAGTCGTGCGGGGTGCCGGTGCCCGAGGGGCGGCTGGTCACCAGCGCCGACGACGCCTGGGAGGCGGCCTGCGAAATCGGGCTGCCAGTGGTCGTCAAGCCCTACGACGGCAACCACGGGCGCGGCGTCTTCATGAACGTGCGCACGCGCGAGGAGGTCGCTGCCGCGTGGGCGATCGCGCTCGAGGAAGGCAGTGGCGTCATCGTCGAGCGCTTCGTCCAGGGCAAGGAGCACCGGTTGCTGGTGGTCGGCGGGCGCGTCGTGGCTGCCGCTCGCGGCGAGCCGGCCGGCGTGGTCGGCGACGGCCGCTCGACGGTGCGCGAGCTGATCGAGCTCCAGCTCAACAGCGACCCGAGCCGCGGGGAATCGGACGAGTGTCCGCTGAATTACGTCCGGCTCGATTCGTCGTCGCGCATGGAGCTGGCGCGCCAGGGTTTCGATCCCGACTCGGTGGTGCCGGCAGGCCGTCCGGTGCTGGTCCAGCGCAACGGCAACGTCGCGATCGACGTCACCGGGCAGGTCCACCCGAGCGTTGCGCGCGCCGCGTCGGTGGCCGCCGCCGTCGTCGGCCTGGACATCGCCGGGGTCGACCTGGTGATCGAAGACGTCTCGCGACCGATCGGCCCGCAGCGCGGCGCGATCGTCGAAGTCAACGCCGGCCCCGGGCTGCTGATGCACCTGAAGCCCGCCGCGGGCACCGCGCAGCCGGTCGGGCGCGCGATCCTGGATCATCTGTTCCCCGAGAGCGACAGCGGCCGCATCCCGGTCGCAGGCGTCGCGGGCACGCGCGACGGCAGCCCGATCGCGCACCTGCTCGACGGCTTGCTGCGCCTGGCCGGCAAGCGCACCGGGCTGGCCTGCGGCGACGGACTGTACGTCGACGGCCGCCGGATCGCCGACGGCGACTGCGCGCACTGGGAACCGGCGCAGCGGCTGCTGGCGAACCCGCGCGTCGAGGCCGCAGTGATCGTCAACGACGGGCACGCGATCCTCGCCGAGGGTCTCGCCTACGACCGCTGCCAGGTGGGCATCGTCACCGGGATCGACGCTGACGCCGGGGCACCCCGCTTCGACATCGCGGGCGCCGAGCAGATGTACGGCGTGCTGCGCACCCAGGTCGACGTCGTGCTGCCCGAGGGCGTCGCGGTGCTCGCCGCCGACGATCCGCTGGTGGCGAAGATGGCTGCGCTGTGCGACGGCGACGTGATCTTCTACGACGGCGGCGCCGGCGCGGCGGTCGTCGACGCGCACCTGGCCGACGGCAAGCGCGCGGTCGTCGTGCGCGCCGGCCGCATCGTCCTCGCCAGCGGTGCCCGCAGCCAGGCCGTCGCCGACGTCGCCCACCTGCCCGTGCTGGAACGCACCGGCGCCACCGAAGGCACGACGCGCCTGGACGACCTGCTTGCGGCGATCGCCGCCGCGTGGGCGCTGGGCATCGCGCCCGAACTGATCCGCACCGGCGTCGAGACCCTGTCCGCCGCCCGCGCACCGGCGGCCGAAACCCTCGTCGCCTGAGCGCGCCCCACCCCGTACCGCGGCCGACCCCATGAACGTCACACGCATCCGCATCCTGCGCGGTCCCAACCTCTGGACGCGACGCACCGTCATCGAGGCGATCGTCGAGTGCGACGCGGCCGAGGCCCGGATCGACGGCATCGAAGGCTTCGAAGCGCGGTTGCGGGCGCGCTTCCCCGGCATCGGGCCGCTGCAGACGCCGGGCAACGCCGAGGCGCCGTCGATCGCGCACGTGCTGGCAGCGGCGGCGCTCGCGCTGCAAGTCGAGGCCGGCTGCGCCGCGAGCTTCGTGCACGTGACGAGCGCGCCCGAGAACGGCATCTGGCGCATCGCGGTCGAGTACACCGAAGAGCCGGTCGGGCGTCTCGCGATCGAACTGGCCGAGGCGCTGTGCCGCGCGGCGCTCGCCGACACCGCGTTCGACCTCGACGCCGCGCTGGCGCGGCTGCGCGAACTCGACGAGGACGTCCGCCTGGGGCCGAGCACCGGCTCGATCGTGCAGGCCGCCGTCGCGCGCGGCATTCCGTACCGCCGGCTCACCGACGGCAGCCTGGTGCAGTTCGGCTGGGGCAGCCGCCAGCGGCGCATCCAGGCCGCCGAAATCGACGCCACCAGTGCGATCGCCGAGCAGATCGCGCAGGACAAGGAGCTGACCAAGCGGCTGCTGTCCGCGGTCGGCGTGCCGGTGCCCGGCGGCCGCGCGGTCGATTGCTTCGACGACGCGCTCACCGCGTTCGAGACACTCGGCGCGCCGGTCGTGGTGAAGCCGCGCGACGGCAACCAGGGCAAGGGCGTGTCGGTCAACGTCGAGACGCGCGCGCACTTCGAGGCCGCGTGGGCCGCTGCGAACGAGATCAGCTCCGACGTCATCGTCGAGCGCTTCCTGCCCGGACACGACTTTCGCGCACTCGTGGTCGGCGGCCAGCTCGTCGCCGTCGCGCGCCGCGACCCCGCGCACGTGATCGGCGACGGCGTCCACTCGGTGCGCGAACTGGTCGACCAGGTGAACCTCGATCCGCGACGCGGCGAGGGACACGCGACGCCGCTCACGCGCATCCGCATCGACGAAGTCGCGCTCACGCAGCTCGCCAAGCACGGCCTCACTCCCGAAGCGGTTCCGGCGCTCGGCGCGCGCGTGCCGTTGCGCCACAACGCAAACCTCAGCACCGGCGGCACTGCCACCGACGTCACCGACGACGTGCATCCGGAGGTCGCCGCGCGCGCCGTCGAGGCGGCGCAGACCGTCGGACTGCACATCTGCGGCGTCGACATCGTCTGCGAGGACATCGGGCGCCCGCTCGAACAACAGGGCGGCGGCATCGTCGAAGTGAACGCCGCGCCGGGCCTGCGGATGCACCTGGCCCCTTCGTACGGCAAGGCCCGGCCGGTCGGCGAAGCCGTGGTCGGCACGCTGTTCGCCGAAGGCGACGACGGCCGCATTCCGGTGGTCGCCGTCACCGGCACCAACGGCAAGACGACCACGGTGCGGCTGATCTCGCACCTGCTCGGCACCACCGGCGCGCGCGTCGGCATGACCAACACCGACGGCGTGTTCGTCGACGGCCACTGCACCGACACCGGCGACTGCAGCGGCCCGCGCAGCGCGCGCAACGTGCTGATGCACCCGCACGTCGACGCCGCCGTCTTCGAGACCGCGCGCGGCGGGTTGCTGCGCGAGGGGCTCGGCTTCGACCGCTGCAAGGTCGCGGTCGTCACCAACATCGGCCTGGGCGACCACCTCGGGCTGAACTACATCACGACGGTCGAGGATCTCGCGGTGCTCAAGCGCGTGGCGGTTCAGAACGTCGCGCCCGACGGCACCGCCGTGCTCAACGCCGCCGACCCGATCGTCGCCGCGATGGCCGCGATTTGCCCCGGCTCGGTGACCTTCTTCGCCGCCAGCGCGCAGTTGCCGACGCTGGCGACGCACCGCGCGCAGGGCCATCGCGTAGTCTACGTCGACGGCGACGCGATCGTCGCCGCGCAGGGCGACTTCGAGCAGCGCATCGCGCTGCGCGACATTCCGCTCACGCGCGGTGGGACCGTCGCGTTCCAGGTCGAGAACGCGATGGCCGCAGTCGGCGCCGCTTGGGCGCTCGGCATCGGCTGGCACGCGCTGCGCGCCGGCATGCGCAGCTTCGTCAACGACGCGCAGACCGTGCCGGGCCGCTTCAACGTGTTCGACCACCGCGGAGCGACGGTGATCGCCGACTACGGCCACAACCCGGACGCCATCGCCGCGCTCACGCAAGCGGTCGAGGCGATGCCGGCGCGGCGCCGCTTCGTCGTGATCAGCGCCGCAGGCGACCGGCGCGACGAGGACATCCGCCTGCAAACCGAGATCCTCGGCGGCGCCTTCGACGAAGTGATCCTCTACGAGGACCAGTGCCAGCGCGGGCGATGCGACGGCGAGGTGGTCGCGCTGCTGCGCCAGGGCCTCGCCGACGCGACGCGCACCTCGCGCGTGCAGGAGTTGCGCGGCGAGTTCCTCGCGATCGACACCGCCCTCGACGCGCTCGAGCCGGGCGACCTGTGCCTGGTCCTGATCGACCAGGTCGAGGAGGCGCTCGCGCACATCGCGAGCCGGGTCGCGCTCGCGCGCGCAGCGCTGCCGCTGGCGGCGTAGCGGCCGGCAGCGCAACCGCCCGGGCGACGCAACGCCGCCGCCCGCGCAGCGCCGCGGCTCAGGCCACCGGCGTTGCGCGCGCGACGATCGCCGCGCAGTCGATCCCGCGCGGCAACGCGCCGTAGTTGTGGTGGCCGGCCGCGCCGAGCCGCGAGGCGCAGAACGCGTCGCCGATCGCCGCCGGCGCGTGCTGCACCAGCAGCGCGGCCTGCAGCGCGAGCGCCATCCGGTCGACGACGTCGCGGGCGCGGTACTCGAGTTCGCCGAGGTCGGAGAATTCCTGCTCGAGCGCCGCGACGTGGCGGTCGAGCGCCGCATTGGCGCCGCGCGCCTTTGCCAGTTCGGCGAAGAACGCGCCGACCACCGCCGGCGTCTTCTGCATCGCGCGCAGCACGTCGAGGCACTGCACGTTGCCGCTGCCCTCCCAGATCGCGTTGACCGGCGATTCGCGGAACAGCCGCGGCATCGGGCCGTCCTCCATTACGCCGCTGCCGCCGATGCACTCCATCGACTCGTAAGCGTGCGCCGGGGTGCGCTTGCAGATCCAGTACTTGCCGACCGGCGTGCACAGGCGAGACAGCAACTCCTCGTGCTCGTCGGCCGCGCGAGCGTCGAGCGCGCGCGCGATGCGCATCGTCAGCGCGAC
>JANJTK010000215.1 GCA_024711155.1 Burkholderiaceae bacterium
GGCAGGTCGCAGACCTCGCGCCAGTCGCGCTCGTGCAGGATGCGGTGGATCAGCGCGAACAGGAACGCGGCGTCGGTCTTCGGCCGGATCGGCACCCACTCGGCCGACACCGCGCCGGTGATCGACAGGTGCGGCTCGACCTGCACCCGCTTGGCGCCGCGCACGCGCGCATCGGCCTCGCGCCAGATGCCGACCACGCCGCCCGAGGCCTCGACGTTGTTGCCGCAGTTGATGATGTAGTTCACGTACGGCGTGTCGGGCGACACGATGAACGCGCGGTGCCACAGCTCGCCGTACAGGTGCTCCGAGTGGTAGCACTTGACGCCCTGGCCGGCGCCGTAGCCCTGGTCGATCGGGCCCCACGCCGCCATGAAGGCGGGGAAGGTGCCCATGTACTGAACCGGCGTGCCGCCGCCGGTGGTGCTCGCCAGCCGCGGGACGCCCTCGTCGTTGAGCAGGCCCCTGGCGCGGATCTCGCGCAGCTTCGCGCCGACGATGTCGAGCGCCTCGTCCCAGCTGATCGGCACGAAGCCGGGATCCTCGTCGCGCCCCTTCTTCGGGTTGGTGCGCTTCATCGGCTGGCGGATGCGGTTCGGGTTGTACGCCTTCTGCACCAGGCCGTAGGCCTTCACGCACACGCGCCCGCCGCCCGGATGCTTGCCGCAGATGTCGTAGTTGGACTCGACCCGCGTCGCGACGCCGTTCTCGACCTCGACCTTCAGCAGGTCGGGGCCGGCCACGCACTGGTAACAGAAGGTCGGAACTTTCCTGGACGCGCCCATCGGGGCCTCCGGCTGGCCTAAATACGCATCATTTTGCCGGAATTCGCGGATCCGTCACGCCTGCGACTTTTCGAGCGCCTGGTCGATGTCCCACAGGATGTCGTCGACCGACTCGATGCCGACCGACAGCCGCACCATGTCCGGGGTGACGCCGGCCGCCCGCTGCTCGTCGGCCGACAGTTGCCGGTGGGTGGTCGACGCCGGGTGGATGACCAGCGTGCGCGCATCGCCGACGTTCGCGAGATGGCTCATGAAGGTCGCCGCCTCGATGAAGCGCTCGCCGGCGCGCTGCGCGGCGTCGGCGTCGGCGTCGGCGTCGGCGCCGGCGGGCGGCTTCACGCCGAAGCTCAGGATGCCCCCCGCGCCGCGCGGCAGGTACTTGCGCGCGAGCTCGTGGTACGGGCTGCCGGGCAGGCCCGGATAGTTGACCCACGCGACCAGCGGGTGCGAGGCCAGGTGCTCGGCGACGCGCTGCGCGTTCTGCACGTGGCGGTCCATCCGCACCGGCAGCGTCTCGATGCCCTGCAGCAGCAGCCAGGCCGACAGCGGCGCCAGCGCCGGGCCCATCGTGCGCGCGGTCTCCATGCGCGCCCGCATCGTGAAGCCGAAGTCGCCGAAGGTCTCGTAGAAGCGGATCCCGTGGTAGCCCTTCGACGGCTCGGTCATCTCGGGGAAGCGCCCGTTGTCCCACGGAAAGCTGCCGGACTCGACCAGCACGCCGCCGAGCGTCGTGCCGTGCCCGCCGAGATACTTGGTTGCCGAGTGCACGACGATGTCGGCGCCGTGCCGGATCGGCTGGCAGAGGTACGGCGACGCGAGGGTGTTGTCGACCACGAGCGGCGCGCCGTGCGCGCGCGCGATCGCCGCCACCGCCTCGATGTCGAGCACGTTCAGCCGCGGGTTGGCAATCGTCTCGGCGAACAGCGCCTTCGTGTTCGGCCGCAGCGCGCGACGGAAGTTCCCGGGGTCGTCGGGGTCGACGAAGGTGCACTCGATGCCGAAGCGCGCGAAGGTGACCGCGAGCTGCGAGTACGTGCCGCCGTACAGCGTGTTGGCGGCGACGACGTGGTCGCCGTGGCGGCACAGCGTAAGCAGCGCGAGCATCTCGGCCGCCATGCCGCTGGCGGCCGCGAGCGCGGCGCGCCCGCCCTCGAGCGCGGCCACGCGCTCCTCGAGCACGGCGACGGTCGGATTGGACAGGCGCGAGTAGACGTTGCCGAAGGTCTGCAGGTTGAACAGGCTCGCCGCGTGGTCGGCCGAGTCGAACACGAACGAAGTCGTCTGGTAGATCGGCACCGCCCGCGCGCCGGTCGCCGCGTCGGGGATCTGCCCTGCGTGCAGGCACAGCGTCTCGATGCCGAAGCGGTGGTCCGCCATCGTCCGTTCCTCCGGTTGCGTTCAGCGTTGCAGCCAGCGCGGCCGCTTCGCCGAGATGACGCGCGTGTCGACCCCGGCCCAGTTCAGGCCGCCGAAGAGCCGCGCGTGCTCGATCTTCACGCAGCGGTCCATCACCGAGTCGAGGCCGTGCTCGCGCGCGAGCCGGTCGGCCTCGAGGTTGGCCACGCCGAGCTGCTGCCACAGCACCTTCGCGCCGAGCGCGACCGCGTCGCGCGCGATCGGCAGCACGTCTTCGCTGCGCCGGAAGACGTCGACCATGTCGATCGCGAACGGGATCTCGCGCAGCGACGGCCAGCAGCGCCCGCCGAGGATCTCGCGGTACTTCGGGTTGACCGGCACGATCCGGTAGCCGTGCTCCTGCATGTACTTCGCGGCGAAGTAGCTCGGGCGGTGCCACTCGGCCGACAACCCGACGACGGCGATCACGCGGGTCGTCGCGAGAATCCTGCGCAGCGTCTCGATGTCGGTCATGGGGCGATCTCCGGGGTCACGCGCGGCGGCCGTTTCCTGCTATTGTCGTCGAGTCCGGCGCGACTCGCGCCCGTGGCGCTCGCGCGGAAGGAGCGATCATGGCAGGCAGGATCGGGATGGGCGACGTGGCGGCGAAGGGACTCGCCGACGTGGCGGCCAGGGGGATCGCCGACCTGGCGGCGCTGGGGCTCGGCAACGTCGGCATCGGGCCGCTGACGGTCGGCAGCGTGCTCGACACCGTCGAGTTCGTGCGCAAGGCGTGGGCCTCGATCGGCGCGCCGTCGGCCTTCGCGCCGACCGTCGACGTCGAGGAACTCGACCGGCGCATCGCCGACCTGCGAGCCGTCGAGCAGTGGCTCACCGCCAACATGAACATGCTGCAGGCGACGATCCAGGCGCTGGAGATCCAGCGCGGCACCGTCGCGACGCTGAAGGCGTTCGGCGTCCCGGTCGGAGCGGTCGCGCCGGCGACGCAGGCGCTGGCCGCGGCGCTCGGGCGCC
>JANJTK010000298.1 GCA_024711155.1 Burkholderiaceae bacterium
CCGGGTGATCGACAAGCAGCGCACCTTGGAGGACGCCGAGAAGGCCAACTTCGGCGTGCCGCTGGGCGGCTCGCTCATCCCGTGGATCGACAAGGACCTCGGCAACGGCATGTCGCGCGAGGAATGGAAGGGTATGGCCGAGACGAACAAGATCCTCGGTCTGGGCGACGGCGCGATCCCGGTGGACGGCTACTGCGTGCGCATCGGCGCCATGCGCTGCCACAGCCAGGCGCTGACCTTCAAGCTCAAGCAGGACGTGCCCGTCGCCGACGTCGAGGCGCTGATCGCCGCCGACAACCCGTGGGTCAAGCTCGTGCCGAACACCCGCGAGGCGACGATGCGCGACCTGACGCCGGTGGCCGTGACCGGCACGCTGTCGATCCCGGTCGGCCGGGTGCGCAAGCTGGCGATGGGCCCGCAATACCTGGGCGCCTTCACGATCGGCGACCAGTTGCTGTGGGGTGCGGCCGAGCCGCTGCGACGCATGCTGCGCCTGCTGATCGAAGCGTGAATCACGGGGATAAACGCAACAGTCGTTGTCAGGCGACAACAAGATCACGGCCGACGCCGCCCCGCGCACCCTCACCGGGAATGTCAGGCTTTGCATGAGCTTGCAAGCCTATATGCTTGCTGGAGTTGTGTTTTTGGGTGTTATTCGCCCGATGTGACGGCCTCGGCGCCGGCACAATGAACGTCGTTGGCGGCGGTCCGTCCCTCGGGTCCGCCGGGTGCATTTGGTGGGAGTCGCCTTGAAGAACCGTTCGATCCTCACGGGGCGCTTCGCTCTGTCCGGCGTGGCTGCGGCCGCGATGTGCCTGCTCGCGTCCAATGCCTGGGCGCTCGGACTGGGCCGCCTGCAGGTGCAATCGGCGCTGGGCGAGACGCTGCGTGCCGAGATCGACATCACCAGCCTGACGCCGGAAGAAGCCGCGTCGCTGCAGGTGCGCATCGCTCCGCCGGACGCCTACCGCGCGGCCGGGGTCGACTACAACGCTGCGCTCGCGGGCGCCACCGCGACCGTGCAGCGCCGCGCCGACGGCCGCCAGGTGCTG
>JANJTK010000002.1 GCA_024711155.1 Burkholderiaceae bacterium
GGGTGAGGACCGCGCAGCCGTAGTACAGCGCAGTGGCGCCGATCATCGCGTCGTGGGCTGCCACGATGGCGCCTGCCGGGAGCGATGCCACGAGTCTTGCATGCACGCGGGCCACTCCCAGGCCGAAGTCGAGTGCCGGGATCGCGGACAGGATTGCCTCGACGAAAGCCTCGCGCCGGGCACGGCGCTCGGCGGTGTCGGCGCGGTGAACGCCGACCAGGAGCTCCGACGCGGTCACCGCGGAGACATAGGCTTCCCCGTACTCCCGCCAGCGAGCGAAGCCCGAGCCGCTCGAATCCCGCTCGGCCATGATCAGCACGTCCGTGTCGATCAGGAGTCCCACGCCGACTCCGACTCGGCCAGGGCTCGGCGCGCCTCGCGGACGTCTCCGGCGAACGCCTCCTTTTCTTCCGGCACCAGCCGGGGCAGGCGCCTGAACAGGTCGTCAAGCTTGTCCACCGGACAGCCCGCCGGCCGCAGATCGGGCGGCACGACACGGGCGATCACTTCGTCGCCCTTGGTCACCTCCAGATCGACCCGCCGGTAGCGGATCTCGCCCAGCAGCGCGGAGAGGTTGCGAGCCAACTCGGTGGCGGTGACCCGCCGGGTTTCGGCGATCGTCATCAGGGCTCCTGTGGAATCTGAAAATCAGACTAGCACGGACCGGCAGGGAAGGGAATCGGCCGAAGGGCCTGGAACTCGCCAGGATCGGCAGTCGAGAGGACAGCATCCAGGGGCCTGAAGGTTGGCGGCACGCGGAGCCTGATCATCTCGGCCGAGTTCGGCTACGGCGCGCGCGGCGCGGGCGGGGTGGTTCCGCCGAACGCTACGCTGCCGTTCGAGGTGCAGTTGGTGGGGGTTTGAAGGTGGCGGCGCAAGAAAAGGACAGGGCAGCCCGAAGGCTGCCCCAAGCGAAGTACGCCCGGAATCAGGAAGTGCGACGGCGACGAGCGAAGCCGACGCCAAGCATACCCAAGCCCAGCAGTGCGAGCACCGAAGGCTCAGGAACCTGAACGTCGAAATTGAAGCTGGTGTTCTTGATTCCTGCCCCGTGCGTGATCTCGGCCCACACCGTCATCGAATAGGTCTCCTCACCGCCATCAGTGTCCAACAGACCGCTGAAGCTGCCAGTGAAAGCGACGGGCGGTGCTGTATGGGAACCCGATCCGATGGTCTGCTCGTCCCAGAAGTCCCAACCCCACGAATCGCCGAACGCGCCGTAGGCAACCGAGCCGTCGGTCGTTCCGCCAATGTTCCCGAGGACAGTCACCACACCGTGGTCGGCCAGCCCGGTTTCGGTCAGCATCATGCTCAGCGTGCTGGTTCCGGCGAGGACCGACGACACATTGACGCTGTTCAGGTCCATGTGTCCTGGACCGAGCAAGCCGGATCCCAGACCGGTCGTCACGTTGGCGATCCAGTCGGTGCCGACGTTGCCCGAGAACGTCACGACGCCCGCGAGCGGATTCGTGTCACCGGCCCCGCCGTCGTACACGGTTACCGTATTGCTGCCATCCGATAGCTGCAAGCCGAGCGCAGCGTAGACCGGAGCCGCCGCGACGGCGCCGAGCCCGAAGGCGACTGCGGCCGCCAAGAGTTTTCGTTTCATGTTGATGCCTCCGTTGAATCGACCAATTTCGTGCAAAGCAGATCTAGCACCTTCCATGCCAGCGCTAAACTGATCTTGCATATCAATCAGTTAGCGGATAGTCGGCTCCCCGATGTGTCGTCTTTGTAAGAATTCCCGACAGTCCGGGGACGAGTGACGACCCGTTAGCGCAGACCGCCGGAGTTGCCCCCCGTACAATTCGGCGAACCCCAACCATCCACCTAGTCATGACGCCTGACGCATCCGGTGAAACCGCGCGAACGCGGCCCCCAGAGAACTTCATCCGGTCGGTCATCGGGGACGACCTTCGCCGTGGCCGGTATACCGCCCGCCGCTGGTCCGGCCACCCCGACGTCGCCCAGGCCCACCGCGTCGCCCCCCTCGACCCCGCCCGCATCCGCACCCGCTTCCCCCCCGAGCCCAACGGCTACCTGCACATCGGCCACGCGAAATCGATCTGCCTGAACTTCGGGCTCGCAGCGGACTACGGCGGGCGCTGCCACATGCGCTTCGACGACACAAACCCGGAGAAGGAGGAGCAGGAGTACGTCGACTCGATCCTGGATTCGGTGCGCTGGCTCGGTTTCTCGTGGGAAGACGCGCAGGAGAACAACCTCTACTACGCCAGCGACTATTTCGACCATTTCTACGCGATGGCCGAGTGGCTGGTCGAGGCCGGCCATGCCTACGTCGATTCGCAGAGCGCCGACGAGATGCGCGCCAATCGCGGCACCTTGACCGAAGCTGGGCGCAATTCGCCGTTTCGCGGCCGCTCGCCGCAGGAGAGCCTGCGGCTGTTCCGCGAGATGCGCGACGGCCGCCATCCCGAGGGCTCGCACGTGCTGCGCGCGAAGATCGACATGACCTCGCCGAACATGAACCTGCGCGACCCGGCGCTGTACCGGATCCGCTTCGCGGGCCACCACCGCACCGGCGACAAGTGGTGCCTCTACCCGATGTACGACTACGCGCACCCGATCGAGGACGCGCTCGAGAACATCACGCACTCGCTGTGCACGCTGGAGTTCCAGGACCACCGGCCGCTGTACGACTGGCTGCTCGAGCGGCTCGCTGACGGCGGCTTCTTCGACCGTCCGCTGCCGCAGCAGATCGAGTTCGCGCGGCTGAACCTCAGCTACACGATCACCAGCAAGCGCAAGCTGCAGGAACTGGTCCGCAGCGGCCACGTCGACGGCTGGGACGACCCGCGGATGACGACGATCGTCGGCCTGCGCCGGCGCGGCTACACGCCGGAGTCGATCCGCCTGTTCGCCGAGCGCATCGGCGTCGCCAAGGCCGATTCGTGGGTCGACATGGCGACGCTCGAAGCCGCATTGCGCGACGACCTCGAGGCCAAGGCCGCGCGCGCGGTCGCCGTGCTCGATCCGCTGAAGCTCGTGATCACGAACTGGCCCGAAGGCAGGGTCGAGGACTGCGACGCACCGGTGCATCCGCAACAACCGGAGCGAGGCAGGCGAATGTTCCCGATTTCGCGCGAGCTGTGGATCGAGCGCGAGGACTTCGCCGAGACGCCGCCGAAGGGCTTCTTCCGCCTGTTTCCGGGCAACCGGGTGCGGCTGCGCTACGGCTACGTGATCGAGTGCACCAGCTGCGAAAAGGACGCCGATGGCAACGTGATCGCCGTCAATGCCGTCTTTTTCGACGACTCGAAATCCGGCACGCCGGGCGCCGACGCCTACAAGGTGAAGGGCAACGTCCATTGGGTGTCGGTCGCGCACGCGCTCGACGCCGAGGTGCGGCTCTACGACCGCCTCTATGCCGACCCGCACCCCGGCGCCGGCGACACCGACCACCTCGCGTCGCTGAACCCCGACTCGAAGAAGGTGATCCGGGCCCGGCTCGAGCCGACGCTCGCGCGCGCAATGCCCGACGAGCGCTTCCAGTTCGAGCGACACGGCTACTTCGTCGCCGACCGCGTCGACTCGAAGCCGGGCGCGCCGGTGTTCAACCGGGCGGTGACGCTGAAGGAATCGTGGGGGGCGGGGCGGCGCTGATCTGCGGCCGAGTGCATCGAACCGTTCCCGGCGTCAGGATCGTTCGAGCAGCCCCAGCGCGTAGCGCGCGGTGACGATCTGCGATCCCGCGTGACGCCCGAGCGGCAACAGGTCGCTGCGGTCACCGGTGACGAGGTAATCGGCCCGCGCCGCCTGCGCGAGGGCCAGCAGGAAGTCGTCGCCAGGGTCAGGCGAGCGCGCGACCTCCGGCAACGGTTGGTGCACCGCAGCCAGCCGCCGGATCTCGTTGATCATGGTGCCGACCTCATGCGGCCGCAAGCGCGCCCGGAAGAAGGGTCGGCGCGAGACGTCGTTCAGTTCGCCGAGTTGCCGCTCGCAGGTGACGAGCTGGAAGCGCCGTTCGCGCCACAGGTCATAGAGCCGGCCAGGCGGCGTACCGCCCGTGATCAGCGCGGACAGGAGGATGTTCGTGTCCAGAACGACGCGCACGACGACAATCAGCGCTTCGCCGAATAGGTCCCCCTCACGTCCCGCACCGCGTACTCGATTTCCGCTTCGAGTTCCTCGGGAGACAGGTCGGCGTTGCGCGCCCTGACCGCCTGGACGGTCTCGTCGAGGATCCGCCAGCGGACGGCATCCTCGACGAATCTGGACAGGTCGCCCTTCTTCATCCCTTGCGCGCCGAGGTGCGTGCGCAACGAGAGGTCGGTCTCACTCGAAACCTTGATGGTCCAGCGGACGATGTCGTTCATTGGGCACCTGTGCGGGTAGACGCCTGTCCGCCCATCCTACAGGGCCACGCCATCCTCCTCAACCCCGCCCGAGCGCCCGATCCCCCACGAACGGATTCCCTGCCCGTTCCTCGCCGAAGGTCGACATCGGCCCGTGGCCCGGGACGAACGCGACGTCGTCGCCGAGCGGCCACAGCTTTGCGGTGATCGACGCGACCAGCGTCGCGTGGTCGCCGCCGGGGAAGTCGGTGCGCCCGATCGAGCCCTGGAACAGCACGTCGCCGACGATCGCGAGCCGGCTCGCGGCGTGGAAGAACACGACGTGACCGGGCGTGTGCCCCGGGCAGTGGAGGACGCCGAGCGACTCGTCGCCGAACGACACCGTGTCGCCTTCTTCGAGCCAGCGGTCGGGCTCGAAGGGCTCGATGCGCGCGAAGCCGAACATCTTGCCCTGGCCCGGCAGCTGGTCGAGCCAGAAGCGGTCCTCGCGCTGCGGGCCTTCGATCGGGACGCGATGGCGCTGCGCGTATTCGCCGGCCTGGCCGCAGTGGTCGATGTGGCCGTGCGTGAGCAGGATCTTCTCGAGCACCGCGCCCTCGCCGCGCAGCGCGGCGTCGATGCGGTCGAGGTCGCCGCCGGGGTCGACCGCGGCGGCCTTGCCGGTGCGCTCGCACACGAGCAGCGAGCAGTTCTGCATGAACGGGGTGACGGGGACGATGAGCAGTTTCATCCGCGCATTATCGCCCGGCCGCTCGCCCGCTCGCCCGGCCACCCGCGGAGAGCGCCCGGCGCCGCTACAGCAGCACCGGGCGATTCGGCAGCTCGTCGGGCCCGGCGGCGGGCGCCGGGAAGGCCTCGACCAGCAGTTCGTCGATGCGGTCGATGGCGGCGATCGTGCCGCGCTCGAAATCGCCGGCGCGATACGCGGCGCTCAGCGCGTCGCACACTTCGCGCCAGCGCTGCGGCGCGATCGCCTCGGCGGCCGCGCGGTCGGCGACGATCTCGACCGCGTGATCGGCCCACAGCACGTACAGCAGCACGCCGTTGTTGCCTTCGGTGTCCCAGACGCCGAGCTGCCCGAAGACCTCGAGCGCGCGCTCGCGCGGCGCGCGCCCGCGCCAGACCTGGGCGAGCGGCAGCGCGGCCTCGATCGCGACGCGCAACTCCGCCGAATGCGCGCGCTCGCTGGCGCCGATCGCGCGCTCGACGCGCTCGAGCAGGGCATCGTCGAAATTGCGCTTCAGCGTCCGCGCGTCGCTCGCCAGGTGCGCCCAGAGCCTCGCCCAGTTCGACCGCATCACCAACTCCCCGAGGCGCCACCGCCGCCGAAGCCGCCCCCGCCGCCGCCGAAACCTCCGCCGCCGCCGAAACCCCCGCCCCCACCGAAGTTTCCCCCGCCGCCGAAGCCGCCGCCCCACCCGCCGCCGGAGTCGCCCGGCCCCGAACGCCAGGTGTGGCGCCCGACGCGCCCCATCGACCCCGACGAGATCGCCAGCAGCACGAGCAGCAGCGCCGCTCCGGCGGCCAGCGCGAACGGCAGCCATACGCCCTGCGTCCACGCGGCGAAGACACCGAACGCGCCGCCCAGCGTCGAGCCCACGACGCGCCCGAACATGCGCCGGATCATCAGCGCGATGAAGAACACGCCGAGCAGCAGCGCGAGCCACTCGCCGGTCGAGCCGTCGTCGCGCGCAGCCGCGCCCGACCACGGCGGCGGCAGCGTCTCGCCTTCGATCAGCCGCGCGAGGTCGGCCACCGCCGCGTCGAGGCCGCCGGCGAAGTCGCCCTCGCGAAAGCGCGGCGCCATCGACTCGGACACGATGCGCTTCGCGTAGGCATCCGGGATCGCGCCCTCGAGTCCGCGCCCGACCTCGATGCGCATCCGGCGGTCGTCCTTCGCGACCAGCACCAGCACGCCGTCGTCGACGCGACGCCCGTCGACCTCGCCGCGGCCGAGCTTCCAGGCCTCGACGACCCGGATGCCGTACTCCTCGATCGCTTCGGGCTGCGTGGTCGCGACGACCAGGATCGCGACCTGCGATCCCTTGCGCCGCTCGATCGCCTCGAGCGCAGCCTCGAGCGCCTGCCGGCGCGGCGCCGGCAGCGTGGCGGTCAGGTCGACCACCCGGCCGGTGAGCGGCGGCACCGGCTGCGGCGCCTGGGCGGCGGCCTGCAGCGCGAGGCCGATCCACAGCAGCAGCGCCGCGACAATGCGCGGCAGCGGACTCACCGCGTCACTTCGGCGCAGCCGCCGGGCGCTCGAAGTTCACCGCCGGCGGCTTCGCGATCGCGGCCTCGTTCTCGACCGTGAACTGCTGCTTGGTCGCGTAGCCGAACACCATCGCGGTGAGGTTCACCGGGAACTGCCGCACCAGCACGTTGTACTGCTGGAGCGACTCGATGTAGCGCCGGCGCGCGACCGCGATGCGGTTCTCGGTGCCTTCGAGCTGCGCCTGCAGGTCGCGGAAGTTGGCGTCGGACTTCAACTGCGGGTAGTTCTCGGCGACCACCAGCAGCCGCGACAGCGCGCTGCCCATGCCGGCCTGCGCCTGCTCGAACTGCTTCAGCGATTCCGGATTCGTCGGGTCGACCCGGATCTGCCCGACGCGCGAGCGTGCCTCCGTGACGGCGGTGAGCACCTCGCGCTCCTGCTCGGCGAAACCCTTCACCGTCGCGACGAGGTTCGGGATCAGGTCCGCGCGCCGCTGGTACTGGTTGACGACCTCCGACCACGACGACTTGGTCGCCTCGTCGGCGACCTGGATCTGGTTGTAGCCGCAGCCCGACAGGCCGACGGCGAGCGCGAACGCGCCCAGCAACGCAAGGAATCGACGCATGATGCATGCCTCCCGAGGGACAGGCGGCCAGTCTACCCGAGCAGGTGCGCGAACCCGCGGCGGAACTTCGCGACCTTCGGCGCCACCACCGCTGCGCAGTAGCCCTGGTGCGGATGCCGCTCGAAGTAACGCTGGTGGTGCGCCTCGGCCGGATACCAGTCGCCCAGCGCCACGACCTGCGTGACGATCGGCGCGCCGAAGGTCCCGTCGCCGTCGAGCCCGGCGATCGCCGCCAGCGCCTCGCGCCGCTGCGCTTCGTCGACGAAGAAGATCGCCGATCGGTACTGCGAACCGACGTCGTTGCCCTGCCGATCGACCGTGGTCGGGTCGTGGATGCCGAAGAAGACGGCGAGCAGGTCGCGATACGCGATACGGTCGGCGTCGAACTCGATGCGCACCGCCTCGGCGTGGCCGCTGCGGCCGCCGCACACTTCCTCGTAGCAGGGATCGCGCAACGCGCCGCCGGTGTAGCCCGACTCGACCGACAGCACGCCGCGCACTTCGACGAACACCGCCTCGAGGCACCAGAAGCACCCGCCCGCGAGCACCGCAACCTGCCTGTTCATCGCCCCCTCCGCTCGCGGCGCCTCCCGCGCCGCGATCCCGATGCTACCCGTGCGCGCGCGGCGCCGCCTTGCGCGCGGCCTCTTCGCGCGCGCGCTGCACCGTCGTGTGCAGCTGGCTCGCGCCCGCGTGATACTGGAGCGGCCAGCCGATGCCGCGGAAGTCCTGCTCGGCGGCCGCGTGCAGGGTGAAGTACGGATCGGCGAGATGCGGCCGCGCGAGCGCCACCAGGTCGGCGCGCCCCGACGCGAGCAGCGTGTTCACCTGGTCGGCGCTCGTGATCGCGCCCACCGCCATCGTCGCGATGCCGGCCTCGAGCCGCACCTGCTCCGAGAACACCGCCTGGTACATGCGGCCGTAGACGGGCTTCGCCGCCGGGTCGGTCTGTCCGGTCGAGACGTCGATCAGGTCGCAGCCGGCCGCCTTCAGCGCGCGCGCGACCTCGACGGTGTCGGCGCCGGTCATGCCGCCGGGAATCCAGTCGGTGGCCGAGACGCGCACGCTCATCGGCTTCGCGCGCGGCCACACCGCGCGCACGGCCTCGAAGACTTCGAGCGGGAAGCGCAGGCGCCGCGCGAGCGAGCCGCCCCAGGCGTCGCGGCGCCGGTTCGTCACCGGCGACAGGAAACTCGCCAGCAGGTAGCCGTGCGCCATGTGCACTTCGAGCATGTCGAAGCCGGCGCGCTCGGCGAGGATCGCCGAGTGGCAGAACTGCTCGATCGCGAGGTCCATGTCCTCGCGCGTCATCTCGCGCGGCACCTGGTTGACGCCGTCGCGGTACGGTAGCGGCGACGCCGACACCAGCGGCCAGTTGCGCGCGCCGCGCGCCTCGTCGAGCGGCCAGTCGGCCTGCTCCCAGCCGAGCTGCGTCGAGCCCTTGCGCCCGGCGTGGCCGAGTTGCAGGCAGATCTTCGCGTCGCTGCTCGCGTGCACGAAATCGACGATGCGCGCGAACGCCTGCGCCTGCTCGTCGTTCCACAGGCCGGTGCACCCCGGCGTGATCCGCGCCTCCGGCGACACGCAGGTCATCTCGACGAACACGAGCCCCGCGCCGCCGACGGCGCGCGCACCGTAGTGGACCAGGTGCCAGTCGTTGGGCACGCCGTCGCGCGCCGAGTACTGCGCCATCGGCGACACCGCGACGCGGTTCGCCAGCCCCATCTCGCGCAGGCGGAACGGCGCGAACATCGGCGGCGCGCCGAGCCACGCCGGCCGTCCCCGCGTCGGGATGCCGAGCCGCTTCGCCTGGTCGCGGTTCCACCACTCGGTGGCCTCGTCGACCACCGCGGAGTCGCGCAGCCGCAGGTTCTCCCACGTGATCTGCTTGCTGCGCGTGAGCAGCGACACGTGGAACTGCGTCGGCTCCATGTGCCAGAAGCGGCGCACGTTCTCGAACCACACCAGCGACACGTTGGCCGAGTGCTGGATGCGCCCGACCTCGTCGCGCCGCGACTGCTCGTAGGCAGCGAGCGCGGCGTCGACCTGCGCCGCGCGCCGCGCGCCCCCCTTGACGTGCGCGGCGAGCGCGCGGTCGAGCGCGATCGCGTCCTCGAGCGCGAGCTTGGTGCCCGAGCCGATCGTGAAATGCGCCGTATGCGCGGCGTCGCCCATCAGCACGAACGGCGTGTCGCCGTCGCGGTAGCTCCAGCGGCCGCAGCTGATGGTCGGGAACTGGCGCCAGAACGAACGGTTCGCGAGCACGCGCGCGCCGTTGAGGTCGTCGGCGAACACCTGCTCGACCAGCCGCACGGTCGCCGCCTCGTCCTGGATGCCGAGCCCCGACGCGAGGAACGCCTCGTTCGTGGTCTCGATGACGATCGTGCTCTCGCCGGGCGTGTACTGGTACGCGTGCATGTTCCAGATGCCACCCGGTCCCTCGCGGAAGCTGTAGTAGAAGCCCGGCAGGTCCATCTTCGCGCCCAGCCACACGAAGCGGTTCGTGCGCTGGTCGACGCTCGGCTGGAAGTGCGACTTCCAGCCCTCGCGCACCGCGCTGTTGATGCCGTCGGCCGCGACCACCAGGTCGGCGCCGCGGTGCGCCTGCACGCCGGCGTCCTCGGTCTGGTAGCGCACGTCGATGCCCAGTTCGGCCGCGCGGCGCTGCAGGATCTCCAGCAGCGTCAGGCGGCGGATGCCCGAGAAGCCGTGCCCGGACGACTTCAGCACCCGCCCCTTGTACTGGACGTAGATGTCGTCCCAGTAGGCGAAGTTGGCAGCGATCTCGCGATGCGTCGGTTCGTCGGCCGCGCGCAGGTTGCCCAGCGTCTCGTCCGAGAGCACGATGCCGAAACCGAAGGTGTCGTCGGGCCGGTTGCGCTCCAGCACCTGCAGGGTCGCGCCGGGAAACGTCTTCTTCAGCAGGATCGCCGAATACAGGCCCGCGGGGCCGCCGCCGATCACGTCGATGCGCATGTCACCATCCTCCGTTCGCGTTCGATCCGGTTGCCGCCCGGGGCCGGCGAGGCCACGGACGGATATTTGAAGTTTAAAGTATCTCCGTCGCGCCGCAAGCGCACGGGTCTTTTCGAGAGGAGACGAACAAGATGCACCGGACGATCCTGCAACCCAGGGGCTGGAGCCGGCCGCGCGGCTACGTCCACGGCGTGGCCGCGCGCGGCGTCGTGGTGTCGGTCGCCGGCCAGGTAGGCTGGAACGAGCGCTGCGAATTCGACAGCGACGACTTCGCGGCGCAGGCGCGCCAGGCGCTCGCCAACGTCCGCGCCGTCCTCGCCGAGGCCGGCGCCGGCCCCGAGCACGTCGTTCGGATGACCTGGTACGTGACCGACCGCGACGAGTACTTCGCCGCCGGCAAGGCGGTGGGCGCGGCGTGGCGCGAACTGATGGCCGACGCCGAGGGCGTCGTCCACTACCCGGCGATGACGGTCGTGCAGGTGGTGGCGCTGATGGCCCGGCGGGCGAAACTGGAGATCGAGACCACGGCGGTGGTGCCGATCGCGCTTTGAGGGGGGGCGGCGCCCAGGCCCGCGACCGCGGCCCGCCGACGGGCCCCGCGGCTGCGGCTCGCCGCCGCACCCGGTCGTCGCAGCGGGCCGACGCGTCCCGCCGACGCCTTCCATTTGTGCGGTGCGGCGGAGCGCGCTACGATGGCGCCCGCACGCCAATTTACGCAACGCGATACCGGTTTAGACAGGAGACCCGCCGATGAGAGCCTCATTCAAATGGGACGACCCGCTGCTGCTCGACGCGCAGCTCAGCGAGGACGAGCGCATGGTGCGCGAGGCCGCGGCGGCCTACTGCCAGGAACGGCTCGCGCCGCGCGTGCTCGAGGCGTTTCGCCACGAGAAGACCGACCCCGCGATCTTTCGCGAGATGGGCGAACTCGGCCTGCTCGGCCCGACGATCCCGTCCGAATACGGCGGCCCCGGCCTGAACTACGTCGCCTACGGGCTGATCGCGCGCGAAGTCGAGCGCGTCGACTCCGGCTACCGCTCGATGATGAGCGTGCAGAGCTCGCTCGTGATGGTGCCGATCTTCGAATTCGGCACCGAAGCGCAGAAGAAGAAGTACCTGCCCAGGCTCGCCACCGGCGAGTGGATCGGCTGCTTCGGCCTCACCGAGCC
This sequence comes from Burkholderiaceae bacterium, assembly GCA_024711155.1. GTDB lineage: Bacteria > Pseudomonadota > Gammaproteobacteria > Burkholderiales > Burkholderiaceae_E > Zeimonas. The sequence goes on from JANJTK010000002.1 coordinate 11,299, forward strand.
CAACCACGGCTCCGACCCCGGCTCGATGGAGACGCGCGCCAGGCGCGTCGACGGCGGCTACCTGCTGACCGGAAACAAGATGTGGATCTCGAACTCGCCGATCGCCGACGTCTTCGTCGTGTGGGCCAAGTGCGTGGGCGGCGACCACGACGGTCGCATCAAGGGCTTCATCCTCGAGAAGGGCATGAAGGGCCTGTCGGCACCGGCGATCCACGGCAAGGTGGGCCTGCGGGCCTCGATCACCGGCGAGATCGTGATGGACCAGGTGCCGGTGTCCGACGAGCAGCTGATGCCCGGCGTCGAGGGCCTGAAGGG
>JANJTK010000011.1 GCA_024711155.1 Burkholderiaceae bacterium
AAGCGTTATTGGCGTAACCCCAATTATATCAATGGGATAGACGAGATCGCCCGCTTTTTATGAAAGATCCGGGCTAGGTGTTTCCAACCCGTAATCCAGCGCACGCTGGCAGGGCGGCGCGGTGTTGGACTTTCCGGTGCCGCGCTGGTCGAGCACGATCACATCCGCGACATCGCGCAAGGCCTGCAGCAGCGCAAACCGCGGACCGGCCGCCGCGGCAATGCCGGAGCCGCCGGGTCCGCCGGCGAGCCGCTCGGCGGGCGCGTTGTCGAACACGAGCGTCGACAGCGAGCGGCCCGGGTCGAGCGACTCGAGCGCCTTGCGCTCGACGCCCGGACCCTTCAGGTCGACCACGTACAAGCCAAGGCCCTCGGGGCCGCGTGCCGCGACGACGGCGAAGCTGGCCGCGTCGGCGTCCAGCACCGGCGTCTTGACGCCGGTGAGCGTCGTCGCGGTCGCGCTGGCGCGGATGCCGGCCTCCTGCGGGTCGCCGGTGGTCTCGCCGAGCGCGAAGGTTGCGACCTCGCCGGCGACGATGCGCGGCAGCAGCGCGGCCTGCTGCGCCTGCGTGCCCGCAAGCCGGATCGCTTCGGCCGCCATGTAGACGGTGGTCGAGAACGGCAGCGGCGCGAGCGTGCGTCCGGCTTCCTCGGCGACCAGGCACAGCAGCTCGTGTCCGAGCGCGGTGCCGCCGTGTTCCTCTGCGATCGTGACGCCCGACCAGCCGAGACTGGCGGCCTTCTGCCACAGCTCGAGGTCGCACGGCTGGCCGGCGTCGATGCCGCGGCGCAGCCGCTCGATCGGCTTGTGGTCGGCAACGAAGCCGCGGAACTCGTCGCGCAGCGCGAATTGCTCGTCGGAAAATTCGAAATTCATGATGCCCCTGGGAGCGTTACGACAATGCGCGCGCGGCGGCGGACCGTCGCCGGCGCCGCCGCGCGGACCTTCGGCTCGTCAGTTCACTTGAGCCACTGCACGAGCCACAGCGTCAGGCCCGGGAACAGGATCAGCAGCGCGAGCCTCGCCAGGTCGATGCCGATGAACGGCATCACCCCGCGATAGATCGAGCGGATCGGGATGTCGGGCGACAGGCCGTGCAGCAGGAACACGTTCATGCCGATCGGCGGAATGACCATGCCGAGGTTGATCACGACGAGGTTGATGATGCCCCACCACACCGGGTCGTAGCCGAAGCCGGTCACGATCGGCAGCACGAAGGGCAGCGTGATCAGCATCGCCGCGGTTTCGTCGAAGACCGCGCCGAGCACGAGGTACATGACGACCAGCAGCGAGATGACGGCGACCGGCGGAATGTTCAGGCCCTGCAGCAGCGCGACCAGGTCGTCGGAGACGCGCGTGAGGCCGATGAAGTACGACATGATCGAGGCGCCGAAGATCGCGACGTAGATCATGCCGGTGGCGGCCGCGGTCGAGCGCAGCGCCTCGACCAGCACCGGCCGGCTCAGCCGGCCGCGCAGCGCCGCGAAGGCGACCGACAGCAGCGCGCCGAGCGAGGCCGCCTCGGTGACCTGGAAGACGCCGCCGTAGATGCCGCCCGACACGCACACGAACAGCACCAGCGCGGCCCGGCACTGCCACAGCGCGGCGCGGACCTCGGCCCAGTCGGCGCGCGGCCCGGTCGGCGCGAGCTCGGGGCGCAGCCGCGTGACCAGCCAGATGGTGAAGACGTAGCCGACCACCGCCAGCAGCGCCGGGACGACGGCGGCGACGAACAGGTCGAGGATGAACTGCTCGGCGATGATGCCGTAGATGACGAGGATGACCGAGGGCGGCACCATCGCGCCGAGCGTGCCGCCGCAGGCGATCGTGCCGCTGGCAAAGCCGCCGTCGTAGCCGCGCTTGCGCATCTGCGGCAGCGCGAGGCGCCCGAAGGTCGCGGTGGTCGCCACCGACGAGCCGGCGATCGAGCCGAACAGCCCGCACCCGAGCACGGTTGCCACGCCGAGGCCGCCGCGGCGGTGGCCGAGCAGCGCGTGCGCGAGACGGTAGATGTCGTCGGACAGTCCGCCGGCGGTGGCGAAGCTGCCCATCAGCAGGAAGAGCGGGATGACGCCGATGTCGAGGCTCATCATCATCGACGCCGGCTCGGCCGACATCAGCCCGAGCGCGGCGGTCCAGTTCGTCATCGACGCGAACGAGACGACGCCGACCACCACCATCGCGATGCCGATCGGCACGTGCAGCAGAATCAGGACGAACACCGCGGCCAGCGCGATGACGACCAGCAAGACCGGACTCATTGAACCGAGAGCTCCTTGTCCTCGCGCGGCGCCTTGCCGGTGGCGAGCGACTGGACGTCGACCAGCACGACGAACAGCTGGGCCAGCGTCGCGAGCCCGAGCAGCGCGGCGGCCGCCCACCACCAGGGCCCGATCTTCAGCGCCAGCAGGGGAGTCTCTTCGAGCGTCGCGGTCAGCTTGACGGCACGGCGCGCGAACTGCCAGGTGAAGCCGGCGAACACGAGCATCACGACGACACCCGAGAAGATTTCGCACAGCCAGTGGCCGACCCGGCCGCCGACCGCCTGCCCGAAGGCGGCGATCCGCATGTGCTCGCGCATGGCCAGCGCGTGCGGGAAACAGGCCGTCACGGCGACGACCAGGATCAGCAGGACGATGTCGTTGGCGCCGAAGATCGGCTTGCGGATGGAGGAGCGCAGCACCACGTCGGCGACGGTGAGGGCCGATCCCGCGAGGATCAGCCCCACCGCCGCCAGCGCCACCCACCGCGTGAGCCCGACGCTCGCCTGCTGCAATCGATCGATCGGGCTCATCGGCGAATCAGCGACCCCGGACCTTCGCGACTTCCTCGCGCAGCGCCTTCAGCAGCGCCGGGCCGTTCGGATGGCCTTGCGCCCACTCCTCCGACACCGGGTTCAGCAGGCTCTCGGCCCTGGCGCGGTCGGCGGCGCTCAGCTCGTTGTAGCCGCGGTTCGCGTCGGCGCGCCACATCGCGCGCACTTCTTCCTCGCGGGCGCCGATCGTGTCGGCCCAGATCTTGACCAGCCGCTCGCCGCGGTGCTTGTCGATGATTGCCTTCGCCGCCGGCGTCAGCTTGTCGTAGCTCGCCTTGCTCATCACGACCGAAACCATCGACGGGCCGATCGGCAGGATCAGCACATGTTTGGCGACGTCGAACTGCTTGAACGAGACCGAGGCCGAGAAGTTCGTCAGGTCGACGTCGAGGCTGCCGCGCTGCAGCGCCTCGGCCGAGTTGCTGAAGTTGAAGCCCGACACCGGGGCGGCCCCGAGCTTGCCGAGGATCTTCTGCTGCAGCGGCGACGAAGCGGCCGACTTGCGCCCGGAAAGGCTGTCGAGGCCAGGCATCGGCTTGGTCGAGAACAGCACCATCGACGGACCCGTCATGACGCCCATCGGCACCAGGTTGTCGAAGCCGCGCAGCATGCCGCGCTGGTACAGGTTCCACGCCGCGTAGCTGCCTTCCCTGACGTTGTGGATCGTCAGCGGCATGTTGGTGATCACGCTGTCGGCGAAGCGGCCAGGCGCGAAGAACGGGAACATCCACGCCATGTCGGCGACGCCGTTCTCCAGCAGCTCGAGCTGAGCGCGCGGATCGCGGCCGAGCGCGCCGCCGGCGAAGTATTCGATCTCGACGACGCCGGCGCCGTCCTTGTTCACGCCCTCGATCCACTGCGTGAAAATCTTGCTCGCGATCGCCTGCGGCGCCTCGAACGACGCGAACTTGAGTTTCTGGACCTGCGCCTGGGCGAACGTGCACCCCAGCGTCAACGCCGCTGCGGCGACGAGCTTGCTGATCTTCATGTCGACTCCTCGATGCTTTTGATCGTTCACGGGCCGAACCCGTGCGCGGGGCGGATCGCGCGGTGCCGACGGCAGGCGGCTCACTCGCGGGTGGCTCACTTGCAAATCGTTGCGCGTCCGTGCAGGATGTCAGTTGTCCGGACAACCGGCATAGCAATCTAGCAGGCGGGAATCGGCCCGTCAAGGTAACGAAAACGCGTAACGAGCACGCCGGGGATGGGCGCCCCGCGGGCGGGGAGAGGGAATCGTGTCCGAATCGAAACTGGACGAGCGGGAACTGCGCAACGCGCTGGGCGGATTCGCGACGGGCGTGTGCGTCGTGACGACGCGACGGCCCGACGGCAAGCGCGAGGGCCTGACGGTCAACTCGTTCAGTTCGGTGTCGCTGGCGCCGCCGATCGTGCTGTGGAACCTGTCGCTGCGCGCCCCGAGCGCGCAGGCGTTCCGCGATGCCGAATACTTCGCGATCAACGTGCTCGCCGCGGACCAGCAGGAGATCTCGCAACGCTTCTCCCGCCCCGCGGCCGACAAGTTCGACGGCATCGAGGAGGCGCTCGTCGAGGGCCTCGGCGGCGTGCCGCTGATCGAGGGCGCGGTCGCCCGGTTCGAGTGCCGCGTGCACCAGCTGAACGACGTCGGCGACCACCTCGTGCTGTTCGGGCAGGTCGAACGCTTCGATCAGCGCGATCGGGAGCCGCTGCTGTATCACCGCGGGCGCTATCGTTCGCTGACGGAGTAAGGCCGGCGGGGCCGGCAAATCCCCCTCCTGGCGACAGGGTGTCATGCGGCTGGCTACTCTGGGGCTGATCCGGTCACCAGAGAGGAGCAACCCGTGGCAGCCACCTTCGTCCCCGTCCGGCGCCTGCACCACTTCGCGTACCGCTGCCGTGACGCCGAGCAGACTCGCGCCTTCTACGAGGATCTGCTGGGCTTGCCGCTCACGCACGTGATTCGTGCCGAGATCGTCCCGAGCACCGGCGAGTACTGCCCTTACGTCCACATCTTCTTCGAACTCGGTGACGGATCCTCGGTCGCGTTCTTCGACCTCGGCGACGACCAGGGCGCCGAGCCGTCGCCGAACACGCCGGCGTGGGTCAACCACCTGGCGCTGAAGGTCGATTCGCTCGAGGTGCTCGAGCAGGCGAAGCGGCGTCTCGAGGACGCGGGCGTCGACCTGCTCGGCATCACCGACCACGGCTTCGTTCGCTCGATCTACTTCTTCGATCCGAACGGCGTGCGCCTCGAGCTGTGCGTCGACATGCAGGGACCGCCGACGCAGGCGGACCGCCGGCGCGCGCACGAGGCCCTCGACGCGTGGCGGGTCGAAAAGCGCGCCCGCGTGCCGGCCTGATCATGCCGGCAATCGAACACCGCTGGGTCCACGTCTCGTTCGAGGAGACGAGCCAGTTCACCGAGACCTACGGCTTCGTCGGGAGCCAGGGCACGATCAACCTGGAAGGCGTGCTGATCCGCCCGGTCGAGGGCGGCTCCGACACCGTCTTCCTGATGATGCATCCGAGCTCCACGCTCCAGCTGCTGCCGCTGCCCGCGGCCGTCGCAGCGGCGGGCTACCCGGTCTTGTGCATGGGCAGTCGCTACGTCAAGAACGACGCCCCGCTGATCTACGAGAAGGTCGCGCTCGACCTCGGCGCCTGCGTGCGCCATGCGAAGGAACGCCTGGGCTACCGCAAGGTGGTGCTGCTGGGATGGTCCGGCGGCGGCTCGCTGGCGCTGTTCTACCAGTCGCAGGCCGAGCGTCCGACCATCGCGGCGACCCCGGCCGGCGACCCGGTCGACCTGAAGGCCGCAGGCCTGTGGCCCGCGGACGGCGTCGTGCTCGAGGCGGCGCATCGGTCGCGCGCGCAGACACTGTGCGACTGGATCGATCCGTCGGTGCGCAACGAACTGGACCCCGACGATCGCGATCCGGAGTTCGACCTCTACTCGCCGGCGCTGCCGGTGCGGCCGCCGTACCCGGCCGACTGGCTGGCGGCCTTTCGGGCCGGGCAGGTGCGACGGGTGCGGCGGATCACCGAACGGGTGCAGGAGACGCTGCACACGCTGCGCAGCCGCGGCACGGCTGAAGTCGAACGTGGTTTCGTCACGCACCGGACGATGGCGGAGCCGCGCTTCCTCGATGCTGCCATCGAACCGAACGACCGCCCCATCGGGCGCTGCTACCTCGGCGTTCCGGAGACCGTCAACACCGGGCCCGTCGGGCTCGCGCGCTTCTCGATGCTGCGCTCGTGGCTGTCGCAGTGGTCGATCGACCACTCGCGCGCCGACGGCGAGACCTGCGCCGCAGCGATCTCGGTGCCCATGATCGCGATCGAGCACAGCGCCGACGACGCCGTGCCGCAGCCCGACGTGTCGCTGATGTACCGCGCCTGTGCCAGCGTCGACAAGGAAATGCACTGCATCCGGGGCGCGAGCCACTACTTCAAGGGCCAGCCCGCGCAGCTGAAGGAGTCGGTGGACCTGATGACCGGATGGGCACGGCGCCACGGCTGGTGACGTCGTCCCCGCTCCGGTGACGAAGCGACGAAGACCACGACCGACCTGCGATCGACTCCATGGAAACTCCCGCTCTGCGCCCGCTCGAGGGCATCCGCGTCGTCGAACTGGGCAGCCTGATCGCGGGCCCGTTCGCCGGCAAGACGCTGGGAGACTTCGGGGCCGAGGTCGTGAAGATCGAGCCGCCGGGCATCGGGGACCCGCTGCGCACCTGGCGCGCCCCCGAAGGCGAAACGGCGGTGTGGTGGCACGTGCAGTCGCGCAACAAGAAGTCGGTCGCGGTCGACCTGCGCCAGGCCGAGGGCCAGGACCTGGTGCGACGCCTTGCGGCCGGCGCCGACGTCGTGATCGAGAACTTCAGGCCCGGGACGCTCGAGCAGTGGGGCCTCGACTACGGCAAGCTGTCGGCGCTCAATCCGGGCCTGATCATGCTGCGCATTTCCGGCTACGGACAGACCGGGCCCCTGCGCGACCTGCCCGGCTTCGGCGTGATCGCGGAGGCGATGGGCGGATTGCGGCACATCACCGGCATGCCCGGCGAGCCGCCGGTGCGGCCCGGCATCAGCATCGGCGACTCGCTGTCGGCGCTGCACGGCGTGATCGGCGTGCTGCTGGCGCTCTACCATCGGGCGACCCGCGGGGGGCAGGGCCAGATGATCGACGTCGCGCTCTACGAGTCGGTCTTCAACATGATGGAAGGCGCGGTCTCCGAGTTCGACCGCTACGGCGTGCAGCGCGAACCGGCAGGCAGTGCGCTGCAGGGCGTCGCTCCGACCAACGCCTATCTGTGCGCCGACGGCCGCTACGTGCTGATCGCAGGCAACGGTGACAGCATCTTCAAGCGCCTGATGACGCTGATCGGGCGCGACGATCTCGGCCGCGATCCTCGCCTGGCGAGCAATCCCGGGCGCGTGCGCGAAATGGCGACGATCGACGAGGCGATCTCGCAGTGGGCGCGCCGCCACACGCTGGAGGAGGTGCTGGGCCGGCTGGCCGAGGCGCGCGTCCCGGCCGGCAAGCCCTATACCGTGTCGGACATCGTGAACGACGAACACTACCGCGCGCGCGACATGTTGCAGCGGGTGACGCTCGCCGACGGCAGTTCGCTGGCGGTGCCGGGAGTCGTCCCGAAGCTCAGCGCCACCCCGGGCGGCTTCGACGGCGGCGGTCCGGCGCTGGGCGCCGACACCGACGCGGTGCTGCACGCGCTGGGTCTCGACGAGGCCGAACTGCGGCGCCTGCGCGAGCGCGGGGTGATCGGATGAGCACCGGCCCCTGGCCGGGGCTCGAGGGTCTGGAGGGCCGCAGGGTTCACGTTCACGACGTCGTCATGCGCGACGGCCTGCAGAACGAGCCGGTCTTCGTTCCGACCGACGACAAGGTCCGCATGGTCGACGCACTCGGTCGCACCGGCCTGTCGAAGATCGAAGTCACGTCGTTCACGTCGGCGCGCGCGATCCCCGCGTTGAGCGACGCCGACGAGGTGATGCGGCGCATCGAGCGCGTGCCCGGCGTGGTCTATGCGGCGCTGGTGCTCAACGTGCGCGGCGCCGAGCGCGCGCTGGACGCCCGGGCGGACGAACTCGACCTCGTCGTCTCCGCGAGCGAGACCCACAACCTGGCCAACGCCCGCATGACGCGGCGCCAGTCGCGCGCCGCGCTGCGCGAGGTCTGCCGCATCGCCGGGCGGCAAGCGCGCGTGAACCTCTCGATCGGCACGGCCTTCGGTTGCCCGATGGAGGGGCCGGTCGCCTTCGACGACGTGCTCGACATCGGGGACGAGTTCGTCGCCGCCGGCGTCACCGGCATTTCACTGTGCGACACCACCGGGATGGCCAACCCGGCCCAGGTGCGCTCCGCATGCGCGGGGCTGGCGCAGCGCTGGCCGGGGGTGGAACTCACGCTGCACCTGCACGACACGCGGGGGATGGGGCTTGCCAACGTGCTGGCGGGGCTGGAGGCAGGGGTCGTCCGCTTCGACGCCTCGCTGGGCGGGCTGGGCGGCTGCCCGTTCGCTCCCGGGGCCAGCGGCAACGTGTGCACCGAGGATCTCGTCCACATGCTGGAGGCGATGGGTTGCGCGACCGGAATCGACCTTGGCGCACTGATCGATTGCGCGGCGCGACTGCCCGGCCTGGTGCATCACGACATTCGCGGACAGGTCTGGCGCGCCGGCCCGGCGACGATCCGGCACCCGCGGCCCGCAGACTTCGACGAGATCGCGGCGCGCGCACACGCGCGCCAGCGGCTGTGAGATGGTCGGGGTGAGAGGATTCGAACCTCCGGCCTCTACGTCCCGAACGTAGCGCTCTACCAGGCTAAGCTACACCCCGATTCGCGCGCCCTGGACGGGGTAGCGCAGGTGTCGCCCGATCTTGTCGAACCCCCGGCCAGGTCGGGATTTCCGGGGGCTCGGCGCGCCGACCTAACGGTCGCGCTCGATCGAGTAAGTCGAAAAGTATAGCAGCGCGTCGCGATAATCGGAAGCGGGCAGGATCGAGACCGCGTCGGCGGCGGCTTGCGCCTCGACCCGCGCCCGCTCGCGCGTGTATTCGAGCGCGCCGGTGCGGTGGATCGCCCGCATGATCTCGTCGAAGCGCCCGGTGTGCCCGTCGGCGATCGCCTCGCGCACCAGTTCGCGCTCGGCGCCGGTGCCGTGCGCCATCACGTGGATCAGCGGCAGCGTCGGCTTGCCCTCGCGCAGGTCGTCGCCGACGTTCTTGCCGATGTCCTGCGCGTGCCCGCCGTAGTCGAGCGCGTCGTCGACCAGCTGGAACGCGGTGCCGAGCCGCCGCCCGTACTCGGCCATCGCGTCCTCGACCGCGGCCGGCGCGCGGCACAGGATCGCCCCGAGCTGGCTGGCCGCCTCGAACAGGCGGGCCGTCTTGTAGCGGATCACGCGCAGGTAGCGCTGCTCGTCGACGTCAGGGTCGTTGCAGTTCATCAGCTGCAGCACCTCGCCTTCGGCGATCACGTTGGTGGCGTCGGACAGCACCTGCATGACCCGCATGTCGTCGGGCTCGACCATCATCTGGAACGCGCGCGAATAGAGGAAGTCGCCCACGAGGACCGACGCCGCGTTGCCGAAGGCCGCGTTGGCGGTCTTGCGGCCGCGGCGCAGTTCGGACTCGTCGACGACGTCGTCGTGCAGCAGCGTGGCCGTGTGAATGAACTCGACGACCGCGGCGAGCAGGTGGTGATGCGTTCCCCGGTAGCCGAGCGCGCGCGCGACCAGCAGCAGCAGCACCGGGCGCATCCGCTTGCCGCCGGCGCCGACGATGTAGTCGGCGACGGTGTTGATCAGCGCGACCTCCGACGACAGGCGCGCGCGGATCACGCGGTCGACTTCGGCGAGGTCGGCGGCGACCACGGGAAAGAGCTCGGCGGGCTTCAAGGCGGCAGGCGAGGCGACGTGCGCGGGGTGGGCGGGATCGATCGATCCCCGTCGGGATCGGTTCCTGCGCCTTGCCCTGCGAGTCCCGGGGACCCGGAAAAGTGGAACAAGTGGCAGATTATAAAGAGAAGGGCCGGGCCCGGCGCAGGGCGCTGGCGTGGCGCTTGCCCGGGGCGGCAAGTGGTTGTATTATTACGGGTTTCCCGCGTCCGGGCGGGTCACTTCCCGGGCAATCGACACCTCCCAACACCTTCGAGGTTCCCATGTACGCGGTCATAAAAACCGGCGGCAAGCAGTACAAGGTCGCTGCCGGCGACAAGATCAAGGTAGAACAGATGCCGGCGGACATCGGGGCTGAAATCACGATCGACCAGGTTCTGGCCGTCGGCGCGGGCGAGCAGCTCGCGGTCGGCGCGCCGCTCGTGTCGGGCGCCACGGTTTCGGCAACGGTCCTGTCCCACGGTCGCCACGACAAGGTGCGCATCTTCAAGATGCGTCGCCGCAAGCACTATCGGAAGCAGCAGGGCCACCGCCAGAACTACACCGAGCTGTTCGTCAGCCGGATTGCCTCGTCGCTCGGCGAGGCGAGTGCCCAGGCGCCGGCGATCGCCGCGGCTGCCCAGGCGCAGTAACGAGGAGTCAACGACATGGCACAGAAGAAGGGCGGCGGCTCCACCCGCAACGGGCGCGATTCGCAACCGAAGATGCTGGGCGTCAAGGCCTACGGCGGCCAGACGGTCAGCGCCGGCTCGATCATCGTGCGCCAGCGCGGCACGCAGTTCCACCCGGGCACCAACGTCGGCGTCGGCAAGGACCACACCCTGTTCGCGCTGGTCGACGGGCAGGTGAAGTTCGCGGTCAAGGGCGAGCGCAACCGCAACACGGTCAGCGTCGAGCCGCTGCAGTGACGCTCCGCGAGGCGCCGCAGGAAGCCCCGCTGCGCGGGGCTTTTTTGTCCCCATGAAATTCGTCGACGAAGCGCGCATCGAAGTCGTGGCCGGCAACGGCGGCAACGGCGTGGCGTCGTTTCGCCGCGAGAAGTTCATCCCGCGCGGCGGCCCCGACGGCGGCGACGGCGGCCGCGGCGGCAGCATCCGCGCGGTGGCCGACCGCAACATCAACACGCTGGTCGACTACCGCTACCAGCGCAAGTTCGCCGCGAAGAACGGCGAGCGCGGCCGCGGTTCCGACCAGTACGGCGCGGCGGCCGAGGACATCCGCCTGCGCGTGCCGGTGGGCACGCAGATCCGCGACGAGGACACCGGCGAACTCATTGCGGACCTCGCGCGCGACGGCGAGGAGGCGCTGCTCGCCCGGGGCGGCGACGGCGGTCTCGGCAACCTGCACTTCAAGTCGAGCACGAACCGCTCGCCGCGCCAGTGCACGCCCGGCAAGGAGGGCGAGCACCGGCGCCTGCTGCTCGAGCTGAAGGTGCTCGCCGACGTCGGCCTGCTCGGACTGCCCAACGCGGGCAAGTCGACTCTCGTCGCGGCGGTGAGCAACGCGCGCCCGAAGATCGCCGACTATCCGTTCACGACGCTGCACCCGAACCTCGGCGTGGTGCGCGTCGGCGTCGGGCGCAGCTTCGTGATCGCCGACATCCCCGGCCTGATCGAGGGGGCGGCCGAAGGGGCGGGGCTCGGCCACCAGTTCCTGCGACACCTGCAGCGGACGCGACTGCTGCTGCACCTGGTCGACCTCGCGCCGTTCGACCCGGCCGCCGATCCCGCGCGCGACGCGCGCGCGATCGTGCGCGAGCTGCGCAAGTACGACGCGGAGCTGGCGGCCAAGCCGCGCTGGCTGGTGCTGAACAAGATCGACATGCTGCCCGAGGGCGAGCGCGAGGCGCGCGTGGCGGCGTTCGTGCGCGCGTATCGCGGGCGCGGGCGCAGCGCGCTGCCGGTCGAGCGCGTGTTCGCGATCTCCGGGCTCACGCGCGAGGGCTGCGAGACGCTGTGCCTGGCGATCGCCGAGTACCTGGACTCGGTGCGCAAGCCCGACGAAGTCGCGGACCTGCGTTTCGTTGCGCCTGCGCCGGAGCAGCCGGCAGCGGAGCGCGCCGCGGGAACGCCGGAGGGAGGCGGCCATGACTGAGGACACGGCCGCGCTTGCAGCGGCGGGCGCCGGCGGCGCCGACGGCGACGCGCCGGTGCGGGAAGGCCGGCGCATCGTCGTGAAGGTCGGCTCGAGCCTGGTGACCAACGAAGGGCGCGGGCTCGACGAGACGGCGATCGCGCAATGGGGGCGCCAGATCGCCGACCTGCGCTCGCTCGGCAAGGAAGTCGTGATGGTGTCCTCGGGCGCCGTCGCCGAGGGGATGAAGCGGCTCGGCTGGTCGCGGCGCCCGACGGCGATGCACGAGCTGCAGGCCGCCGCGGCGGTCGGCCAGATGGGGCTCGCGCAGGTCTACGAGACCTGCTTTCGCGCGCACGGGCTCGCTACCGCGCAGGTGCTGCTCACGCACGACGACCTGTCGGACCGCAAGCGCTACCTGAACGCGCGCGCGACGCTGCTGTCGCTGCTGGGCTTCGGCGTGGTGCCGATCATCAACGAGAACGACACCGTCGTCACCGACGAGATCAAGTTCGGCGACAACGACACGCTGGGCGCGCTGGTGGCGAACCTGATCGACGCCGACGCGCTGGTCATCCTGACCGACCAGGCGGGGCTCTACACGGCCGACCCGCGCCGCGACCCCGGCGCGCGGCTGCTCGAGCGCGTCGCGGCCGGCGATCCGTCGCTCGAGGCGATGGCCGGCGGCACCGGCACCTCGATCGCGCGCGGCGGCATGATCACGAAGGTGCTGGCGGCACGGCGCGCCGCCGGCAGCGGCACGCACACGATCGTCGCCTCGGGGCGCGAGTCGGGCGTGCTGTCGCGACTCGCGCGCGGCGAAGCGATCGGCACGCGCTTCGTCGCGCAGACGCAGCGGATGGCCGCGCGCAAGCAGTGGCTCGCCGATCACCTGCAGCTGCGCGGTTCGGTGCGCCTCGACGAAGGCGCGGCGCGCGCGCTCGTCGCGGGCGGGCGCAGCCTGCTGCCGGTCGGCGTGGCCGAGGTCAGCGGGGATTTCGAGCGCGGCGAAGCGGTCGCGATCCGCGACCCCGAAGGCCGCGAGATCGGCCGCGGCCTGATCAACTATTCCAGTTCCGAGGCGCGTCTGATCATGCGCCGCCCGTCGTCGGAGATCGAGTCGATCCTCGGCTATGCCGAGGACCCCGAACTGAGCCACCGCGACACCCTGGCCCTGCGATAGCGGGACCAGGTTGCGGCCGGTGCGATCAGGCCGGGTCCGCCTCCATCTCCGGCAGACCCTCGAGCGCCGCGGCCTCGTCGACCGAGACCACTCGACGGTTCTCGCAGAAGAAGCGCAAGCCGGCGCGATTGCGCGCATAGAGCCGGTTCGCCGCCTCGATCGCGGCCGAGGGATCCAGGATCGTCGTCAGCGAGAAGACCTGCGCTTCGGATTCCTGCGCGCCGAGGTCGTGCTCGATCGTCATTTCCATGCGATTGCTCCTGTCGGACTGACACGGCCAGACTAGGCGCGGCGGTTCCGGCGGCGGCATCGTGGGCGGGCGGACGGTCGCTCGGCGGCGGATGAACGTCGTGTTTCGGGTCGGCGGGCGTTGCGCCCGTGCTACGGTCGGCGCGTGCTGCGCCGCCGAACGATCAGCGTCGTGTAGACGGCGAGGTTGATTGCGACAACCGCCGCGCCCAGCCAGCGCTGGGCGCTGGTCGACAGGCTCTCCGGATAGACGATCGGGATCAGGTAGCGCTCGACGAACCCGCCCCCGTAGCCCTCCTCGCCGGCCAGGCGGCGCAGCCGGTTCTCCAGCGGCGTGAGCGGGCAGATGCCGCCGCTCCACTCGATCCACGCGCCCCAGGCGGCGGCGGGAAGGTGCAGCCACGCGACGCGCGGACGCCATCCGGCGAGCAGCCCCCCGGCCACGACGAACGCGATGAACGCCAGGTGCGCGAGCACGACCGCGTCGGCGGCGAGTCGTGCGCCCATCACCGCACTCCTGCAAAAGGGCGACAATCCACGGCAGACAATCATGCGGACCCCGACGATGGCCAGTCAATCCTTCCACGGCGTCTTCCCGTACCGGGTCTCGCCGATCGATGACGCGGGCGAGCCGTGAACACGCGCACCGAGAGCGACACCTTCGGCCCGATCGAGGTGCCGGCGCAGCGCCTGTGGGGGGCGCAGACGCAGCGCTCGCTGCACCACTTCGCGATCTCGGACGAGCGCATGCCGTCCGGGCTGATCGCGGCGCTGGTCGAGGTCAAGCGCGCCGCCGCCGAGGTCAACGGCGAACTGGGCCTCATCGAAGCCGCGAAGGCGCAGGCGATCGTGCGTGCGGCCGACGAGGTGCTCGAGGGCCGGCACCCGGACGAGTTTCCGCTGTCGGTGTGGCAGACCGGCTCGGGCACGCAGACGCACATGAACGTCAACGAGGTGCTCGCGAACCTGGCTTCGGAGATGCTGGGCGGCGAGCGCGGCGCGCGCCGCCTCGTGCACCCGAACGACGACGTCAACCTGGGGCAGTCGTCCAACGACGTGGTGCCCACCGCGATCCACGTGGCGGCGGCCGGCGCCGCGTCGCAGCGGCTGCTGCCGGCGCTCGACGCGCTGCGCGCGACGCTCGACGCGAAGGCGCGCGAGTTCGACGACCTGGTCAAGATCGGCCGCACGCACCTGCAGGACGCGACGCCGCTCACGCTCGGACAGGAGATCTCCGGCTGGTCAGCGCAGCTCGGGCGCGCGCGCGCGGCGGTCGTCGCGGCGCTGGCGACGGTGCACGAGTTGGCGATCGGGGGCACCGCGGTCGGCACCGGGCTGAACACGCATCCGGAGTTCGGCGAGCGCGTCTGCGCGCGGTTGTGCGCGCGCCTCGCACTGCCGTTCGTGCCGGCGCCGAACCGCTTCGCAGCGCTGGCCGGGCACGAGCCGGCCGCGGCGCTGCACAGCGCGCTGCGCGTGCTCGCGGCCGCGCTGACGAAGATCGCCAACGACGTGCGCTGGCTCGCGAGCGGCCCGCGCTCGGGACTCGGCGAGATCCGGATCCCGGAGAACGAGCCGGGCAGCTCGATCATGCCGGGCAAGGTGAACCCGACGCAGTGCGAGGCGATGACGATGCTGTGCGCACAGGTGGCCGGAAACGACGTCGCGCTGGGCATCGCGGCCGCTTCGGGCCAGTTCGAGCTCAACGTGTTCCAGCCGCTCGTCGCGCACGCGCTGCTGCAGAGCCTGCGGCTGCTGGCCGACGGGATGGCGAGCTTCGAGCGCCACTGCGCGGCCGGCATCGAGCCCGACCGGCGGCGCATCGCGGAACTGGTCGAGCGCTCGTTGATGCTCGTGACCGCGCTCGCTCCGCACATCGGCTACGAGCGCGCGGCGGCGATCGCGAAGCAGGCGCACCGCGACGGCGGCACGCTGCGCGAGGCCGCATTGGCGCTGGGCTACGTCAGCGCTGCGCAGTTCGACGAGTGGGTTCAGCCCGGGCGGATGACGCGTCCGCGCTGAGTTCGCGCAGCTCGGCGATCCGCTGCGCCACGCGCTCGTAGAGTTGCTCGGCCTGCGCCGGGTCGAAATCGGTGCGGTAGGCCTTGCGCACGCCGTCCTTCGCGAGCTGCAGGTGCTCGGTCGGCGCGAGGCCGCGCTCGTGCAGGCAGGCGCTCGCGCAGGCAAGCGCGCAACCGTCGATGGCGACGATCGGGCGCCCGGCGAGTGCGGCCTTCTTCGCGGCGAGCACCAGCGCCGGGACGTTGCCGCCGATGCCGGCGATGCACGACATCTCGGCCAGCCCGGCGCGGTCGAGCCGGACCGCGAGATGGTTGGCGAGCTGCGCGGCGCTCGAACAGCCCGAGCAGCTGTAGACGAGAGGCAGAAGGGGCGGGGCGGAACTCATGGACGAATGATGAACCGGCAATCGGGACAGGCGTGTGACGACCCCCACGCGGCCGGGGTCGGGTGCGGGGGGCGATCGCTCAACCCGGCTCGCGGCCGGGGGCTGCGTCGGGCGGGCACGGCCCGTCGCACTCGGCCTCGTCGCGCGGCGCCTCCACGTGGCGCGGCCGGGCGCGGGTGCGCCCGCGCAGGTAGCGCCCGCCGTCGGCGCAGCCGTCGCGCGCGCCCGGGCGGTGGAACAGGATGCGCGCGAGCTCGCTGAGCGCCTGGCTGTAGACGTCGCGCTTGAACTCGATCACCGCGTCGAGCGGCACCCAGTAGTCGTTCCAACGCCAGGCATCGAACTCCGGGTGATCCGAGGCGCGCAGGTCGACGTCGCAATCGCGGCCGACCAGCCGCAGCAGGAACCAGATCTGCTTCTGCCCGCGGTAGTGGCCGCGCCACTCGCGCCGCACCCAGTGCTCGGGCACGTCGTAGCGCAACCAGTCGCGGGTGCGGCCGACGATGCGCACGTGCTCGGGCCGCAGCCCGACTTCCTCGTGCAGCTCGCGGAACATCGCCTGTTCGGGCGATTCGCCGCGCTTGATGCCGCCCTGCGGAAACTGCCACGAGTGCTCGCGGACCCGCTTGCCCCAGAAGACCTCGTTCCTCGAATTGACCAGGATGATGCCGACGTTGGGGCGATAGCCGTCACGGTCCAGCATGGCCCGCACCCCTCGATCCCATACAATTGAAACGATTATATCGACCCGCCCCCGGCGTTGACACCCCGCGCCCCTCACCGACCCGAGCGAGCATGAAAGCCTCCCGATTCCACCTCTCGACGCTGAAGGAAGCGCCCGCCGACGCCGAGGTCGTCAGCCATCGGCTGATGACGCGCGCGGGGATGATCCGCCGGCTCGCCGGGGGCATCTACAACTACATGCCGCTCGGGCTGCGCGTGATCCGCAAGATCGAGGCGATCGTGCGCGAGGAGATGGATCGCGCCGGCGCGATCGAGCTGCTGATGCCGGTGATCCAGCCGGCCGAGCTGTGGATCGAGTCCGGCCGCTGGGACGTCTACGGGCCGGAACTGCTGCGGGTGAAGGACCGGCACCAGCGCGACTTCATCGTGCAGCCGACCTCGGAGGAGGCGATCACCGACATCGCGCGGCACGAGATCCGCAGCTACCGCCAGATGCCGAAGAATTTCTATCACATCCAGACCAAGTTCCGCGACGAGCGCCGGCCGCGCTTCGGCGTGATGCGCGGGCGCGAGTTCACGATGAAGGACGCCTACTCGTTCGACCGCGACCGCGACGGCGCGCTGGCGAGCTACCGCGCGATGTACGAAGCCTACGAGGCGATCTTCAGGCGCATGGGGCTGACCTTTCGCGCGGTGGCGGCCGACACCGGCGCGATCGGCGGCTCGGCGAGCCACGAGTTCCAGGTCATCGCCGAGACCGGCGAGGACGCGCTCGCGTGGTGCCCCGACTCCGGCTACGCGGCCAACGTCGAGCTGGCCGAGGCGCTGCCGCTGATCGAGCGGCGCGCCGGGCCGGGGGCGCCGCTCGCGAAGGTGCCGACGCCGGGGCGCGAGAAGTGCGAGGACGTGGCCGCACTGCTCGGGGTGCCGCTCGAGCGCACGGTGAAGTCGATCGTGCTGGCGGTGGACCGGCGCGAAGCGGTCAAGGACGGCGCGCAGGACTTCGCCGGCGCCCCCCGGATCGTCGGCACCACGATCTGGCTGCTGCTGGTGCGCGGCGACCACGAGCTCAACGAGGTGAAGGCGGGCAAGGTGCCGGGGCTGGCGGGCTTCCGTTTCGCGACCGACTCCGAGATCGTCGAGCACTTCGGCTGCCGGCCCGGCTACCTGGGCCCGGTCGGAACGCGCAAGCCGGTGCGCGTCGTCGCCGACCGCACCGTCGCGCAGATGGCCGACTTCGTCAGCGGCGCCAACGAGGAAGGCTTTCACCTGGCCGGCGTCAACTGGGGGCGCGACCTGCCCGAGCCGGTCGCGGCCGACATCCGCAACGTGCGCGCCGGCGATCCGTCGCCGGACGGCAAGGGCGCGCTGGCGATCCAGCGCGGCATCGAGGTCGGGCACGTGTTCTACCTCGGCACCAGGTACTCCGAGGCGATGAACGCCACCTTCGTCGACGTCGACGGCAAGGCGCGCCCGTTCGAGATGGGCTGCTACGGCATCGGGATCACGCGGCTCGTCGGCGCTGCGATCGAGCAGAACCACGACGAGCGCGGCATCGTGTGGCCGCGCGCGATCGCGCCGTTCGAGGTCGCGATCGTGCCGCTCGGCTACGGCAAGTCGCCGGCGGTGCGCGCGGCGGCCGACGCGCTGTACGAGCAGTTGCTGGCCGACGGCGTCGACGTGATCCTCGACGACCGCGACGAGCGGCCCGGCGTGATGTTCGCCGACTGGGAGTTGATCGGCGTGCCGGTGCGCGTCACGGTCGGCGAGCGCAGCCTGAAGGAGGGCTGCGTCGAGGTGGTCGAGCGGCGCGGCATGCAGTCGAAGGCGGTGCCCGTCGGCGACGCAGCGCCGGCCGTCCGGCAACTGCTTGCGGGATGAGCGGCGCCGGGGTCAAATTCCGGCGATGAAGCGGCTGCCGACCCGCGTCCCGCTCGCCCGCGCAGCGCTCGGGCTCGCGTTCGCATTCGCGTTGGGGCTCGGGCCGGTCGCGCACGGCCCGGCGCGCGCTGGAAACCAGCAGTACGAGCCGCTGGGCGCCGCGGTGCGCAGCGCGCTGGCGAAGGCGGTCGACCCGGCGGCGGACCCCGTCCCACAGGCGCGCTTCGCGTCGGTCGGCGAGAAGGTCGACTGGCTCTCCGCGATGTCGAGCCGCCTGCCGCGGCGCTGGAAGCCCGAGTACCGCCAGCGCGTCGACTTCCTCGAGGCGGTGCGCTACGAGGCGCAGCGCGCGGGGCTCGACCCGCACCTGGTGCTCGGCCTGATCGAGGTCGAGAGCAACTTCCGCCGCTATGCGATTTCGCACGCCGGCGCGCGCGGCTACATGCAGGTGATGCCGTTCTGGACCACGCTGATCGGCGACGCCGACGCGTCGAAGCTGTTCGACATGCGAGCCAACCTGCGCTACGGCTGCACGATCCTGCGCCACTATCTCGACCTCGAGCGCGGCAACCTGTACCGTGCGCTCGGTCGCTACAACGGCAGTCTCGGCCGTCCGGAGTATCCGAACGCGGTGCTGCGGGCCTGGAAGCGCTGGCAACCCGGAGAGGCCGCATGAATCTCGCATCGCAACTCGAGCGCCAGGCCGCCGCGCGGCCCGCGCATCCGGCGCTCGTCTTCGAGGGGCGGCGCCTCTCTTACGCGGAGCTCGACGCGGCCGCCTCCCGCCTCGCGCACGCGCTGCGCGCGCACGGCGTCGGGGCCGGCGACCGGGTCGCGCTGTTCCTGCCGAATGTCCCCGAGTTCGCGATCGCGTACTACGCCGCGCAGAAGCTCGGGGCGATCACGGTGTCGATCAACGCGATCTTCCGCAGCGCCGAGGTCGAGTACCTGCTGCAGGACTCGGGCGCAAAGGTGGTGTTCACGGTGGCGGAACTCGCGCAGTTCGTGCCGCGCGAGCGCTGCCCGGCGCTCGCGCACGTCGTGGTCTGCGAGGGCGACGCGCCGGCCGGCACCGCCGCGCTGGCCGATTGGTGCGCCGGGCGCGAAGCGCGCTTCGACCCGGTCGACTGCGCGCCCGATGCGCCGGCCTCGCTGCTGTACTCGTCCGGGACCACCGGCTTTCCGAAGGGCGTCACGCTGACGCAGTCGAACATCGCGACCAACATCGCGACCGCGGCGAAGTGCTCGGGCTACCGCGCCGACGACCGGCTCGCGGTGTTCCTGCCGCTCTTTCACGTCTACGGCCAGAACTACATCATGAACGCCGCGGTGATGGCCGGCGCGACACTGGTGCTGTTTCGCCGCTTCGTTCCCGAGCCGGTGCTCGAGGCGATCGGGCGCGAGCGCGTGACGCTGTTCTTCGGCGTGCCGACGATCTTCATCGCGCTGCTGTCGATGGACCTGTCGAAGTTCGACCTGTCGTCGATCCGCTACGAAATGTCGGCGGCGGCGACGATGCCCGAGGAGATCTCGCGCCGCTGGACCGAGCGCTTCGGCCGCCGCGTCTACGAGGGCTACGGGCTCACCGAGTGCTCGCCGTTCGCCTGCTACAACGACCTCGTCGAGCACCGCTTCGGGTCGGTCGGGCGCGCCGTCGAGGGCTTCGAACTGGCGATCTTCGACGAGGCCGACCGCGAGCTGCCGCGCGGGCAGTGGGGCGAGATCGTGATCCGCGGGCCCGGCGTCATGAAGGGCTACTGGAACCGGCCCGAGGACACCGCGCTGGCGCTGCGCGGCGGCTGGCTGCACTCGGGCGACATCGGCCGCATGGACGACGACGGCTACGTCTACATCGTCGATCGCGTGAAGGACATGATCAACCTGTCGGGCTTCAAGGTCTGGCCGGCCGAGGTCGAGCA
>JANJTK010000015.1 GCA_024711155.1 Burkholderiaceae bacterium
CTGATGCGGCTGCCCGGCGTGCGCAGCGTCGAGTCGAGCGTGGTGCTGCAGGAGATCAAGCGCACCACCGAACTGCCGCTCGCGCACCTGGCGGCGCACTGACCCCGCTTCGGCCGCGACCTCGGCGGCCGCCCCGGCCGCCGCTTCAGCGGCCGCTCGCCGGCCCCTCGCTCGCGCCTCGAGCGTCGCGGGCCTCGAGCAGCGCGCGCACGAACGCGCGCGTATGCGCGCCGTATTCGGCCAGCCGCGGCGCGAGCGCCGCGAGCATCGCATCGCGCCGCGCGGGCGCCTCGCGCGCGAGCAGCGCGTAGAGGTCGATGCCGGGACCGGCGTTGCCGAACTCGAAGCCCGGGTCGTCGACGTAGCGCGCCGGTAGCGACGCCGCGATGACCCGGTCGAGCGCGGCGGCCGCGGCCGCCGCGCTGCGCGACACCCGCTCGCGCGGCGCGGCGTCGTCCCAGGGCGCGCCGGCGCCCGGAACGGGGTCCGGAACAGGGCCCGCCGCGGCCCGCTCGTCGCCCCAGGCACCGCGCCCCGCGAGCGCGTCGAGCAGCAGCGCCGCGTCGCGCTCGCCGCGGTACGCAGCGAGCAGCGCGGTGCGCGCGAAGTTCTCGAACGCGAGGTGCCGGTTCGACACCAGCGTCACCGCGCGGTCGCGCGCGCCCGGCAGGCCCGCCAGGTGCAGCGTGTTGATCCACAGCATGCGCGCAGTGCCGACGCCCGGCAGCACGCGCGCGTGGTACGGCTGCGCGAGGTCCTGCAGGTAGTGCAGCGCCCAGCCGGCGAAGCGCCAGCCCCAGTAGTCGTGCCCACTGCGCAGCGCGTGCCGCGCGAGCGTCGCCCACAGGTGGATCCGGTACTCCGGCTGCGTGCGCTTCAGGAAACCGGCCGCCTTGTAGACGATCCACGCCTCGTGGTGAAAGCCCATGTGGAACGGCGCCTGCGAGCCGAAGTCGAGCGCGGGATTGCCGAACGGCTGCTTGCCGAAGCCATAGGCGCGCCCGTGCGCCGTACCGTTGTCCTCGAACAGGCCGATGTCGAGCCCGTAGTCCGGTTCGTCCGACGCGCTCGCCAGCACGTCGAGCGGCGCGACCGTCTCGCCGGCGCGCAGCGCCGCGAAGAGCGTGCCGGCGCTGGTCGAGTCGCGCTCGAGCGTCGTCACGTCGCGCGGGGCAAGGCCGGGGCGCGACGGCGCGGCGGCTGCACCCGGCGCGGGCTGCACGAACAGCGCCAGCCGCACGTCGGGCGCGATACGCACCGCGGCGACGAAGCGGCGCCGCAGTTCGGCGGCGTCGGTGGCGCCGGCCGCGGTGAAGCGCAGCGCCTCGGGCCGCGGCGCGTACGACGGCAGGTGCGCGCGCGCCCACGCCTCCTGCTGGTCGAGCACCTGCGCCAGGCGCTCGCCCTGCGCCGACAGGAAGTCCTCGATCGGCTCCACCTTCACCGGCGCCGCCTGCGCGACTGCCGCGACCCCCGCGAGTGCCGGCGCGGTCGCGATCGCGTGCCGGCTCCACGCGCGCACCGTGCCGGCGCCGAGGGCGAGCGCGCACGCGAGCGCCGCGAACGTGCACGCGGCCAGCGCGCGCCGGCGAGTCCCGTTTCCGCTCATCGGTCCCTCCTTCACGCGCGAGCGTAGCGCCCCGCGTCGTCGACGCAGCGCACGCGCCCGGCCTCGAGCAACTCGTCGAGGTGTCGACGGATCGTGTGCCGCTCGGCATCCTCGATCCAGATCTCCTGGAAGTCGGTCGGATAGATCAGCCGCATCGCGACCAGTTCGTCGAGCGTCTTCAGGCCGCCGGACAGCATCTCGAGCAGCCGCTCGCTGCGCTCGTCGATCTTCGCGGCGTACGCAGCGAGCGCCGCCAGGAACGCGGCGCGCTCGGTGTAGACACCGCGATGGTGCGACGTCACCCAGACGCGCGCCGGAATCTCCGGCAGGCGCGCGATCGAGCGCCTGAAGTCGGCGAGGTTCGACGCCGCGTCGCCGTAGTAAGGCCCGAAGCCGCTCAGGTCGATGTCGCCGATGAACGCGACCCCCTCGGGCTCGACCAGCAGCGCGCAGTGCCCCGCCGTGTGGCCCGGCAGGTGGAACGCGCGCACGCGCGCCTGGCCGAGGTCCCAGGTCGCGCCGTCGCGATAGCCGGTGGCGTCGGGCCGCGGCGCGTAGAAGAACTCGCGCCGGATCTTCGCCCGCATCGGCTCGGCCGCCGCCAGCGACAGCCCGTAGTGCCGCACCAGCCCTTCCCAGCTGCGCACCGCGTCGAGGTCGTGCTCGTGCACCTGCACCGCCGCTCGGGGCAGCCGGTGCAGCCCGGCCATGTGGTCCTCGTGCGCGTGGCCGAGCAGCACCAGCTCGGTCGCGTCGAACTCGGGGCCGATGCGGTTCGACACCAGCGGCGTGTCGAAGGCCGCGCGAGTGTCGGTGCCGCGCACGATCACCTGGTTGCCATCGGGATACTTGCCCGACTTGTCGCCGAAATGGACGGCGACGCGGCCGAAGTCGAGGCGGCGGACGGGATCGGTCATGGTCGCGTCGGTGCGGGTGGGGTCGTTCGGGAGCGGCGAAGCGACATGGTAATGCGGACGCGTGGCCGGGCGCGCGGCCATGGACGCTGCACGGCGGGTCGCACGCCGATCCGCCGCGGCTGTCGGAAACTCTTACAGTTGCGGCCGAGCTCTTCGGAAATTTCCATACGTTTCAATCACTTGAAGTAGCGGCGCGACTCTTGCTTCGTGTCTCTGGAACCCTGCGATCATCAGGAGGACGTCATGAGGCACTTCTGGGCATTCCTGGCTTCGCTCTTCGTCGGCCTGGGCAGCGCGCAAGCGCTCGTCTTTTACGAGATCGGCGATGCCGGCGACCTGCTGGCGCCGCAGTCGCTGCAGGGCAGCGGGATCACCGAAATCCAGGGCAATGTCGGCGGCGCCGACGATCCCGACGACGCGTTCCGCTTCAGTTTCGCGGGCGGCAGGTTCGGGCTGCGCGCCGAACTCTGGGACTCGACCTGCGGCAACGCGTGGTCGAACGACGATCCGTTATGCAGGAGCGCGCTGGCGATCGGGCTGCTGAGCGCCGATCCGGTCGAGCCCGTCGATCCCTGCATTCCCGTCGACCCGTGCCGCAACCTCGGGTACCTCGAACTCGCCGATCTCTCCGCCGGCAACTACGTCGTGGGCGTCTGCATCGATTCGGCCTGGTATCCGCCCAACCCCTGCCTCACCGACCCACCCTTCAGGATCTCGCTGGGTTATTGGCAGGAAGCCGGCACCGAGCCGCCGACCTGGGTCCCGATCGAAGTCGGTGCCCCCGTACCCGAACCGGACACCGCGGCGCTGCTGCTCGCCGCGCTGTTCGCCTGGTGGAACGTGCGTCGGCTCTCGCCCACGCCGCGCCAGCCGGCGCGCGCCGCGCGGCGCCCGCTCGCTTCGACGAGGCGTCACCGGACACGGTAGATTGCCCCTCGCGGCCGCGCCGGGGCGTCGAGCGCGTTAGACTGCGAGCCGTCTCGACACCGTTCCCGCGCTACGGGCGCGGCCGCCGATGGAAGACCCGTCGACGGCTGGCGTCCTTGCACCCGATTCCGCGAACAGGAGGACTCGATGAAGCAAGCCAAAGCCAGGCCGACGAAGATGGGCATCGGCATTTCCGAAGCCGACCGCAAGAAGATCGCCGACGGCCTGTCGGCGCTGCTGGCCGACAGCTACACGCTCTACCTGATGACCCACAACTTCCACTGGAACGTCACGGGCCCGCATTTCAACAGCCTGCACGCGATGTTCATGGGCCAGTACACCGAACAGTGGAATGCGCTCGACGTCATCGCCGAGCGCATCCGCGCGCTCGGCTTTCCCGCGCCGGGCACCTACAGGGAGTTCGTCGCGCTCGCCTCGATCGACGAGGTCGCGGGCGTGCCGAAGGCCGAAGACATGGTCCGCCACCTGGTCGCGGCGCAGGAGGCCACCGCCCGCACCGCCCGCAAGCTGTTCCCGCTGGTGGAGAAGGCCAACGACCAGGCCACCGCCGACGTGCTGACGCAGCGCATCGACGTCCACGAGAAGACGGCCTGGATGCTGCGCAGCCTGCTGGAAGCGTGACCGGCTGCCGGGGGGTCCCCGGGCTAGGGTAATCCGCAGGTCCGCCAGAAAGTCACAGGCGTTACGATCGGCTCCGTCACCCCGACGGCGGAGACGCGATTGGACGACGCGAAGATCCTCGCGCGGTGCGAGCGGCTCGAGACGCTGCTGCGCACGATGGCGCGCATCCGCGCGTTCGAGGACGCCGCCGAAGTCGCCAGCCCGGGCGGAGTGTCGGCCTTCGGCCAGACCGCGGACACTCAGGCGACGGTGCGCGGGCCGCTGCACCTGTCGACCGGCCAGGAGGCCGTCGCCGCCGGCGTGGGGCTCCACCTGCGCCCGGCCGACCTGCTGACCAGCACCCATCGCGGCCACGGCCACACGATCGCCAAGGGCGGCGACCTGCGCCGCATGATGGCCGAGCTGCACGGGCGCGCGAGCGGCTGCAACGGCGGCAAGGGCGGGTCGATGCACATCGCCGACTTCGCCGTCGGCATGCTCGGCGCCAACGGCGTGGTCGCCGCGGGCCTGCCGATCGCGGTCGGCGCAGCGCAGGCGCTCAAGCTGCAGCGGCGCGACGCGGTGGTCGCCTGCTTCTTCGGCGACGGCGCGACCAACCGCGGGCCCTTCCTCGAGGCGCTGAACTGGGCGCGCGTCTACGCGCTGCCGGTGCTGTTCGTCTGCGAAGACAACCAGTGGTCGGCCACCACCGCCACCGCGACGCTGAGCGCGGGCGCGGGCGTGGCGGCGCGCGCCGAGGCGCTCGGCGTCGAGGCGCACGCGCTCGACGGCAACGACGTCGAGGCAGTCGCCGACGCGGCCGCGGCGCTGCTCGCCGGCGTGCGCTCGGGCGCCGGGCCGCGGCTGCTGCACGCGCTCACCTATCGCGTGAAGGGTCACGTGTCGGTCGACACCGCGCCCTACCGCGACCCGGCCGAGGTCGAGCGCGCGCGCGAGCGCGACCCGCTCGCGCTCGCCGAGCGGCGCCTGCTCGAACTCGGCACGCCGCCGGCGCGCGTCGAGGCGATCCGCGCCGGGGCCGCCGCCGAGGTCGCCGAAGCCGTGCGCGAGGCGCGCGCCGCGCCGTGGCCCGACGCGACCGCCGCTTACACCGACGTGCAGGACGTCGGCGCCGGCCGCTGGCACTGAGCAGAGAGAGCACACCGATGCAGCCGTCGCCGACCTATGCCGAAGCCGCCTGCGCGGCGCTCGCCGAAGCGATGGCGCGCGACGAGCGCGTCGTCGTCGTCGGCGAGGACGTCGGGCGCGGCGGCATCTTCGGCCAGTACCGCGGGCTGCAGCAACGCTTCGGGGCCGCGCGCGTCATCGACGCGCCGATCTCCGAGTCGACCATCATGGGCGCCGGCGTCGGCATGGCGCTCGCGGGCTGCCGCCCGGTGGTCGAGATGCGCGTGATCGACTTCGCGCTGTGCGCGATCGACGAGATCGCCAACCAGGCCGCGAAGAACCGCTTCATGTTCGGCGGCCAGGGGCGCGTTCCGCTGGTCGCGCGGATGCCGATGGGCGTGTGGAGCGCGTCGGCCGCGCAGCACTCGCAGTCGCTGGAGGCGTGGTTCGTGCACCTGCCGGGACTGGTGGTCGCCGCGCCGTCGACCGCGGCCGACAACGCCGCGCTGCTGCGCGCCGCGATCGACTGCGACGACCCGGTCGTCTACCTCGAGCACAAGGAACTGTGGGGCACCCGCGACGACGCGCCGGCGGCCGAACCCCCGCTCGCGCTGGGCCGCGCGCGCGTACGCCGCGCGGGGCGCGACCTCACCGTCGTCAGCTGGTCGCGCCAGCTGCACTGGGCGCTCGACGCCGCGCGCGAACTCGCCGGCGACGGCATCGACGCCGAAGTGATCGACCTCGCGACGCTGTGGCCGTGGGACCGCGACACGGTCTTCGAGTCGGCGGCGCGCACCGGGCGGCTGCTGGTCACGCACGAAGCGGTGCAGGTCGCCGGGCTCGGCGGCGAGATCGCGGCCGCCGCGGCCGAGGCGCTCGGCTGCCGCGTCGCGCGCGCCGGGGCGCCGCGGATCCCGGTCGGCTACGCGCCGACGCTCGAAGACGAGGCGCGCGTGCGCCCGGCCGCGATCGCCGCGGCGGCACGCCGGCTGCTCGGATGAAGCGCCCGCGCGTCCCGGTCGCGTTCGAGGAAGGCCTCGCGGTCGCGTGCCTCGCGCTGCTGGTCGCGATCACGCTGCTCAACGTCGTCACGCGCTACCTGACCGCGCAGTCTTACGCGTGGACCGAAGAGATCTCGATCTTCCTGATGGTCGTGATGACGCTGGCCGGCGCGAGCGCCGCGGCCGCGCGCGACCGCCACATCCGGATCGAGTTCTTCTACGACAGCGGCAGCGCCGCGCGCCGGCGCCGCCTGCGCGTCGTCGCGGCCTGCGTCGCCGGGCTGCTCTTCGCCGGCCTCGCGCTGCTGTTCGCACGCATGGTGGCCGACGAGATCCGCTGGAGCGAGACGACGATGGGGCTCGGCGTGCCGCGCTGGTGGTACACCGCGCTGGTGCCGGTGCTGTGCGCGGCGATCGCGCTGTGCACCTTCGGCTTCGCGTGGACGGCGGCGCGCGACGAGGGCGGCGAGCCGGGCGAGCGGCCATGATCGGCCTCACGCTGTTCCTCGTCTTCGCGGTGCTGATGCTGGCCGGCGTCCCGATCGGCGCGGCGCTCGGCGTCGGCGGCATCGCCGCGATCGCGCTCGCCAACGGCGACGCGCAGTGGTTCGGGCTGCTGGCCGCGCCGCAGAACATGCAGGCGGGCATCGCGAAGTACCCGCTGCTCGCGCTGCCGATGTTCGTGCTGGTCGGGTCGGTGTTCGACCGCGCCGGCGTCGCGCAGCGGCTGGTCGACTTCGCGCTCGCGTGCGTCGGCCGTTCGCCCGGCATGCTGCCGCTGGTGGCGATCGCGGTGGCGATCGTGCTCGGCGGCATCTCGGGTTCGGGCCCGGCCAACGCGGCCGCAGTCGGCGCGGTCATGATCGCCGCGATGTCGCGCGCGGGCTACCCGGCGCCGTTCTCGGCCAGCGTGGTCGGCGCCGCGGCAGCCACCGACATCCTGATCCCGCCGTCGATCGCGTTCGTCGTCTACAGCGTCAACGTCCCCGGCGCGTCGGTGCCGGCGCTGTTCGCCGCCGGCATGCTGCCCGGCCTGCTGGCCGGGCTCGCGCTGGTCGTGCCGGCGGTGTGGCTGTCGCGCCGGCGCGGCTACGGCGCGCACGAGCGCGACCTGCCGCGGCCGCCGTTCTGGCGCTCGCTGCGCGAGGCGAGCTGGGGTCTGGCAGCGCCGGTGCTGATCCTCGGCGGCATGCGCGCCGGCTGGTTCACGCCGACCGAAGCCGCCGTGGTCGCCGTCGTCTACGGGCTGTTCGTCGGACTCGCAGTGCACCGCACGATCGGGTGGCGCGACCTGTACCCGATCTTCCGCGAGGCGGCCGAGATCTCGGCCGTGATCATGGTCGTGATGGCGCTCGCCGGGATCTTCGCGTACTCGGTCAACACGCTCGGGCTCGCCGACCCGCTGGTGCGGGCGGTGGGCGCCTCCGGCCTCGGCGGCGCCGGCGTGCTCGCGCTGCTGCTCGCGCTCGGCCTCGTCGTCGGCATGTTCCTCGACGGCGTGTCGATCTTCCTGATCTTCCTGCCGCTGCTGTACCCGCTGATGACCGCGTTCCAATGGGATCCGGTGTGGTTCGGCGTGCTGCTCACGATGGTCGTGGCGATCGGCCAGTTCACTCCGCCGATGGCGGTCAACCTGCTGGTGTCGTGCCGCCTGGCCGGCGTGCGCATCGAGCAGACGCTGCCGCACGTCGGCTGGCTGGTGCTCGGTTTCGTCGCGGCGGCGTTGCTCGTCGCCGCATTCCCTCCCCTGGCGTTGTGGCTGCCCCGTTCGATGGGGTATTGAAGGAGACCGTGATGAAACGTCGTGACCTGATCCTCGGTGGCGCGGCCGTCGCCACTGCTTCGGCGCTGCCGCACGCGGCGCGCGCGCAGTCGGCCTACAAGGCCGAGTACAAGATGAGCACCGTCGTGCCGCCCATGTTCGCGTGGGGCAAGGGCGGCGCGATCTTCGGCGACCTGGTTCGCGAGCGCACCGGCGGGCGCATCAACATCAAGCAGTATCCCGGAGCGAGCCTGGTGCAGGGCCAGCAGGACCGCGAGTTCGCGGCGATGCGCCAGGGCGTCATCGACGTGCTGTGCGGCGCGCCGATCAACTGGGCCGGCACCGTGCGCGAGCTCGGCGTCTTCACGCTGCCGTTCATCCTGCCCGACCACAAGGCCTGGGACGCCGCGACCACCGACCCCGGCATCATGAGCGAGTACTTCGACCTCGTGCGCAAGGCGGGCGCCGAGCCGCTCGCGGTCGGCGAGACCGGCTTTCGCCAGATCAGCAACCGCATGCGGCCGATCCGCGGCCCGGCGGACATGAAGGGGCTGAAGATCCGCGTCGTCGGCAGCCCGATGTACGGCGAGATCATGACCTCGATGGGCGCCAACCCGACCTTCATGAGCTGGGCCGACGCGCAGCCCGCGCTCGCGTCGGGCGCCGTCGACGCGCAGGAGAATCCGCTCGAAGTGTTTCTCGCCGCGAAGATCCACACGCTCGGCCAGAAGTTCGTGACGAAGTGGAACTACTCGAACGACATCCTGCTGTTCGCGATCGCCAACCCGGTGTGGAACAGCTGGACGCCGGAGGACCAGAAGATCGTGCGCGGCGCCGCGCAGGACGCGGCACGCCAGCAGATCGCGATCGTGCGCAAGCTCTTCGCCGACGACGTCGCCGCGGTGCGCGCGCTCGGCGTCGAGGTGCACGTCCCGAGCGCCGCCGAGATGCAGGCGTGGCGCAACGCGACGCGCGGCGCGTACACGAAGTGGAAGGACGCCACGCACCCCGGCCTGGTCGCGAAGATCGAGCAGGTCGCCGCGCGCGCGGGCAGCTGATGGCGCGACGTGGCACCGGGGCGGCCGGCGCGCGGCTGCCGCACGACGGGGAGCTGTACTTCAAGCTCGTGCGCGTGGTGAACCTCACCGCGCGCCCGTTCGTCGAGACGCTCGCGCGCCGTCACCGCGTGTCGCTCAACGAGTGGCGCGCGATGATCGTCGTCGCCAGCCACCCCGGCTGCGCCGCGCACGAGATCGCCGAGATCACCGGACTCGACAAGATGAGCGTGAGCCGCGCGATCGCCGCGCTCGACCGCCACGGCCGCATCGTGCGCCGCCCCGATCCGCAGGACGCGCGGCGCACGCTGCTCGAGCTGAGCGCGGCCGGCAAGCGGCTGTACGAGGCGATCGGCACCGGCGGTCGCGCGCGCGAGACGCAGCTCTTTGCCGGCCTCGACGCCGCCGACAAGGCACGCCTCGAGGCGCTGGTCGACCGGATGATCGCGGCCGTCGCGACGCCGCCCCGCACTTGACAGTCGCCGCCCAGAAAGTAACTATTGTTACCAATGCGGGGCGCGTCGCCCCGCGCCCGCCGATTTGGAGAGTCCTGCATTGAACGCTCGCGCCGCGCGCACGGTTCCGCTGCCGCCGATGCAGCGCATCGCCGCCGAGTACCTCGCGCGCAGCCAGCGCGAGAGCGTGCCGGTGACGATCCACGGCGTCGCCGACGCCGACGCGCTGCTCGCGTTGCGCGCGCGTCTCGTCGCCGCGCGCCCCGGCGGGCCGCGCATCACGCTGACGCACCTGGTCGTCAAGGCGGTCGCGCAGGCGCTGCGCAACCACCCGGGCCTGAACGCGACGCTGCGCGAGCGCGAGATCGTGCAGCACGGCGCCGTCCACGCCGGCGTCGCGCAGGCGCTGCCCGACGGCCACCTGGTGGTGCCGGTCGTGCGCGACGCCGACGCGCTCGACATCGACGCGCTTGCCGCCGCTGCCAACGAGCTCGCCGCGCGCGCCGTCGCCGGCAAGCTGCGCCTGCCCGACGTGCAGGGCGCGACCTTCACCGTCTCCAACGGCGGCGCGGTGCCGAGCGTGCGCTGGACCACGCCGATCGTCCCGCTCGGCCAGGCCGCGATCCTCGGCCTCGGCGCGCTGCACGAGGCGCCCGTCGCGCGCGACGGCGCCGTCGTCGTGCGCCGCCTGCTGCCGACCAGCCTGAGCTTCGACCACCGCTTCGTCAACGGCGTGCCGGCGGCGCGCTTCCTCGACGAAGTCCACCAGCTGATCGCCGAGCCGCACCGCATCCGGCTCGGCGCCGACCCCGAGGAGACACCCCCATGCTGATCGAAATCCGCGTGCCCGAGCTCGGCCACGACGCGACCGAAGCGATCCTGGTCGGCTGGCACCGCCAGCCCGGCGACACGATCGCGCAGGGCGAGCCGATTGCCGACGTGATGACCGACAAGGTCAACGTCGAAGTCGAGAGCCCGGCCAGCGGCACGCTGGTCGAGCTGCGCGCGGCGCCCGACGACACCGTCGCCGTCGGCGCCGTGATCGCCACGCTGGAGACCGCAGCGTGAGCGCCGCGCACGACGACGCCCTCGAACCGGCGCGCGCGCGCGTCGGCGCCGACGCCGCGCTGCTGCACGCGATGTACGAGGCCATGCTGCGCTCGCGCGAGATCGACCGCGTCGCCGGCGGCGCCGACGGCCACTGGCACGCCGCCGAAGGCGAGGAGGCGGTGCTCGCCGCCTGCTACTGCGGCCTGCGCGACGACGACTGGGTCGCCCCGCACTATCGCGGCATGTTGCAGGCCGCGCGCGCGCGCGGCGCCGACCTGCGGCGGCTGCTCGCCGGTCTCACCGGCAAGACCACCAGCTACAGCCGCGGCCACTACCGCTCCGACGTCTGCGGACCGGTCGAGCACCGGGTCATCGGCCTGTACTCCGGCGCGCTCGGCCCGACGCTCGAGTACGCGACCGGCGCGGCGCTCACCGCGCACCTGGACCGCAGCGGCGCCGTCGCGATCGCGGTGTTCGGCGACGGCACCTCGAGCCGCGGCAACGCTCACGAGGCGATCAACCTCGCCGCGGTGCTGAAGCTGCCCGCGGTCTTCGTGTGCCAGAACAACGGCTTCGCGATCTCGACGCCGTCGGCGCGCGGCGTCGGCGCGCGCGCGGTCGCCGACCGCGGCGCCGCCTACGGGATCCCCGGCGTCGCCGTCGACGGCAACGACGCGATCGCGCTGCGTGCCGCGCTCGAGGTCGCGATCGCGCGCGCGCGCGCCGGCGACGGGCCGACGCTGGTCGAAGCGCAGACCTATCGCGTCGCCGGGCACCTGGTCGCCGACCCGGCCGCCTACCGCAGCGCCGACGACGTCGCCGCGTGGCGCGCGCGCGACCCGGTCGCGCGGCTGCGCGCGCACCTCGTCGAGCGCGGCCTGCTCGACGACGACGCCGACGCCGCGCTGCGCGCGCGGCTGCGCGACGAAGTCGACGCCGCGATGGCGCAAGCCGCGGCCGACCCCGAGCCGGGACCCGAGGCGCTCGCCCCCGGCGAGGTCTTCGCGCCCGCGCGCAGCTGACACCGACCGGAGCCACGCATGAAACGCATGACGATGCAGGAGGCGATCGTCGCGGCGATCGCCGGCGAGATGCGGCGCGACCGCAACGTGTTCATCATGGGCCTCGACATCGGGCGCTTCGGCGGGCCGCTGAACTCGTGCAAGGGCCTGTGGGACGAGTTCGGCGACAGCGGCCGCGTGATCGACACGCCGATCTCCGAAGGCGCGATCGTCGGCGCCGGCGTCGGCGCCGCGCTCGCCGGCAAGCGGCCGATCGTCGACATCATGTTCTGCGAGTACCTGCCGCTGGTGATCCAGCAGCTCGGCTGCGACGGCGGCGCAATGCATTTCTACTCGGGCGGCGCCGCGCGCGTGCCGCTGGTCGTGCGCGGCAAGTACGGCGTCGGCCCGTACCACGGCCACGCCTACGACCACCACGCGTGGCTGATGCACACCCCGGGCGTCAAGATCGTCGTGCCCGCCACCGCGCTCGACGCCAAGGGCCTGATGACCGCCGCGATCCGCGACGACAACCCGGTGTTCTTCATGGAGCACATGGCGCTCTACCACGGCCAGCGCGACGCGATCCCCGACGACGACTACGTGGTGCCGCTCGGCCGCGCCGAAGTCAAGCGCGCCGGGCGCGACGTCACCGTGATCGCGTCCGCCGCGATGGTGCGCAAGTCGCTCGCCGCCGCGCAGGCGCTCGCGCGCGACGGCATCGAGATCGAAGTCGTCGACCTGCGCACCATCGTGCCGCTCGACGAGGACACGATCCTCGAGTCGGTGCGCCGCACCGGCCGCGCGCTCGTCGTGCAGGAGACCATCCGCACCGGCGGCTCGACCGCCGAGATCGCCGCGCTGGTCGGCGCGCAGTGCTGGCACGAGCTGAAGGCGCCGGTCGCGCGGCTCGGCACCGAGGTCGTGCCGATGCCGTTCGCGCGCACGCTGGAGAAGGCCGCGGTGCCCGACGACGCGGCGATCGTCGCGGCCGTGCGGGGGTTGATGGGGCGCTAAACTCCCCCGATGCCGTTTCTCGATCCTTCCATCGACGACGAAGACCCGCAGCACAGCCCGGCCGAGCGCGCCGCGGCGGCCGCGCGCAGCACCTGGGTCAGCGTGGCCGTCAACCTCGTGCTGACCTCGATCCAGATCGTCGCGGGCGTGCTGACCCGGTCGCAGGGCCTGATCGCCGACGGCATCCACTCGCTGTCGGACCTCGTCGCCGACTTCGTCGTGCTGCTCGCCAACCGCCACAGCCTCAAGGACGCGGACGCCGACCATCCCTACGGCCACCATCGCTTCGAGACCGCCGCCTCGCTGGTGCTCGGCGCCCTGCTGCTCGTGGTCGGCGCGGGCATGCTGTGGTCCGCGTTCCTGAAGCTGGAACAGCCGGAGGCCGTGCCGACCGTGCACGTAGCGGCGATCTGGGTGGCCGGCGCCGCGCTGGTCGCGAAGGAGCTGCTGTTTCGCTACATGCTGTCGGTGGCGAAGCGGGTCAAGTCGAGCATGCTGGTGGCCAACGCCTGGCACGCGCGATCGGATGCCGCGTCGTCACTGGTGGTCGGCATCGGCATCGCCGGCAACCTCGCCGGCTATCCGATCCTCGACCCGATCGCGGCCGCAATCGTCGGCTTCCTGGTGGGCAGGATGGGCTGGACCTTCGGCTGGGCCGCGCTGCACGACCTGATGGACCGCGCCATCGACGAGCAGGAAGTCGCAGCGATCCGCAACACGCTGCGCGACACGCCCGGCGTGAGCGACGTGCACGACGTCCGCACCCGCAAGATGGGCGACATGATCGTCGTCGACGCGCACATCGAAGTCGACGCCTCGCTCACCGTCGAGGCCGGACACGACATCGCGGTCGAAGCGCGCAACCGGGTCATGCAGCGCCATCGGGTGCTGAACCTGATGACGCACGTGGATCCGTGGCGGCGGCCGGATCTGGATCATGCGCCGCCGCCGAAGCGGCCAGGCTGAGGCGTTCGCCGGTCGAGCTTGCCGAGCAGCTCGGCGACGAAGCGGAAGATGGCGCGCCCGAGACGATTCGAACGTCCGACCCCTGCCTTCGGAGGGCAGTACTCTATCCAGCTGAGCTACGGGCGCGAAGCCGCCATTGTAGCCTGCCGGGCCAACGGGCCAACGGGCCAACGGGCCAACCGGCTGCCGGGCTGCCCGCCTCCCGGACGACGCCGAAGCGCGCCGGGTGCTCGCCGCCGCTAACGGTAGCGCCGGTACACCGAGGCCCCGCCGCCCTTGCGCAGCAGCAGCACGTCGTAGGGATCCTTGCGGCCCCCGTATTCCGGGCCGTCCATCCCCGGCGAGCCGATCGGCATTCCCGGCACCGCCAGCCCCAGCGCCTGCGGGCGCTCGGCAAGCAGGCGCCGCAGGTCGTCGGCCGGCACGTGCCCCTCGATCGCGTAGCCGGCGGCAACGGCGGTGTGGCACGAGCCGAACTTCTCCGCGATCCCCAGCCGGGCGCGCATCGCCGCGTTGCCGGTCTCGTGGACCTCGACGCGAAAGCCGTTCGCCTCGAGGTGCGCAATCCAGTCCTTGCAGCAGCCGCAGGTCGGGCTCTTCCAGACCTCGACCCGCGGTGCCG
>JANJTK010000024.1 GCA_024711155.1 Burkholderiaceae bacterium
CGAAGCTCGACGCGATGAACAGCGTCATCGCGCCGCCGGTCTCGGCGCAGAAGCCGCCGACCGGCTTTAGCTTCGTGATCTTCTGGCCCATGGTCTTGACGATGCGCCAGCCGCCGAACAGCGTGCCGAGGCCCATCGCGACGTAGCACGACACGACCACCCAGTACGGCGGGTGCGTTTCGGCCGTCGAGGTGACGCCCGCTGCGATCAGCAGCAGCCAGATGATCCCCATCGTCTTCTGCGCGTCGTTGCTGCCGTGGCCGATGCTGTAGAGCGCGGACGAGATCAGCTGCAGGCGGCGGAACCAGCGGTCGGTGCCGCGCGGAGTCGAGCGGAAGAACAGCCACGACACCGCGAGCATCAGCGCCGAGCCGAGCAGGAAGCCCAACACCGGCGAGACCACGATGAACAGCGCCACCTTGGTGATCCCCGAGCCCATCAGCGACGCGCCGCCGGCCTTCGCGAGCGTCGCGCCGACCAGCCCGCCGATCAGCGCGTGCGACGAACTCGACGGGATGCCGAACCACCACGTGATCACGTTCCACGCGATCGCGCCCGCGAGCGCGCCGAAGATCACGACGTGGTCGACCACGCCGGGGTCGACGATGCCCTTGCCGACGGTCGCGGCGACCTTCAGCTCGAACAGGAACAGCGCGATGACGTTGAAGGTGGCCGCCCAGACCACCGCCTGGTAGGGCTTGAGCACCCCGGTCGAAACGATCGTCGCGATCGAGTTCGCGGCGTCGTGGAAGCCGTTCATGAAGTCGAACGCCAGCGCCAGCACCACCAGGAATGCCAGCACGCCGAAGCTGAACTGCAGCGTCGTCATGCGTTCTCGAGCACGACGCCCTCGATGACGTTCGCGACGTCCTCGCACTTGTCGGACACCGACTCGCGCAGCTCGTAGATCGCCTTGAGCTTGCTCAGCTGGCGCACGTCGCCCTCGTCGCGGAACAGCTTCGACATCGCCGAGCGCATCACGCGGTCGGCGTCGGACTCGAGGCGGTCGATCTCGCCGCAGATCTTCAGGATCGCTTCGGCGTTCTCCATGCTGTCGAGCAGGTTGACCGCGGCCTTCACGCGGTCGCAGCACATGCCGGTGATCTCGGCCAGCTGCTGCGCGTCGGGCGAGATGCGCTGCAGGTCGTAGAGCATCGCCGACTCGGCGACGTCCTGGATCAGGTCCAGGATGTCGTCCATGGTCGTGATCAGCTTGTGGATGTCGTCGCGGTCGAACGGCGTGATGAAGGTCTTGTGCAGCAGCGTGACCGTCTCGTGCGTGACCTTGTCGGCGTTGCGCTCGGCGACGTCGATCGCGTCGATGTGACGGCGGCGCGCGGCGACGTCGCCGTATTCGTTCATCAGCTGCGTGAGCGCCTGGCTACCGGTGCGGATGTGCTCGGCGTGCTGGTCGAACAACTCGAAGAAGTTGCCCTCGCGGGGCATCAGGCGTCCGAACATGCGGCGTTCCCGTGCGGGTGGAGACGGCGCGCCGGAGCGGCGCTTCGGCAGCGGATCGGTGCGAAGGTTAACAGAAAAGGAGCCTTTCTCAGCCGGATCCCGGTGCGCGGCCAACGCGCGCCGCGATGCATTCGAGATAGGCCGCGCCGTCGGGCGGCGCGCGGTCGCGCTGCGCGCGCCAGACGGTCTCGGCCAGGCACTCGATCAGCTCGTGCGCCGCCTCGTGCGCGCTGCCGCTGCGCGCTGCGAGCCGGGCGTGCGCGGCGCGGATGCCGGGCGGCTGGTCGACCTGCAACTGCTCGGCCACCGCAAGGTGCAGCGACAGGTGCAGGAACGGGTTGGTGCGTCCCGAGGCGACGCTGAACTCGGCCGCCAGCGCGCGCTCGGGATCGTCGAGCAGCGCGTGGTACTCGGGGTGCTCGAGCAGCCAGTCGAGTGCGAGCGCCTCGAGCGGACTGAGCGGCGCGCGTTCGCGGTGCTTGCGCCAGGCCTCGCAGAAGAAGCGGCGCACGTCGTCGCGCGAGGGGTCGAACATGGCGGGCGGGCCTGCGAATCTGCCGGGGCGCTCAGCCGCGCTTGCCGCGCGTGCCGCGGGCAGGGGCGGCGGCAGCGGCAGCCGAGCGGGCCGAGGCCGGGGCGGGCGCGGCGGCAGCGGCGCGTGCATTGGCCGGCGCGCTCGTCTTCGGCTGGTGCTCGCAGAGGTCGGCGACCGGGCAGCGCCAGCACTCGGGACGAGTCGCCTTGCACACGTAGCGCCCGTGCAGGATCAGCCAGTGGTGACTGTGCTGCAGGAACTGCGGCGGCACGCGCTCGAGCAGCGCCCGCTCGACCTCGATCGGCGTGCGGCCGGGCGCGAGCCCGGTGCGGTTTGCGACGCGGAACACGTGCGTGTCGACCGCGATCGTCGGCTCGCCGAAGGCGACGTTGAGCACGACGTTCGCGGTCTTGCGCCCGACTCCGGGCAGGCGCTCGAGCGCCTCGCGCGTGCGCGGAACCTCGCCGCCGTGCTCGGCGAGCAGCATCTCGCACGCCTGCACGATGTGCCGGGCCTTCGACTGGTACAGGCCGATCGAGCGCACGTGGCGCGACAGCCCCTCGACGCCCAGCGCGACGATCGCGGCCGGGGTGTCGGCGACGCGGAACAGTTCGCGCGTGGCGAGGTTGACGCTGCGATCGGTCGCCTGCGCCGACAGGATCACGGCCACCAGCAACTCGAACGGCGTGCGGTGCTCGAGTTCGGTGCGCGGATGCGGGTCGAGCGCTTGCAGGCGCGCGAAGAAACCGGCGCGTTGCTCGGCGTTCATCGCGGCTCCGACACGGTGCCGGCGTGGGCTGCGGCGCGCTCGCGCGCGCGCCGCAGCGCACGCTCGATCGTCGCGCGCTTGACGCGCGCGGCCTCGTCGGCTGCCCTCCGCGCCAGGCGCGCGCCCCGCGCCTCGTGGCGCGCGCGCGCCCTGCGCTCGTCGTCGTCGCTCCACGGCAGCGTCGACACCGGCGCCGCCATCGCGATGCAGTCGACCGGGCACGGCGCGACGCACAGTTCGCAGCCGATGCACAGGTCCGCAAGCACCGTGTGCATGCGGCGCGCCGCGCCGATGATCGCGTCCACCGGGCAGGCCTGGAGGCAGCGGGTGCAGCCGATGCACGATTCGGGATCGATGCGCGCGACGCGTCGCCGCGTCCCGAAGTCGCGCTGCGCCCGCGCCAGCAGCGCTTCGATGGCCTCGACCCTGCTCACGAGCTCCTGGCGCCGTCGGCGGACGGCCCGGCGCGCCGACCGCGCGCTGCCGGGCGCGCGCGGTCGTCGCGCGCGCGGTCGTGGCGTGCCGCGATGAAGTCGCGCACCTGCGGGTAGATGAATTCGCGCCACCGCCGGCCGCTGAAGATGCCGTAGTGGCCGGCGCCCTCGGCGCTCAGGTGTCGCTTCATCGCCGCCGGGATCCCGGTGCACAGGTCGTGCGCGGCGCGGGTCTGGCCCTGGCCGGAGATGTCGTCGAGTTCGCCCTCCACCGTGAACAGCGCCACGTCGCGGATGTCGCCGGGCGCGACGCGGCGGTGCTCGCCGTCGAACCAGACCTCCCAGCGGCCCAGTGGCAGCGCGTGCTCCTGGAACACGGTGCGGATCGTGTCGAGGTAGTACTCGGCGGGCAGGTCGAGCACCGCGTTGTACTCGTCGTAGAAGTGGCGGTGCGCCTCGGCGTCGTCGAGGTCGCCCTTGACGAGGCTCAGGTAGAAGTCCCAGTGCGAGTCGACGTGGCGATCCGGGTTCATCGCGACGAAGCCGGCATGCTGCAGGAAGCCCGGGTAGACGCGGCGCCCGACGCCGGGGTAGCGCGACGGCACGCGATAGATCACGGTCCGCTCGAACCACTCGAAGCTGCGCGTGCGCGCGAGGTTGTTGACCTGCGTCGGGCTGCGCCGCGTGTCGATCGGCCCGCCCATCATCGTCATCGAGCGCGGCAGCGCCGGGTCGCCGAGCGAAGCCATCAGCGAGATCGCGCCGAGCACCGGCACCGTCGGCTGGCACACCGACATCACGTGCACCTCGGGGCCGAGGTGGCGGATGAACGCGGCCGCGTAGCCGACGTAGTCGTCGAGCCGGAAGTCGCCCTCGGACAGCGGCACCATCCGCGCGTCGACCCAGTCCGTGACGTAGACCGTGTGGTCCGGCAGCAGCGCGTGCACGGTGTCGCGCAGCAGCGTCGCGTGGTGCCCCGACAGCGGCGCGAACACCAGCACCACCGGGTCGG
>JANJTK010000053.1 GCA_024711155.1 Burkholderiaceae bacterium
AGCGCGCGATCCGTGCCGCGCTCGACGGCGCCGGTGAAGACGACGTCGTGCTGATCGCCGGAAAGGGCCACGAGACCTGGCAGGAAATCGGCGGCGAGCGGCTGCCGTTCTCCGACGTCGAGGTCGCGCGGCGCTGCCTGCAGGGGCGCAGGGAGGCCGAGCGTGTTTGAGCTGCGCGAGGCGTTCGGCTGGCTGAGCGCGGGCTGCCTGCACGGCGATGGCGCCGTGCGCGTGACTGGCGTGTGCACCGACACCCGCAGCCTCGCTGCCGGAGATCTCTTCGTCGCGCTGCGCGGGGAGCGCTTCGACGCGCACGACTTCATCGGCGGCGCCTGCGTTGCGGGCGCGGCTGCGGTGATGTTCGAGCGCTGGGTGCCGGGCATCCGCACGCCCGCGATCCGCGTCCCGGATGGCCGGCGCGCGCTGGGCGAGATCGCGCGCGGCTGGCGCCGGCGCTTCGCACTGCCGCTGGTCGCGGTGAGCGGCGCCAACGGCAAGACGACCGTCAAGGAGATGATCTCGGCCATTCTTGCGGTGCGATTCGGCGAGGCGCGCCGCCTCGCGACGCGCGGGAACCTCAACAACGACGTCGGCGTTCCGCTCACGCTGCTGCGGTTGCGCGCCGGACACGAAGCGGCGGTCGTCGAACTCGGCACCAACCATCCGGGCGAGATCTCGTGGCTCGCCGCACTCGCGTGCCCGACCGTTGCGCTGGTGAACAACGCGCAGCGCGAGCACCAGGAGTTCCTCGACGGGGTCGAGGGATCGGCGCGCGAGAACGGCGCGTCGATCGTGGCGCTCGGCGCGGACGGCGTCGCGGTGTTCCCCGGCGACGATCCGCAGGCGCCGCTTTGGCGCGCGCTCGCCGGCGGGCGCCGGCGCATCGAGTTCGGGCTCGACGACGGCGCGGTGCCGCGGTTCCCGGTGCGCGCCGCGCCGGCGGCGCGCCCGGAGGGCTTCGAGCTCGACCTCGACGGCGCGCGGGTGGAGGTGCGCCTGTCGATCGACGGCGCGCACAACGTGCGCAACGCGCTGGCGGCCGCGGCCTGCGCCCACGCGCTCGGCATCGACGCGCCGACCGTGGCCGAGGGGCTCGCGCGGTTCCGGCCCGCGCTCGGGCGCCTCGCGCGGCTGCGCGCCGCGGGTGGCGCGACGCTGATCGACGACAGCTACAACGCGAACCCGGACTCGGTGCGAGCGGCGATCGACGTGCTGGCCGGGTGCGCCGGGCGCACCGTGCTGGTGCTGGGCGACATGGGGGAGGTCGGCGCGCAGGGCGCGCAGTTCCATCGCGAGGCCGGGGACTACGCGCGCGCGCGCGGTGTCGCGCACCTGCTCGCGCTCGGCGACGCGACGCGCGGCAGCGTCGACGCATTCGGCGCCGGGGCCGAGCACTTCGAGGCGCTCGACGCGCTGGTGGAGCGGGCGCGCGGCTTGTGCGAGCCGGGCGCGACGGTGCTCGTCAAGGGGTCGCGCTTCATGCGGATGGAGCGTGTCGTCGCCGCGCTGGCCGGCCGCTCCGATGCGGGCGGAGGGCACTGATGCTGCTCGAGCTCGCCCAGTGGCTGGCGAAGGACATCCGCGCGTTCTCCGTGTTCGGCTACATCACGCTGCGCGCGGTGCTGGCGACGCTGACTGCGCTGGCGATCGGCCTCGCGCTCGGCCCGGCGCTGATCCGCAAGCTCACCGCGATGAAGATCGGCCAGGCGGTGCGCGCCGACGGTCCGCAGACGCACCTGGTCAAGTCCGGCACGCCGACCATGGGCGGCGCGCTGGTCCTGGTCTCGATCGGCGCGGCGACGCTGCTCTGGGGCGACCTGCAGAACCGCTTCGTCTGGATCGCGCTGGTCGTCACGCTCGGCTTCGGCCTGATCGGCTGGATCGACGACTACCGCAAGGTCGTGCACCGCGACCCGAAGGGCATGTCGGCGAAGGAGAAGTTCTTCTGGCAGTCGCTGATCGGACTCGCCGCCTCGATTGCGCTCGCCTTCGCGGTGCCCGCGCAGTCCAGCGAGCAGGCGTTCGCGCTGTTCTCGAACTGGGTCGCGAGCGGCTTCTCCGCCCCGCTGCCGGCGCAGGCCGACCTGATCGTCCCGTTCTTCAAGAACGTCGCGTACCCGCTCGGCGTCGTCGGCTTCATCGTGCTGACGTGGCTGGTGATCGTGGGCACGAGCAACGCGGTGAACCTGACCGACGGCGCCGACGGGCTCGCGATCCTGCCGTCGGTGCTGATCGGCTCGGCGCTGGGCATCTTCGCGTACGCGACGGGCAACGCGGTGTTCGCGAGGTACCTGCTGATCCCGCACATTCCGGGCGCCGGCGAACTGACCGTCTTCTGCGCTGCGATCGCGGGCGCGGGCCTCGCCTTCCTCTGGTACAACGCCTACCCCGCGCAGGTCTTCATGGGGGACGTCGGCGCGCTCGCGCTTGGCGCCGCGCTGGGCACGGTCGCGGTGATCGTGCGCCAGGAGATCGTGCTCTTCATCATGGGCGGCGTGTTCGTCGTCGAGACGTTGTCCGTGATGCTGCAGGTCGGCTACTTCAAGTACACCCGGCGGCGTTTCGGCGAGGGCCGGCGGATCTTCCGGATGGCGCCGCTGCATCACCACTTCGAGGTCGGCGGGGAGAAGGAGAGCAAGGTCGTCGTGCGGTTCTGGATCGTCACGATGATGCTGGTGCTGTTCGGCCTGTCCACGCTGAAGCTGCGCTAGGGCGAAGATGAGCGCGACTCCCGACCTGCCCCAGCGCAACCTGTTCGACCTCCAGGGCCGGCGGGTGCTCGTGCTCGGCCTGGGCGACTCCGGCGTCGCGATGGCGCGCTGGGCCGCGCGCCAGGGCGCCGCGGTCCGGGTCGCGGACACGCGCAGCGCCGACGGCGAGGACCTGCCGCAGGTGCGCGCGCTGAAGGAGAGCGTGCCGGGCCTGGAATACGCGCGCGGCGGCGCGTGGAGCGACGCGTGGCTCGAAGGGACCGAACTGGTCGCGTGGAGCCCCGGCCTGTCGATCGAGCTCGGCGAGTCGGCGCGCTTCTGCGCTCGCGCCGGCGAGCTCGGAATCGCCGTTGTCGGCGAGCTCGAGCTGTTCGCGCAGGCGCTGGCCGACCTGCGCGAGACCGGCTACCGCCCGAAGGTGATCGCGGTCACGGGAACCAACGGCAAGACCACCACGACCGCGCTGGCGGCCCGCTTGTGCCGCGAGGCCGGCCTGGCACCGGTCGCCGCCGGAAACATCCGTCCGGCGCTGCTCGACGCGCTGCGCGAGGCGCTCGACGCCGGCGCGCTGCCCGACGCGTGGGTGCTCGAGCTGTCGAGCTTCCAGCTCGCGCTTGCGCACAGCTTCGCCCCCGACGCCGCGGCGATCCTCAACCTCACCCCCGACCACCTCGACTGGCACGCGTCGATGGACAGCTACGCCGCGGCCAAGCAGCGCATCTACGCGGCCGGTGCCGTCGCGGTGTTCGACCGCGCCGATCCGGCGGCGGCGCCGCGGCCCGTCGCCGCCGCGGCGCGCGCGCGGCGCGCCGGTTGCGC
>JANJTK010000058.1 GCA_024711155.1 Burkholderiaceae bacterium
CTTCGCGACGAAGGTCGAGCACGGCCTGCTCGACGCCGCGATCGTCACGCGCCCGCCCCGCGCGCTGCCGCGCAGTCTCGCGTGGACGCAGCTCTACGCCGAGCCGATGGTGCTGATCGTGCCCAGGCGGCCGCACTTCGAGCTGCCGAAGGATCCGCTGCAGGCGTTGCGCGAGGCGCCTTTCATCCGCTTCGACCGCGAGACGTGGACCGGCTTGCTGGTCAAGGACGTGCTGAGCCGCTGCCGGGCCAG
This sequence comes from Burkholderiaceae bacterium, assembly GCA_024711155.1. Lineage (GTDB taxonomy): Bacteria > Pseudomonadota > Gammaproteobacteria > Burkholderiales > Burkholderiaceae_E > Zeimonas. Next base: position 253 of record JANJTK010000058.1, read on the forward strand.
GGTTCGAGACGGGATGGAACTGAACTCGGTCGAAGCGATCCTGGCGATCGTACGCCAGGGCTTCGGCGTGTCGATCGTGCCGAAGCTTGCCAATGTCCGCTGGGACGCGGACCGCGAACTGCGCGTGGTCGAGCTGCCTGCGATCGACGTGCGCCGGCGGGTCGGCCTGCTCGAGCGCTCGCGCCACGCGCGGATGCGGTTCACCGGCGCGATCAAGCGCTACTTCGCTGAGGCCCCGCGGCGCGGACGCCGGTAGGCGATCCCGCGACCGCGAGTCCCCCGCCTGCCCACAGGCTCCTTGGGTTGTCGCCCAATGCATTCGCCCATCTTTTCGATGGGCGCGAAATGGGTTGACACCACCCGACCGCGTCGATTGAATCGATCGGCGAAATCAGCGCAATCAGCGCGAGCGGCGACGCGAAGGAGCCACGGCATGGCGACATCGAACGCAAGGCGGGCCGAACCGGCCACGACCACCGCGCCGGCCGCGTCCGGCAACGGGGCCGGAAGCTTCCGCTTCTACGACAACCGCCAGAAGTACCTGATGTTCGTCAACACCTGCACCGAGAAGTGGGCGGTCGCCGAGCGGGTGGAACGCGAGCTTCAGAGCATTCACCCGAAGCCGCCGGCGATCCGCGTCTTCGACGCCGGAGTCGGCGACGGCACGGTGCTCACGCGGGTCATGCGCTCGATGCACCTGCGCTACCCGACCCTGCCGTTCTACGTGGTCGCCAAGGAAATCAGCCTCGAGGACGTGCGGCTGACGCTGGACAAGATGCCGGACCGCTTTTTCGAGCACCCGGCCACGGTGCTCGTGATCACGAACCTGTACTACCGCGAGGCGCCGTGGCTGAACCCGCAGTCGGTGACCGCCGCGACGACGCTGAACTGGCACGAAGTTGCCCTCACCGGCACCACCGCGCGCGAGTTCGAGAAGCAGGTCACCGGGCTGCAGCCGCTGCTCGCCGGAAACTGGGGCACGGTCGTCAACAAGGCGACCGGTGCGCTCGGCTACGAGCGGCCGGCGGTGCTCGTGCTGTATCGCGAGGACCATCGCTTCCTGCTCAATTCGGTAATCCCGCGCCGCGGCTCGACGCGCGCCGACTACGACCTGGTCATTGCGTCGCAGCCCTACCGGCTGCGCGCGCCGCTCGAGTTCAAGGCCTCGCGGGTCCTGGCGCCGCTCGCGCGCGCGCTCGGCCCCGACGGGCGCCTGCTGATCGTCCAGTCGCACGGCGACGATCCGGGCCAGGAGATACTGCAGGGAGTGTGGCCGGGCGAGAACCCCTTCGCCCACGACCGCCACCAGATCCTGAAGGCGATCCGCGACGAACTCGGCGCGGCGGCGCGCTCGTACAACTTCAACGCCAACCCTGAGGACCGCGCGCTGTTCCGGCACCAGATGCACACGCTGCCGGCGGAGATCGAGGGTGCCATCGGCACCTCGACGCTGCTGGCGGCCTGGAACGCGGCGGTCTACGTCGGCCAGATCGAGGACGCGCGGCTCGAGAAGGCGCTGTCGTCCGGCGCGTACCTGGACACCACCCGGGAGGTGCTGCGCCGGCACGGCGGGCTGTGGTTCTGGGACGAGGCCTTCGGCATCTCCAGGCGCCGCAGTTTCTAGGGGAAACGCCCGGATGGCCCGCGCGGGCACGGTGGTGCGTAATATGGCGTTTCGCTGATCCGTTGACGAACCACGCCAAACCTTCGAGGAGGGGACATCCGATGGGTACCGAAGCACGCAAGTTCGGCTTTGCCACGCAGCAGCTGCACGCCGGCCAGAAGTCCGATCCCGTCACCGGCAGTCGCGCGGTGCCGCTCTACCAGACCACCAGCTACCAGTTCCGCGACACCGAGCACGCGGCGAACCTGTTCGCGCTGAAGGAGCTGGGCAACATCTACACGCGGCTGATGAACCCGACCACCGACGTCCTCGAGCAGCGCATCGCGGCGCTCGAAGGCGGGGTCGCGGGCCTGGCGGCGAGCTCGGGCCACGCTGCGCAGGCGCAGGCGATCTTCACGCTGTGCAACAGCGGCGACCACATCGTCAGCAGCAGCCGCCTGTACGGCGGCACCTACAACCAGTTCAACCACACGCTGCGCAACCTCGGCATCGAGGTCACCTTCGTCGACCCCACCGACCCGGCGAACTTCGAGCGCGCGATCCGCCCGAACACGAAGATCATCTACGGCGAGACGCTGGGCAATCCCGACATCGCGGTCTTCCCGATCGAGGAAGTCGCGGCGATGGCGAAGAAGCACAACATCGTGCTGATGATCGACAACACCTTCGCCACGCCGTACCTGTTCCGGCCGGTCGAGTGGGGCGCCAACGTCGTCTGCCACAGCACGACCAAGTTCATCGGCGGCCACGGCACCAGCATCGGCGGCATGATCGTCGACGGCGGCAACTTCGACTGGACCAGCGGGCGCTTCGCGAACTTCACCACGCCCGACCCGTCGTACCACGGGCTGGTGTACGCGAGCCTGGTCGGCGCGGGGCTGCCGCCGTTCGCGATCAAGGCGCGCGTGCACGTGCTGCGCGACATCGGCGCGTGCGCGTCGCCGTTCAACAGCTGGCAGACGATCCAGGGCGTCGAGACGCTGAACCTGCGCATGGAGCGCCACACGGCGAACGCGCAGGCGGTGGCCGAGTTCCTCGAGAAGCATCCGAAAGTGGGCTGGGTCAAGTACCCGGGGCTGAAGAGCCATCCCGACCACGCGCGCGCGAAGCGCTACCTGCCGAAGGGCTGCGGCGCGATCATGGGCTTCGGCATCAAGGGCGGCGTCGAGGCGGGTCGCAGGTTCATCGAGGGCCTGCAGCTGTTCAGCCATCTCGCCAACGTCGGCGACGCGAAGAGCCTCGCGATCCACCCGGCGACGACCACGCACAGCCAGCTGACCGCCGAGGAGCAGACGACGGCGGGCGTGAGCCCGGACTTCGTGCGGCTGAGCGTCGGCATCGAGGAGATCGACGACATCCTGTGGGACCTCGACCAGGCGCTGAACCGCTGAGGGTTCGGGCGCCGCCCGTCACGACACGCTCGCCTCGCCATGCCGGTCAAGATCCCCTCCACGCTGCCGGCCCGGGCCACGCTCGAGAGCGAGAACGTGTTCGTGATGGGCGAGGAGCGCGCCGCGCACCAGGACATCCGTCCGATGCGCGTCGCGATCCTCAACCTGATGCCGACCAAGGTCGCCACCGAGACGCAGCTGCTGCGGCTGATCGGCAACTCTCCGCTGCAGGTCGACGTGACGCTGCTGCACACGGCGAGCTACGAGTCGAAGAACACCGCCGCCGAGCACCTGCTCGAGCACTACACGACCTTCGACGCGGTGCGCGACCAGAAGTTCGACGGGCTGATCATCACCGGCGCGCCGGTCGAGCAGATGCCGTTCGAGGAGGTCGACTACTGGCCCGAGATCGCGTCGATCGTCGACTGGGCCGAGCACGCGGTGTCGTCGACGCTCAACATCTGCTGGGGCGCGCAGGCGGCGCTGTACCGCCGGCACGGCATTCCGAAGTACCCGCTGGCGCGCAAGATGTTCGGCGTGTTCGAGCACCGCAACCTCGCGCCGCGCGAACGGCTGATGCGCGGCTTCGACGACGTGTTCCTTGCGCCGCACTCGCGCCACACCGAGGTGCGGCGGGCCGACATCGAGCGCGTGCCGGAACTCGCGATCCTCGGCGAGTCGGACGAGGCCGGCGTCTACATCGTCGCGTCGCGCGACGGGCGGCACGTGTTCGTCACCGGGCACTCCGAGTACGACCCGCTCACGCTGAAGGCCGAGTACGACCGCGACGTCGCGAAGGGGCTGCCGATCGACGTGCCGAAGAACTACTTTCCGGGCGACGACCCGTCGCAGCCGCCGCTGGTGCGCTGGCGCGGGCACGCGAGCCTGCTGTTCGCCAACTGGCTCAACTACCACGTCTACCAGGTGACTCCGTTCCATCCGGGCGACATCCCGGTGGGCGCGATGCACACCGATTTCTGACCCGTGCCGACCAACATCGAGATCGCCCAGGCGGCGAAGATGCAGCGCGTCGCGCGCCTGGCGCAGGAGCGGCTGGGCATTCCCGACGAGCACGTCGAGTCCTACGGCCACTACAAGGCCAAGCTCTCGCTCGAATGGCTGGCCGCGCTCGAGGGGCGCGCCGACGGGAAGCTCGTGCTCGTCACCGCGATCAGCCCCACGCCCGCCGGCGAGGGCAAGACGACGACCACCGTCGGGCTGGGCGACGCGCTCGCGCACATCGGCAAGCGGGCGGTGATCTGCCTGCGCGAGCCCTCGCTCGGGCCGGGGTTCGGGATGAAGGGCGGGGCGGCCGGGGGCGGCTACGCGCAGGTGGTGCCGATGGAGGACATCAACCTGCACTTCACCGGCGACTTCTCGGCGATCGGGCTGGCCAACAACCTGCTCGCGGCGCTGATCGACAACCACATCGCGCACGGCAACGAGCTCGACATCGACCCCCGTCGCATCGAGTGGCGGCGCGTGGTCGACATGAACGATCGCGCGCTGCGCGAGATCGTGATCGGGCTGGGCGGGGCCGCGAACGGCTATCCGCGCGAGGATCGCTTCGACATCGTGGTCGCCTCCGAGGTGATGGCGATCCTGTGCCTCGCGAGTTCGCTGGAAGACCTGAAGCGGCGCCTGGGCGGGATCGTCGTCGCCTGGGCGCGCGACGGCCGACCGGTGCTGGCGCGCGACCTCGCCGCGCACGGCGCGATGACGGTGCTGCTGAAGGACGCGCTGAAGCCGAACCTGGTGCAGACGCTCGAGAACAACCCCGCGCTGATCCACGGCGGCCCGTTCGGCAACATCGCGCACGGCTGCAATTCGGTGATGGCGACGCGCGCGGCGCTGAAGATGGCCGACTACGTCGTGACCGAGGCCGGATTCGGCGCCGACCTCGGCGCCGAGAAGTTCCTCGACATCAAGTGCCGCAAGAGCGGACTGTGGCCGTCGGCGGCGGTGGTCGTCGCGACCATCCGGGCGGTCAAGTACCACGGCGGCGTCGAGGTCGCCGATCTCGGGCGCGAGAACCTGGCCGCGCTCGACAAGGGCATGGCCAACCTCGAGCGCCACGTCGACAACGTGCGCGAGGTCTACGGACTGCCGTGCGTGGTGGCGATCAACCGCTTCACGCACGACACCGACGCCGAGATCGCCGCGGTGCGCGCGCGGCTCGCCGCGCGCGGCGTCGAGGTGGTGCTCGCGAACCACTGGGCCGAGGGCGGCCGCGGCGCGGCCGACCTCGCGCGCGCGGTGGTGCGGCTGTGCGAGGAGCCGTCGCAGCCGCGCTTCGTCTACGACGACGACGACACGCTGTGGCAGAAGATGGTCAAGATCGCCACCCGCGTCTACCGCGCCTCAGAGGTCACCGCCGACAGCCGGGTCCGCGCGCGCATCCGCAAGCTGCAGGACGACGGCTACGGGCGCTACCCGGTGTGCGTCGCCAAGACCCAGTACTCGTTCTCGACCGACCCGAAGCTGCGCGGCGCGCCGTCGGGCCACGTGGTGAACGTGCGCGAGGTGCGGCTCGCGGCCGGCGCCGGTTTCGTCGTGATGATCTGCGGCGACATCATGACGATGCCGGGACTGCCGAAGGCGCCGTCGGCGAACTCGATCGACCTCGTCGACGGCCGGGTGGTCGGGCTGTTCTGAGCGCCGGCAGCCGGCCGGATCAGCCGGCCGCAGCCGGCGCGAGCCGGCCCGCCGCAGCGTCGGCGATCCAGCGCGCCGACTCCGCGAAGTCGCCGAGCGCGAACACGTGCAGGCCCGTGATGCCGAGCGCGGCCGCACGCGGGGCGATGGCCCGCGCGATCCGATCGGGTCCCTGGTGCGCGAGCAGCCGCGGCAGCGACACCGGGCCCGCACCGAGTGCGCGGATCGAGGCGCCGATGCCGCAGCGCACGCCGTAGGCGAGCAGCGTGCGCACCGAGGCCGGGCCGGCCACGCCGACCCGCACCGGCGCGTCGATGCCGCGCTGGCGCAGCCGCTCGACCCAGTCGAGCACGCGCTGCGCGTCGAAACAGAACTGCGTCACGATCGCGAGTTCGATGCCGTGCGCCCGGGCGTAGGCGAGCTTGCGGTCGAGGGCGTCGTCGAGCGCCTGCGCGGGAATGCGGCGATGTCCCTCCGGATGGCCGGCGACGCTGACCTGCCGGATGCCGCCGGCCTCGAACACGCCGCTCTCGAGCGCCTCGACGCTCGACGCGAAGGGGCCCGCCGCCGACTCGCTGTCGCCGGCGATCAGCAGCACCTTGCGCACGTCGGGTTCGGAGCGCAGGCGCGCGACGAAGTCCGCCAATGCCGCGGCGCTCGCGAAGCGGCGCGCGGCCAGGTGCGGGACCGGATTCAGCCCCGCCTGGCGCAGGCGGACCGCGGTGCTGAGCACGTGGTGATAAGGCATGCCGGCCAGGAACGTGACGTGGACGTCGGTTCCCGGCGCGAGCAGCGCCGGGTAACCGGCGACGTCGGCGACGTTGCGGGTCGAGGTCTCGATCGACGCGGCGCGCGCAAGCGCGGCGAGGGGATCGCCGGCTGCGGCGCCGGCAACGGAGTGCGCTTCGATCGACGCCTGCTCGTTTGCCATCGTTGCGCCCCTTGCTCAGTCGCGATGCCGCGAGATCACGTACGACTCGTCCTGGAACCACAGCCCGTTGTGCTTGCGCAGCACTTCGCCGGTGACCTCGAGGTAGCGACGGTCGCCCATCGCGGCCTCGAGCCGCGCGTCGTCGACCTGCCCGACGTAGATGGCGGCGTTCCAGGCCGCGAACAGCATCGAGGTGCCGATCGACGCCGACAGCTCGGAGGGCAGCGCGTGCATGTCGAAGCGGAACAGCGAGCGCGCGTCCGAGTACGCGTTGAAGTTCAGGTTGCGCGCCGCCGGGCCGAGCGCGTCCTTGACCGCCTTGAGCATCTGGTGGCGGTCGTGCACGAACGGGTTCTCGCCGGGCCACATGCGCTGCAGGATCTCGAGCCCCGGGTCGTCTCCGCGCGAGTGGATCGCGAGCAGCCGGCCGCCGGGCGCGAGGCTGCGCGCCAGCGGCGCGATCACGCGCCCCGCCTTGAACTCGAGCCGCGCGCTGGCGCGGTAAGGCTGCGACGCGATGACCAGGTCGTAGTCGGCCACGGTGGCGCCGCGGCGCGGAATCACCGACTCGAGCAGGAAACGGTGGTCGTCGCGGTAGAGGACCAGCACGGTGGGGCGCGCGTAGACCGGGTTGCCGGTCGACGAATCGATGTTGACGCGCCAGTTCTCGGCGAGGAACGGCCCGAGCGCGGCGATCTGCTCCTCGAACTCGTGCGAGGTCGAGCCGGTCAGCGCGAGCTCGTGCCAGACCAGGCTCGTCGCGGCGGCCATCGACGTCGGCGCCAGCGACGGCGCTTCGGTGTAGTTGAGGTTCGTCAGCACGAGCACCGTCGACGGGTGCTCGAAGAAGCGGTCCGCCATCCGTTCGAGCGTCAGGCGCACGTGCTCGACGCTGATCTCCTTGCCGACGATGTAGAACGGCATCGTCGGGAAGCGCTTGTGCATTGCGCGCATCGCGCGCACGAGCACCGTGCCGTCGCCGAAGCCGGCGTCGAACAGGCGTACCGCCGGCGGTGTGGGACGGATGTTGACCATCTCCATCGCCACCCGCTGCGCGACCACCTCCTTCTCCGAGCAGGTGCTGACGAAGAGCTGGTACTTCTGGCGGTTGTCGAAGAAGCGGAAGTTGCGCCCGACGTGCGCCGGGGGTTCCTGCGGATCGGGGCGGGGAGCCGCGCGGCGCGGCGAAGCGGCGTCGATCAGCAGGCGCGGGCTGGCGCGCCCGCCCGGGTGCGGATTGGTCGCGATGAAGTGGCGCACGCGCTCGGCGGTCGCGGTCGTGATGCGGCCCCCATCGCGCAGGCGGTTGACGAACTTGCCGTCGTTGACGGCGAAGCGCCCGAAGGTCGACTCCGCGACGCCCGCCCTGCGGCAGTACTCGACGATCTCGCTGAGCAGCGTGTCGGCCTCCACCGGTCTCCTCGATTCGCGCTGGCCTGCGGGGATTTGACTGGATCGGGGGTGGGATGTCAACGCAGCCGGCTCCCACTTCTGCGGTGGGATAATTCGTGGGATACCCGGCGACCGCGCCCCGGGCCTGTGCTAGTCTGGACCGCGCCGAGCCACCCGCCGACCACGGCCGCCCGCCGACCACGCGCGATGACCCCCGCTGAACCCACCTGCAGTCGCTCGCGCGACGGCGACGGCGAGGCGCTCCGCCTGGCCGGCGGCTGGCGGCTCGCGCATCTCGCGGTGCTCGAGGCCGCGCTGCGAGCGGCGGTGCCGGCCACCGACGGGGCGCCGCAGCCGTGCGTGCTCGACGGCAGCGGGCTCTCCGAGATCGACACCGCGGCGGCGCTGCTCCTGTGGCGCCACCTGGCCGGACTCGGCGTCGCGCCGGCCGCGGTTGCGCTGCGCGGATTCGACCCGGCGCACCGGCGCATCGTGGAGCTCGTGCGCGAGCGCCTGCCGGGGGCCGGGCCGCCGGCGTCGGCGCGCGCGCGCGCCCCATTGGCGGCGCTCGGGGAGAGCACGATCGGGCTCGTGGCGATGTTGCGCGACCACCTCGCCTTCTTCGGGCTCGTCCTGCACGAGCTGGCGCGCGCGGCCGCCCGCCCGGCGCGCATCCGATGGAAGGAACTGGCGGCGCAGTTCGCGCAGGTCTGCGTGTCGGCGATTCCGGTGGTTTCGCTGGTCACGTTCCTGATCGGGCTCGTCATCGCGTACCTGCTCGGGCTGCAGGCTGAGCAGTACGGCGCGAACATCTTCGTCGTCGACGGCGTCGCGCTCGGGCTGGCGCGCGAGTTCTCGCCGCTCATCGTGGCGACGATCGTCGCCGGCCGCTCGGGTGCGGCGTTCACGGCGCAGCTCGGCACGATGAAGCTGACCGAGGAGATCGACGCGATCCGCGTGCTGGGCCTGTCGGCCGAGCAGGTGCTGGTCGTGCCGCGCGTGCTGGCCTTGACGCTTTCCCTGCCGCTGCTGGTGTTCGTCGGCGACGTGATGGGGCTGGCCGGCGCAATGGCGATCGCCGAGCGTATGCTCGACATCACCCCGCCGACGTTCCTGCAGCGCATGCACGACGCGCTGTCGCCGCGGCATTTCGTGATCGGGCTCGTGAAGGCGCCGGTGTTCGCGCTGTTCATCGCGGTGATCGGCTGCCGGATGGGCCTGTCGGTGAGCCGCGACACGCGCTCGATCGGCCTCAACACGACGTCGACCGTGGTGCAGAGCATCGTCGCGGTGATCCTGCTCGACGCGCTGTTCGCGCTGGTGCTTCAGGAGCTCGGCCTGTGACCGGCGCCGTGATCGAGATCGAAGGGCTGAGCACCCGGCTGGGCGGCCAGCTCGTGCACGAGCGCATCGACCTGCGCATCGGGCGCGGCGAGCTGGTCGCGCTGGTCGGCGGCAGCGGCAGCGGCAAGTCGGTGCTGATGCGCGAAGTGATCGCGCTGCTGCGTCCCAGCGGGGGGCGGGTGCGGCTGCTCGGCACCGACGTCCAGGCCGCGTCGCAGGCGCAGCTGACGGCGCTGCGGCGGCGCATCGGCGTGATGTTCCAGGACGGCGCGCTGTTCTCGTCGCTGACCGTGGCCGGCAACGTCGCC
>JANJTK010000213.1 GCA_024711155.1 Burkholderiaceae bacterium
ACCCATCACGACGCCCTGCAGGCCGTCGGCGCCCCCGGTGAGCCAGTCGAAGCGGTTCGCGAGCTCGTACAGCACGGCGGCGACGCCGAGCGTCACCATCAGCCGCGTCAGGTCGGTGCCGCGCACGATCGTCAGGCTGCACAGCGCGCCGAAGGCGCCCGAGATTGCCGTGGCGACCACCAGCCCGAGCAGCGGGTCCGGATTCAGGTGCTTGGCGAACAGCGCCGCCCCGTAGGCCCCGAGGCCGAAGAACGCCGCGTGCCCGAGCGAAACGATGCCGGCGTAGCCGAGCACCAGGTCGAGCGACAGCGCAAACAGCGCCAGGATCGCGATCTCGTTGAACAGCAGCGCGTACTGCGGCGCCGCGACGTAGCCGACGCAGATCGCGCACCACAGCGCGATCTCGCCTGCGCGCAGCCGCGTCGCGCCGGCCAGCGCCGCGGCGGTCGCGCCCGCGCGGGCCCCACGGTCGGCGCTCATCGGCCACGCTCCCGGGCGAACAGCCCCTGCGGGCGATACAGCAGGATCGCGATCATCAGCAGGTAGACGATGAAGGCGCCCAGCTTCGGCACGTAGTACTTGCCGAACACGTCGGCGATGCCCAGCAGCAGCGCCGCGAGCAGCGGACCGGTCAGCGAACTGGTGCCGCCGACCGCGACCACGATCAGGAAGTAGACCATGAACTTGAACGGGAAAGTCGGCTCCAGCCCCAGCACCTCGGCGCCGAGCGCCCCGCCCAGCCCGGCCAGCCCCGAGCCCACCGCGAAGGTGGCGAGGAAGATCCGGTTCACCGGGATGCCGAGCCCGCCGGCCACCCGCGCGTCGTCGACCGCGGCGCGCAGCCGCGAACCGAAGCGCGTGCGCATCAGCACCGCCTGCAAACCGAGCGCCAGCGCGATGCAGACGACGATGATGAAGACCCGATAGTGTCCGACGCCGAGCGCACCGTCGAGAAACTCGCTGCGCCCGCGCAGGAAGTCGGGCAGCTGGATGATCTGCTGCGACGAGCCGACGGCGTAGTCGACCGCGGCCACCGCCATGAAGGTCAGCCCGATCGTGAACAGCACCTGGTCCAGGTGCGGCTTGCCGTACATGCGCCGGTACAGCGTGCGCTCGAACAGCGCGCCGAGCAGCGCCGGCACGGCGAAGGCGAGCGGCAGGCAGGCGAGGAAGCTCCATCCGGCGCGCTGCATCAGCAGCACCATCAGGTAGCCCCCCGCCATCGCGAAGGCGCCGTGCGCGAGGTTGATGAAGTTCATCAACCCCATCGTCACGGACAGCCCGATCGCGAGCACGAACAGCAGCATCCCATAGGCGATGCCGTCGAACAGCAGCGTCAGCACGATGCCGGCCCGGATGTCGTCACGATGCGCTCACCTTGCCCTGCCCGGCGCTCACTTCGCGTCCGAGTCCTTGACCATCTTCATGGTGTCGAACTCGACGTTGTAGAGCTCGCCGTCGGCCTTGCGCTCGACCTTGCGGATGTAGACGTTCTGCACCACGTCGCGCGTCTGCGGGTCGATCAGGACCGGGCCGCGCGGGCTCTCGAACGACAATCCGCGCATCGCGTCGACCATCGCCTCGCCGCCGGCGCCGCGGCTCTTCTCCAGCCCCTTGTAGATCACCCGCATGCCGTCGTAGCCGGCGAGCGCCATCAGGCTCGGGCGCTGGCCGCTGTTCGCCTTCTTGAAGTCGGCGACGAAGCGGCGGTTGACTTCGGAATCGTGCGCGGCCGAATAGTGGTCGGAGGTCACGACACCGAGCGCAACATCTCCCATGCCGTTGACGATCTCGTCCTCGACCATGCTGCCCTGCCCGATCAGGCGGATGCCGGCCTTGTCGAGCCCGCGCTCGACGAACTGCTTCATGACCTGCGTGCCGATTCCGGCCGGCACCAGCACGAACAGCGCATCGGGACGCGCGTCGCGCACCTTCTGCAGGAACGGCGCGAAGTCCGGACTGCGCATCGGCACGCGCATCTTGTCGAGCACCTGCCCGCCGCCCTTCGTGAAGTGTTCGGCGAAGACCTTTTCGGCGTCGTGACCGGGGCCGTAGTCGCTCACCAAGGTGATCGCCTTGCGGATGCCGTTCTTCGGCGCCCACTGGGCGATGCCGAGCGTCGTCTGCGGGATCGTGAAGCTCACGCGCACGATGAACGGCGACGCGTCGATCACGCTCGAGGTCGCCGCGACCATCACGACCATCGGCGTCTTCGACTGCGTCGCGATCGGCGCCACCGCGAACGCGAGCGGCGTCAGCACGAAGCCGGCCAGCGCCGCAACCTTGTCCTTGACGACCAGTTCCTGCGCGAGCCGCCGCGCGACGTCGGCCGTGCCGGTGTCGTCGCGCACGATCAGCTCGATCTTGCGCCCCGCGACGGTGTCGCCGTTCTGCGCCATCCACAGCTTCGCGCCGGCCTCGATCTGGCGCCCGCTCGGCGCGAACGGCCCGGTCAGCGACAGCAGCAGGCCGATCCGGATCGGCTCCGCCTGCGCGAGCGCGGGCCCGGCGGCCACCGCCGGGAGTCCCGCCACCGCGGCCAATCCGGCCAGCTTGCCCAGCGTCGCGCGCCTGTCGTTGCTCTTGCTCGTCATGTAGGTCTTCCTTTCGTCTTCGATCGGGGGTGGTCAGTTGATGCGCAGCGCGCACGGCAGCACGCCGGGACCGGGTCGCGGCGCGTTACGGAGGCCTCGCGCTACCGGGGTCTGGCGCGCAGCTCACTTTCCGTGCGGATTCCGGACCATCGGCAGGGTGTCGAACTCCACGTTGTAGAGCTCACCGCCGACCCGCTCGACCTTGCGAACGTAGATGTTCTGCACCACGTCGCGCGTCTGCGGGTCGATGCGGATCGGCCCGCGCGGGCTCTCGAACTCCATGCCGCGCATCGCGTCGACCATGGCGTCGCCGCCCGCGCCCTTCGTCGTCGCGAGCGCCTGGTAGATCGCGCGCATGCCGTCGTAGCCGGCGACCGCCATGAAGTTCGGGCGCATGTTGTTGTTCGCCTTGCGGAACGCCTCGACGAAGCGCTTGTTGGCCGTCGAATCGTGCGCCGCCGAATAGTGGTGCGAAGTCACGACTCCGAGCGCCACGTCGCCCATGCCCGGCAGGATGTCGTCCTCGGTGATGTCACCGGTTCCGATCAGCCGGATGCCGGCCTTGTCGAGCCCGCGCTCGGCGAACTGCTTCATCACCGCCGCGCCCACGCCGGCCGGAACGAACACGAACAGCCCCTCCGGGCGCGCGTCGCGCACCTTCTGCAGGAACGGGGCGAAGTCCGGGCTGCGCATCGGCACGCGCAACGACTCGAGCACCTGGCCGCCGGCCTTTGTGTAGAACTCGACGAAGGACTTCTCGGAGTCGATGCCGGGACCGTAGTCGCTCACCAGCGTCATCACCTTGCGGATGCCGTTCTTCGGCGCCCACTGCGCGACGCCGAGCGTGAGCTGCGGCACCGTCATGCTCACCCGCACCATGTACGGGGACGCGTCGATCACGCTCGAGGTCGCAGCGACCATCACGATCATCGGCGTCTTCGACTGCGTCGCGACCGGCGCGGCCGCGAGCCCGAGCGGCGTCAGGCAGAAGCCGGCCAGCGCCGTCACCTTGTCGTTGACGACGAGCTCCTGCGCAATGCGGCGCGTGACGTCGGCGGTGCCGGTGTCGTCCTTAAGGATCACCTCGACCTTGCGCCCGGCGACGGTGTCGCCGTTCTGCGCCATCCACAGCTTCACGCCGGCCTCGATCTGCCGGCCGGTCGAGGCGAACGGGCCGCTCATCGACAGGATCAGGCCGATCCGGATCGGCTCCCCCTGCGCGAGCGCCGGGCGGCTCGCCACCGCCGGCAATCCGGCCGCCGCAGCGAGTCCCGCCAGCTTGCCGAGGGTCGCGCGCTTGTCGTTGGTCGTTCTGTGCATCGTCGTCTCCGTTGTCGTTGGTTGTCTGGGTTCGTCTGTTGCCGGCGCGGTCCGGCGATACGCGGCCGGCCCGCGCTGCCGTCAGCTTCCGTACTTGCGCGCGGCGTCGAACATCGCGCGCACGTTCTCGACCGGCGTCTCGTCGGGCAACCCGAAGGCCGCGTCGAGGATCAGCTTGCCGCCCTTGTGGAACACGTTCTCGGCCAGGTGGCGCACCGCTCCGTCGACTTCCTGCGGCGTGCCGGTCGTCAGCAGCGACGGCGACAGGTTGCCGCGCAGCGCGACGACGTCGCCGAGCACCTCGTGCGCCTTCACCATGTCGGTCCGCTCAAACCAGTAGATGCACTTGCCGGGCGGAATATCCGCAATGATCTCGAGCCGCTTCGTGCAGTCCGACTCCCAGAGCGGCATCGGGATCAGACCCTCGTCGATCAAGCCGATCATCAGCTGGCGAAACGACGGCCACCAGAATCGCCGGAACTGCTTATCCGACATGAACGTGTCGGGTGCCCAGTGGATCGGAATGAAGACGATCGGATTCCCTGAGGCGCGCGCGAGCGTCACAAACTGCTTGAGCAGAAAGCGGGTCGCCTTGTCGAGCACCTCGAGCACCTTGTCGCCGCGCCGGTGCAGGTCGGTCATCATGCCGCGCGCACCGCGAAAATAGTCCGCGATGACGTCGTACGGCGCGCCGCCGGTCGTGCCGTTCGTGCACGGATATCCTAGCGTCGTCATGCGGTCGGTGAAGGTCTGGTGCGCCCGCATGAAGCGGTCCACTTCATCCGCGGCCGTCGTCAAGCGCTCGAGCGCGGCCCGGACCTGCGGTTTCGCGAACGGCCGCATTCCAGTGACAAGGCGAGTGTAATAAAGGCCGGGGAAGAGCGGCAATTGCTCGAAACCCTCGAACACGGATGCGATTCGCGGCAGATACGTGCGCAGATAGAAACCGGTGGGGTCGTCGATGAATTCATCGTACTCCTCAGGCTTCATGTACTCCCGATCGAGGTACTGGTACGGCTGGTGATCGCCTACCCCGTGTCCAGGCCACTGCAACTGCCGAAAACCCACCGCCTCCAGACTGGGCCCCATCGCCGTACCGAGCAGCATAGGCGCATAGACGTCGGGCTCGAACTCGAGCTCCGCCCGCTCGGCGATGCGCGCGGTCGTCTCGACGTCGTACATCAGCTGTCGGTGACTGACGCCGCCGTACTTCGCCAGCCAGAAGGTCGCGTACATCGCGACCGGCATGCGGTCGGGCTGGCGCAGCGCGACGCAATCCATCACGCGCTTCCAGCGCGCGTCGTAGGCCGCGCGGTTCGCGTCGGCTGCCATGGGCGCGGCAACCTCGCCGGCTGGCGTGGCGCTCATGCCGCCGCCGTCGTCCATTCGCGGCACAGGTTCACCGCCGCCACCGCGTTGGTGCCGAACGCGTCGGCGCCGGTGTAGCTGCGCACCGTCTCGTCGATCTGCCCGCCGCCGATCATGATCCGCACCTTGCTGCGCATCCCCGCCGCCTCGATCGCGGCAATCGTCTCCTTCATCGAGTCGAAGGCCAGCGTCAGGAAGCCCGACAAGCCGACCACGTCGGGCTGGAAGCTGCCGATCTCCTCGATGAAGCGCTCGACCGGC
>JANJTK010000221.1 GCA_024711155.1 Burkholderiaceae bacterium
GTGGTCGCCGAAGTCTCCGCCGAAGTGGCGAAGGCGCAGGCGATCGTCGTCGCCGAGTACCGTGGTCTGGAAGTGGGTGCGGTCACCGAACTGCGCAAGCAGGCACGGAACCAGGGGGTGTACCTGCGCGTGTTGAAGAACACGCTCGCGCGCCGCGCGGTCTCCGGCACGCCGTTCGAGGGGCTGTCCGACAAGATGGTCGGGCCGCTCATCTACGGCATGTCGGCCGATCCCGTCGCGGCCGCGAAGGTGCTGAACGCCTTTGCCAAGGGCAACGACAAACTCGTCCTGAAAGCCGGGGCGATGGCCAACAACGTTCTCGACGAGAACGGCGTGAAGGCCCTCGCTTCGATGCCCGGGCGCGAGGAGTTGCTGGCGAAGCTGCTCGGCACGATGCAGGCCCCGATCGCGCAGTTCGTTCGCACGCTCAACGAGGTGCCAGGACGGTTCGTCCGCACCATGGCCGCCGTGCGCGACCAGAAAGAGCAGGCGGGCGCCTGAGCATCGGCCCCAAGACCCATCCAGTCCCGGAACACGCAACCCATCCCGAATCGAACGGAGTTTTGACAAATGGCACTCAACAAGACTGAAATCCTCGACGCGATCGCCGGCATGACGGTGCTCGAGCTGTCCGAGCTGATCAAGCTGATGGAAGAGAAGTTCGGCGTGTCGGCAGCTGCCGCCGCCGTCGCCGTGGCGGCCCCGGCCGCCGGCGCCGCCGCTCCCGCGGCCGAAGAGCAGACCGAGTTCACGGTCATGCTGCTCGCGGCCGGCGAGAAGAAGGTCGAGGTGATCAAGGTCGTTCGCGCGGCCACCAGCCTCGGCCTGAAGGAAGCGAAGGACCTCGTCGACGGCGCGCCGAAGCCCGTCAAGGAAGGCATCAGCAAGGCCGACGCCGAGGCGCTGAAGAAGCAGCTCGAGGACGCCGGCGCGAAGGTCGAGCTCAAGTAAGCGCCGGGTTGTACTCCGCGCGCCAGCGGCACCCGGACGCCGCCCTCCCGACGGGGTGGGCGGTCCCGGGTGTTCGCGTCTGCGGCGCGCCGCGCCGCACCGCGGAGATCGCGGTATGCCGGTTCACAGCGAGCCGGCACACCCCGTTCTCCGGAACCCAGTGCACCGGACCCGATTCCTCCCCACTCGTCTGAACAAGACACGGAGTGTTCATGGCCACCGCTTCCCAGTACTCGTTCACCGAGAAAAAGCGCATCCGCAAGAGCTTTGCCAAGCGGCGCGTGGTGCTCGACGTGCCCTACCTGCTGACGACGCAGATCGAGTCGTACCAGCAGTTCCTCCAGGACGGCGCGGCGCCTGACGGGCGCAAGCCGGAGGGCCTGCAGGCCGCGTTCAACTCGATCTTCCCGATCGTCTCGCACAACCAGTTCGCGCGCCTGGAGTTCGTGAACTACGCGCTGGGCAACCCGGCCTTCGACGTCAAGGAGTGCCAGCAGCGCGGCCTGACCTACTGCGCGCCGCTGCGTGCGCGCGTGCGGCTGGTGATTATGGACCGCGAGGCGGCCAAGCCGACCGTCAAGGAGGTCAAGGAGCAGGAGGTCTACATGGGCGAGATCCCGCTCATGACGACCACCGGCTCGTTCGTCGTCAACGGCACCGAGCGCGTCATCGTGTCGCAGCTGCACCGTTCGCCGGGCGTGTTCTTCGAGCACGATCGCGGCAAGACGCACAGCTCGGGCAAGCTGCTGTTCTCGGCCCGGATCATCCCGTACCGGGGCTCGTGGCTCGACTTCGAGTTCGACGCCAAGGACATCCTGTACTTCCGCGTCGACCGCCGCCGCAAGATGCCGGTGACGATCCTGCTGAAGTCGATCGGCCTCACCCCCGAGCAGATCCTCGCGCACTTCTTCGTCTTCGACAGCTTCAGGCTGATGGGCGAGGGCGCGCAGCTCGAGCTGGTTCCCGAGCGGCTGCGCGGCGACATCGCGCGCTTCGACCTCGTGGACCGCGACGGCAAGGTCATCGTCGCGAAGGACAAGCGGATCAACGCCAGGCACATCCGCGACCTCGAGGCCGCCGGCATGAAGCACGTGTCGGTGCCCGAGGACTACCTGCTCGGCCGCGCGCTCGCTCACAACGTCGTCGACCCCGAGACTGGCGAGATCGTCGCGCGCGCCAACGACGAGCTGACCGAGGACCTGCTGAAGAAGCTGCGCGCGGCGAACGTGCGCGAGATCCGCACCCTCTACACGAACGACCTCGACCAGGGTCCCTACATCTCGCAGACGCTGCGCGTCGACGAGACCGCCGACCAGACTGCCGCCCGCATCGCGATCTACCGGATGATGCGGCCCGGCGAGCCGCCGACCGAGGACGCGGTCGAGGCGCTGTTCAACCGGCTGTTCTACAGCGAGGACGCGTACGACCTGTCGAAGGTCGGCCGGATGAAGTTCAACCGCCGCGTGGGCCGCGACGAGCTCACCGGGCCGATGACCCTCGCCAACGAGGACATCCTCGAGGTGATCAAGATCCTGGTCGGCCTGCGCAACGGCAAGGGCGAGATCGACGACATCGACCACCTCGGCAACCGGCGCGTGCGCTGCGTCGGCGAGCTGGCCGAGAACCAGTTCCGCGCCGGGCTGGTGCGGGTCGAGCGCGCGGTCAAGGAAAGGCTCGGCCAGGCCGAGACCGAGAACCTGATGCCGCACGACCTGATCAACAGCAAGCCGATCAGCGC
>JANJTK010000297.1 GCA_024711155.1 Burkholderiaceae bacterium
GGAGGGGCGGGCGAACGGGTCGCATGCGTGGTGGCGCGCCAAGAGCGTGGCCGAGGCCGCGGTGGCCGACGCCGGCGCGCTGGTGAACGTGACGTTTCCCGACCGGGCGACGGCGGTGCTCCTCATCGCCGACGCCGATGCCGAATCCCATGCCGCCGGCTCGATCGAGCCAGCGGCTGCCGTTGCCTAACGCCTGTCAGGAGTGACCCGATGCCGATTCGCGTATTGGTCGTGGACGACGAGCCCATCGCGCGCCGCCGCGTGCGGCGCATGCTCCGCCTCGAGCCCGATGTCGACGTGATCGACGAGGTGGGGAGCGGCAACGAGGCGATCGCGGCGATCAAGAAGGAGCGCCCCGACCTGGTGTTGCTGGACGTCCAGATGCCCGACGTCGACGGCTTCGGCGTGGTGGATGCGCTTGGCGCCGAGGAGATGCCGCCGACGATCTTCGTGACCGCGTTCAACGAGTACGCGGTGCGCGCGTTCGACGTGAACGCGATCGACTACCTGCTCAAGCCGTACGATCCGGAGCGGTTCCGCTCGGCCTTCCAGCGGGCGCGCAGCCACATGGAGCGCGTGTCGTCGGCCGAGCAGGGGCGGAAGATCCGGGCGCTGCTCGAGCAGGTGATCGGCGAGGACCGGACGAGCGCCGCCCTCACCGATCGTGGCGGGGCGCCTCAGTCGAACGGGATCGGCGTCGCTCCGCCACGCACGCGCTTCCTGGACCGCCTGATGGTGAAGCACGACGGGCGCGTCTTCTTCGTGAAGGTGAGCGACGTGGACTGGTTCGAGGCGTCGGGGAACTACGTGCGCGTGCACGTAGGCAAGGTGTCGCACCTGATTCGCGAGACGATGCACCACATCGAGGCGCAGCTCGACCCGTCGATGTTCGTGCGGATCCACCGGGCGGTGATCGTGAACATCGACCGAATCAAGGAGCTGCAGCCGTGGTTCGCGGGCGATTACGTGGTGATCCTGCGCGACGGGCGGCAGTTGAAGCTGAGCCGGACGTACCGGGAGCACCTGCAGTCGCGGATGCACCGGTTCGCCTGATCCGGGGCTGGCGGGTCATCACAAAGAAGACGGCGGTGTGCCGGCCGGGCGGTGCGCTGCGGGATGGGGCAGTTGTAT
>JANJTK010000086.1 GCA_024711155.1 Burkholderiaceae bacterium
GGCTTCGGCGACGGGGCCGCGCCGGCCGCCGGCCGCCGCGCGCGCCAGTGGCGCGCCGGCCGCCGCATCGGCGGGTCCTGCCGTGCCGCCCGCAGCCGGGGCGCGCTGCAGCAGCCATTGCGCGTAGTCGTCGAGGTCGCCGTCGAATTCGCGCACCGTGCCGTCGGCCACCAGCATCAGCGTGTCGACGGCTGCGCGCAGCAGATAGCGATCGTGCGAGACGAGCAGCAGCGCGCCGTCGAAGTCGGCCAGCGCGTCGGCGAGGGCGTCGCGCGCCTGCGCGTCCAGGTGGTTGGTCGGCTCGTCGAGCACGAGCAGCTGCGGGCGGTCTTGCAGCATCAGCGCCAGCGCGAGGCGGGCCTTCTCGCCGCCCGACATCGGCCCGACCGGGCGCGTCGCGGCGTCGCCGCCGAATCCGAACCGGCCGAGCGTGTCGCGCAGCGACTGCTCGCGCTCGGCGGGCGCGATGCGGCGCAGGTGCTCGAGCGGCGAATCCCCGGGGCGCAGCCGCTCGATGCCCTGCTGCGCGAAGTGCCCGATGCGCACCGCGCGCGACACGCGCACCTCTCCGGCCAGCGGCGCCAGTTCGCCCACCAGCGTGCGCACCAGCGTGCTCTTGCCGGCGCCGTTGCGTCCGAGGATCCCGATCCGTGCGCCGCGTCGCACCGCCAGCCCGACAGCGCGCAGCACCGGGGCGTGGCCCGGATAACCGGCGTCGAGCGCCTCCGCCTGCAGGAGCGGATCCGGACAGTCGCCGACCTCGTGCAGTGTGAAGTCGATCCCGCGCAGCGCGCGCAGCGGCGCGACCTCGGTCATCCGCTCGAGCGCCTTGATGCGGCTCTGCGCCTGGCGCGCCTTCGTTGCCTTGGCGCGAAAGCGCTCGATGAAGGCCCTCAGGTGCGCTGCGCGGGCGTCCCAGGCGGCGCGCTCGCGCTCGAGCTGCAGCTGGCGCTGCGCTCGCAGCCGCTCGAACTCGCTGTAGCCGCCCGCGTAGCGCACCAGCTTGCCGTCCTCCAAGTGCAGCGTGGCGCTGGCCACGCGATCGAGGAAGTCGCGGTCGTGCGAGACGATCACGGCGGTGCCGGGGTAGCGCAGCAGCCAGCGCTCGAACCACAGGATGGCGTCGAGGTCGAGGTGGTTGGTCGGCTCGTCGAGCAGCAGCAGCTCGCCCGGCGCGAACAGCGCGCGCGCGAGGTTCAGCCGCATGCGCCAGCCGCCCGACAGCGTGTCGACCGGCTGCGCCGCTTGCGCCGGCTCGAATCCGAGGCCGGAGAGCAGCGCCTGCGCGCGCGCCTCGGCGGTGAGCCCGCCGGCCTCGTGCCAGTGCTCGTGCGCGACCGCCAGCGCCTCGCCGTCGCCGCCGTGCTCGGCGGCCTCGAGCGCGCGGCGCGCCTGCGCCAGCCAGAGATCGCCATCGGCGACGAAGCGCCACGCCGGGGTCGTGCCGGCCGGCAGCGCCTGCTCGAGGCGCATCACCTCGCGCCAGGGCTGGACGACGTCGCCCGCGTCGGGGTGGATCTCGCCCGCGAGCGCCGCGAGCAGGGTGGTCTTGCCGCTGCCGTTGCGCCCGACGAGTGCGACGCGCTCGCCCGGGCCGATGGTGGCGTCGGCCCGATCCAGCAGCGCCCTGCCGCCGCGCGACAGGGTCAGGCCCTGCAGCCGGATCACGCGCGTCGCGCGCGCTTGCGCGCGGCTGCGAGCTGCGCGGCCTCGATCAGCACCAGCATCCGCTCGCCGGCGGCGACCGGCAGGTAGTGGAACTCGAGGCCCGGAAAGGCCGCTTCGAAGTGCGGCGCCTCGTGGCCGATCTCCAGCAGCAGCACGCCGTGCCGGTTCAGGTGGGCAGGAGCCTGCGCGAGCAGGCGCCGCACGAGGTCCATGCCGTCGGCGCCGCCGGCCAGCGCGGCCTGCGGCTCGGCACGGAACTCGGCCGGCAGGGCCTGCATCGACGCCTCGTTGACGTAGGGCGGGTTGCACAGCACGAGGTCGAAGCGGCGCCCGCGCAGCGGCGCAAACAGGTCGCCCTGCACGAGTTCGACGCGCGCCTCGAGCCCGTGCCGCGCGCGGTTCTCGGCGGCCAGTGCGAGGGCGTCGGCCGACAGGTCGCTCGCGACCACCCGCGCGTGCGCGAAGCGGTCGGCAGCGACGATCGCCAGGCTGCCGCCGCCGGTGCACAGGTCGAGGATCGAATCGGGCCAGGACGGCGCGCGCGGGTGCAGCTCGAGCCACTGCGGCAGCGCCTCGTCGATCGCTTCCGCGATCGGCGAACGCGGCACCAGCGCGCGCTCGTCGCAGGCGAAGCTCAGCCCGCGCAGCCACGCCACGCCGGTCAGGTACGCGGCCGGCGCGCGCGACGCGATGCGCAATTCGACCAGTTCGATCGCGGCGCGTCGCTCGGATCGCGCCAGGCGCGCGTCCAGCCAGGGCTCGAGCGACTCGGGGGGCAGGTGCAGCGCCCACAGCAGCAGCGCGACCGCCTCGTCCCAGGCGTTGTCGGTGCCGTGCCCGTAGGCGAGACCGGCCGACTCGAAGCGCGAAACGGCGTAGCGCAACAGGTCGCGCAGCGTGCGCAACTCGCGCTCGGCGGCCCCGCGGTCGGCCAGGCGCCGCTCGAAGCGGCCGCTCATGCGCGCAGCAGCGCTTCGATCGTGCGCCGGTAGATGTTCTTCAGCGGTTCGAGCGCCGCGAGCTCGACGTGCTCGTCGATCTTGTGGATGCTGGCGTTCGGCGGGCCGAACTCGATCACCTGC
>JANJTK010000125.1 GCA_024711155.1 Burkholderiaceae bacterium
ACCGGGTGCCGCGGCAGGCTCCACGCGAGCACGTTGCCGACCGCGTTCAGGTAGGCGCCGCGGTGGTGAACGACGACGCCCTTCGGGTCGCCCGTGGTGCCCGACGTGTAGTTGAGCCCGATCGCGTCCCACTCGTCGCGCGGGAGTTCGTAGCGATGCGCCGGGTCGCCGCCGGCGATCCAGTCCTCGTACTCGACGGTGCCGATGCGCTCGCCGGGCCCGTCGTAGACCGGGTCGTCGACGTCGACGACGAACGGCGGCTCGCAACCCGCCGCGTCGAGCAGCGCGAGCGCGTGCGCGACCGCCGGCGAGAACTCGCGGTCGACGACCAGCACCGCGGCCCCCGAGTGCCGCAGCTGGAACGCGATCGCCGCGGCGTCGAGCCGCGTGTTGATCGCGTTGAGCACCGCGCCGGTCATCGGCACGCCGAAGTGCGCGTCGATCATCGCCGGGATGTTCGGCAGCACCACCGACACCGTGTCGCCGTCGCCGACGCCGCGCGCCGCCAGCACCGAGGCGAGCCGGCGCGCGCGCGCCATCGCCTGCGCCCACGTGTGGCGCAGCGGGCCGTGCACGACCGCGCAGCGCTCGGGGAACACGTCCGCCGCCCACTCGAGCAGGCTCACCGGCGTGAGCGGGACGTGGTTGGCCGGGTTGCGGTCGAGGTGCTGGCGGTACGGATTCGGATCGGTCGGCATCGTCGGCTCGCCTGCTCGGGTTGCACGCGCGGCGCCGCGACGGCGCGCCACGCCTCAGCAGCTCGATTGTAGGCACACGCGCGGCCGGTGTGGGTTGCCTGCGCGCGCCCTCGTTCGGCGCTATCCTTGGCGCCCCCTCTCCACGGAGCCGCCCATGGCCGCCGTAGCGCTCGACAGCGCCGGGTTCGACACCACCGTCGCCGGCAACGACATCGTCGTCATCGACTTCTGGGCACCGTGGTGCGGCCCGTGCCGCAGCTTCGCGCCGGTCTTCGAGCAGGTGTCCGAAGCCCACCCGGACGTCGTCTTCGCGAAGGTCAACACCGACGACGAACAGGCGCTCGCCGGCCACTTCGGGATCCGCTCGATCCCGACGCTGATGATCTTCCGCGAGCAGGTGATCGTGTTCCAGCAGGCGGGCGCGCTGCCCCGCGGCGCGCTCGAGGACGTGCTGTCGCAGGTGCGAAAGCTCGACATGACCGAGGTCAAGCGCGCCGCGCAGCCGCACGAACCGGGCGGATCGGCCGGGAACGGCGCGGCTTGAGACGGGCGGCCCGGGACGCGGGGGCGGGCCCCCCCCCCGCGCACCGCTCAGCTCGCGAGCGCGTGCTGCATCGCCTCGAAGCCTTCCTGCAGGTCGGCGATCAGGTCGCCGGGACTTTCGAGGCCGACGTGCAGCCTCACCAGCGGACCGCCGGTCCAGGGTCGCGCGCTGCGCAGGCCGTCGAGGCGCGCCGGCATGAGCAGGCTCTCGAAGCCGCCCCACGAGTAACCGATCCCGAAATGCCGGCGGCGCTCGCACAACGCGGCGAGCGCGGCGCGCCGGCGCGCGTCGCCGGCGAACAGCGACGGCTGCAGCGAGAACGAGAACAGCCCGCTCGCACCGGAGAAATCCCGCTTCCACAGCGCATGCTGCGGATGCGACGCCAGCGCCGGGTGCAGCACCGACTGGACCTCCTCGCGCCTGAGCAGCCAGTGCGCGACCGCCAGCGCGTTGTCCTGGTGGCGCTTCATTCGCACGTCGGCGGTTCGCAACCCGCGCAGCACGAGATAGGCGTCGTCGCCGCCCACGCACTGCCCGAGCTGGCGCACGGCCCGCCACAGTTGCGGCCACAGCGCCTCGCGCACCACCGCCGCGCCCATCAGCACGTCGGAATGGCCGCTCCAGTACTTGGTGAGCGCCAGCACCGAGACGTCGACGCCCCAGTCGAAGGGCCGCGCGAACACCGGCGAGGCCCAGGTGTTGTCGATCATGGTGAGCACGCCGCGCGCGCGCGCGGCCGCGCAGATCGCCGGCACGTCCTGCACCTCGAAGGTGTAGCTGCCCGGGCTCTCGAGCCACACCAGCTTCGTCTCGGGACGGATCAGCGCGTCGATGCCGGCGCCGACGGCGGGGTCGTAGTAGCTCGTCTTCACGCCCAGGCGCGCCAGCATCCCGTCGCACAGGACCCGCGTCGGCCCGTAGGCCGAATCGGTGACGAGGACATGGTCGCCCGGCTCGAGCACCGCCAGCAGCACGGTGGCGATCGCCGCCAGTCCGGAGGGCATCAGCGCCGCGCGCACCTCGTGGCCGGCGCCCTCGACCTCGGCGAGCGCGTCCATCAGCGCCATCGTGGTCGGCGTGCCGGCGGTGCCGTAGGTGGTGGCGTGACGCTCGCCGCGCCCCACCGCTTCGCCGGCCGCCTCGGCCTGCGCGAGCGTGTCGAACAGGACGGTCGAGGCGCGATGCACCGGCAGGTTCGCGGTGCCGACAGCGACGTCGAGGAAGCGGCCGGTCTCGGCGAGCCGGGTTGCCTGGGCGGGCGTGGGAACTCGATCGGACATGAGCCGGCAGTCTACCTGCGCCGCGGCTCCCGCAACATTCGCGCCGGCAACTGGCTGCGCAGGCCGTTCTCGAGGCGCACGTTGTAGACGAACTCGGGTCCGGACGCACCGCGCACCCGCTGCACACTGTCGACTCGGGCACGCACCCAGCCGCTTCCGTAGCGCGCCTCCACCGCCTGGCCGGCCACGAAACGCACCGACGGCATCCGGCCGGTAGGCGGCGCCGCGCGCGGGCGCTCGGGGCACAGCAACTCCCACTGCTGCGAGATGCCCAGCCCGCCGCTCGCGTTGTCGCGGCCGACGATTCTGCCGGCGGCGTCGCGCCAGCGGGTGCGCCCGCCGCCGATGTCGGAATGGTCCCAGCGACCGGCAAGCTGATAGCTGTTGCCGTCGGCTGCGACGATGCGCCCGCGCGTGCAGTCCGCCGAGGCGCGGTACGTCGTTCGGGCAGCGGGACTGGCCATCTCGCGCTCGACGCAGCCGCGATCCCCGGGCGACCAGTTCTCGCACCAGCCGCGAATCGATTCGCGCGTGACGCGCGCCTCGGCCACCGCGTTCGCGGTGCCGATGCCGCTCTTGCTGACGACGGTCGGCGCCCAGTGCTTGCTGCCGAGCGCGAGCCACTCGGACTCCACGCGGGCGCCCGCCGCCGGCACACTGCCGATGAAGAGGAGCGAGAGCAGGATCGTCCGTATCTGCATGGCGGTCTCCTGCGGTCCTTCAGCGATCGCTACAGCATACGCTTGCGCGCCGCGCCGTCCACGGTGTCCTGCGCGAGCGCCGCGCGCACCGCCTCCGACACCACCGGCGCAGCCCCGAGCCGCTGCGCCAGCGCCGCCTCGAGCCGCTTGGCCTCGCGCAGGTTGCGCAGCTTGACGTGCCCGAAACCACGGATCGCGGCCGGCACGGCCGCCAACTGCGCAGCCGGCTCGAGCCGGCCGGCGTCGAGACTCGGCAGAACCGCCTCGATCGTGGCCGCGTAGTCGCCGGCGAGCGCGCGCTCGACGCGCCGCTCCAGCGTGTATCCGAACGGGTCGAGCGGCGTGCCACGCAGCGCGCGCAGGCGCGCGAGCACGTGGAAGGCGACGAACATCCACGGGCCGAAGCGGTGCTTGCGCGGCAGTCCGTCGGGGCCGCGCCGCGCCAGCAGCGGCGGCGCCAGCCAGACCCCGAGCCGGTAGTCGCCTTCGAACTGCGCTTCGAGCTCGCGCCGGAACGCGGGCGACGCGTGCAGCCGCGCCACCTCGTACTCGTCCTTCACCATCAGCAGCTTCGCGTAGCCGCGCGCGACCGCCTCGGCCAGCGCCAGCCGGGCGCCGGGCGCGCGCAGCGGCCGCTCGGCCGCGACAACCCGCTCGACCAGCGCGCGCAGTCGCGCCGCGAGGCGCTCGCCGCCGTAGTCGCGCAGCCGCGCGCCGAGATCGGCGACGAGCGCGGCGAGCGCGTCCGTGCCGCCGGGCGCCGTCGTCGCATCCGTGACCACCTGCGCGACCGCCGCATCTGCCCCGTCGCCGAGCAGCCGCTGCAGCAACACGGGATCGTGCGCCGCGAGCCGCCCGACGTCGAACGCGCGCAGGTTCGCTTCGACCGCGACGCCGTTGAGCTCGATCGCGCGCGCCAGCGCGGCGCGCGACAGCGGGACGACGCCGAGCTGCCACGCGTAGCCCAGCATCACGATGTTCGTCGCCATCGCGTCGCCCAGAGCGCGCGCCGCCAGCGCGTGCGCGTCGCACACGCGCAGGCCCCCGGTGCCCGCGGCCGCCGCGAGCTTCGCGAGCAGCGCGTCCACCGGCAGCGTCGCGTCGGGATCGGTCACCTGCGCCGCGACCGGCAGCACGAAGCGGTTCGCGACGATGCGCGTGCGGTCGTGGCGCACGCTCTGCAGCGCGTCGTCGCTGGCCGCCACCACCAGGTCGCAGGCGAGCAGCGCGTCGGCCTGCTGCGTGTCGATGCGCGCCTGGTTCAGCGCTTCGGCGCTCGCCGCCAGCCGCACGTGCGACAGCACCGCGCCGCCCTTCTGCGCGAAGCCCATGAAGTCGAGCACCGACGCGTGCTTGCCCTCGAGGTGCGCCGCCATCGTGACCAGCGCGCCCACCGTCACCACGCCGGTGCCGCCGACGCCGGTCACGAGCAGGTCGTAGGGACCGCGCGAGCGCGCGGGCTCGACCTCGGGCACCGCGGCGACGGCCTGCGCGAAGCCCGCGGCGTCGAGCGTCGACACCGGCCGTCGCAACCGGCCGCCGTCGACCGTCACGAAGCTCGGGCAGAAGCCGTCGGCGCAGCGATAGTCCTTGTTGCACGAGGACTGGTCGATCTGCCGCTTCGGCCCCAGCGGCGTGTCGACCGGCACCACCGACAGGCAGTTCGACTGCGCCGCGCAGTCGCCGCAACCCTCGCACACGGCCTCGTTGACGAACAGCCGGCGCGGCGGGTCGGCCCATGCGCCGCGCTTGCGCCGGCGCCGCTTCTCGGCCGCGCAGGCCTGGTCGTAGACGAGCACCGTGACGCCCGCCGTGGCGCGCAGTTCGCGCTGCAGCGCGTCGAGTTCGGCGCGATCGTGGAAGCTCGTCCCCGGCGGGAACCGCGCCGCGCGCCGCGCGTGCTTGCGCGGCTCGTCGGAGACGACCGCCAGGCGCTGCACGCCCTCGGCGTGCACCTGGCGCGCCACCGACTCGGCGGTGACCACGCCGTCGGCGGGTTGCCCGCCGGTCATCGCGACCGCGTCGTTGACGAGGATCTTGTACGTGATCGTCGCGCGCGCCGCGACCGCCTGCCGGATCGCGAGGATCCCCGAATGGAAGTAGGTGCCGTCGCCGAGGTTCTGGAACACGTGCGGCGCCTGCGTGAACGCCGCGTGCGCGATCCAGTCGACGCCCTCGCCGCCCATCTGGATCAGGCCGCTGGTGTCGCGGTCCATCCACATCGCCATCGCGTGGCAGCCGATGCCGGCCTGCGCGCGCGAACCGGCCGGCACCACGGTCGACGTGTTGTGCGGGCATCCCGAGCAGAAGTACGGCACGCGCCGCACGCGGTCGGCCTCGTTCGACAGCAGTTGCGGTCGCACGAACTCGAGCACGCGTTCGCGCCGGTCGAGCGCCGGGCGATGGCGCGCGAGCCACTCGGCGAGCACCGGCAGCACGCGCGAAGGACGCAGCTCGCCGACCTCGGGCAGCAGCGTCTCGCCGTTGCGCCCGCGCTTGCCGACGATGCGCGGCCGCGCGCCGGCCGGCGCGTTGTAGAGCAGCGACTGCATCTGCTGCTCGACCACCGCGCCCTTCTCCTCGACCACCAGCACCTCGTCGAGCCCGAGCGCGAACGCGAGCATCCGCGTCGGTTCGAGCGGGTACGCGAGTCCCACCTTGTAGAAGCGGATGCCCGCGCGCTCGAGGTCGTCCGGCGCCAGGTCGATGCGACGCAGCGCCTCGAGCACGTCGAGGTGCGCCTTGCCGCAGGTGACGATGCCGAGCTGCGCGTCGCGCGGCGCACAGATCGTGCGGTCGATCGAGTGCTCGCGCGCAAACTCGCGCACCGCGTCGAGCCGCCGCGCCATGCGCGCCTCGATCTCGAGGCTCGGCACGTCGTCGGGGCGCAGGTGCAGCCCGGCCGCGCGTCGCGCGTCGCCGACCGCGCCCCAGTCGGCGCGCAGCGCGTCGAGGTCGACCGTGGCGCCGCTCTCGACCACCTCGGAGATCGCCTTCAGGCCCACCCATGCGCCCGAGTGGCGCGACAGCGCCCATCCGTAGAGCCCGAACTCGATCAGTTCGGCGACGCTGGCCGGGCTGAGCACCGGCATGCGCCACGAGATCATCGTGAAGTCGCTCTGGTGCGCCATCGACGACGACACGCAGCCGTGGTCGTCGCCGGCTACCACCAGCACGCCGCCGGCGGGCGACGCGCCGCGCGCGTGCCCGTGCTTGAGCGCGTCGGCCGCGCGGTCGACGCCCGGCCCCTTGCCGTACCAGAGCCCGAACGCCGCCGCGACCCTGCGCTGCGGATCGCTCTCGACCTGCTGCGACCCCAGCACCGCGGTCGCCGCGAGTTCCTCGTTGATCGCCGGCAGGAAGCGCACGCGGGCCGCGTCGAGCCGATCGCGCGCGCGCCACAGCTGCTGGTCGTAGCCTCCGAGCGGCGAGCCGCGGTAGCCGCTGATGAAACCGGCCGTGTCGAGCCCGCGCGCCCCGTCGAGCGCGCGCTGCATCAGCGGCAGGCGCACCAGCGCCTGCGTGCCGGTCAGGAAGATCGGCCCCGAGGTTGCCGCGAGGCTGTCCTCCAGCCGGTAGTCGCGGCGTAGCGGCGCGGGAGGGACGAACAGGCGGTCGGGCGCATTCATGGGGGGACACGGCTCGGCGCCGCGCGAGGCAGTTCTTCGCGCAATGCTAGGCTCGATCGTCCGCACGATTCGCGCGATCTCGCCGCTACTTCGCCTTTTGCGCGCACGATCCGTGTATTCTTGTCGACAAACAGGCGTGAACCGTGCTCGAACTCGACCGCATCGACATCCAGCTGCTCGCCGCGCTCCAGCGCGACGGCCGGGCCACCAATCCCGCGCTCGGCGAACGGGTGCACCTGTCGGCGTCGCAGGTGAGCCGCCGCATCCAGCGGCTCGAGGAAGCCGGGTTGATCGACCGCTGCGTGACGCTGCTGCGCGCTCCCAGGGTCGGGCTCACCGTCACCGCCTTCACGCGCGTCTCGCTCGAGCGCCACGGCGAAGCGCACAACGAAGCCTTCGACCGCGCGGTCGCCACGATGCCCGAAGTGCTCGAGTGCTACTCGGTGACCGGTCCGTACGACTACCAGCTGCGGATCGTCGCCGCCGACCTCGAGGCCTTCGCGCAGTTCATGATGCACCGGCTGATGCGGCTGCCCGGCGTGCGCAGCGTCGAGTCGAGCGTGGTGCTGCAGGAGATCAAGCGCACCACCGAACTGCCGCTCGCGCACCTGGCGGCGCACTGACCCCGCTTCGGCCGCGACCTCGGCGGCCGCCCCGGCCGC
>JANJTK010000134.1 GCA_024711155.1 Burkholderiaceae bacterium
CGTCGTCGCCGGGCCACCTGCCCCTGGGTCTTCGTTGCTCGAACGCAACAGTTGCGCATAGAGCGAAAGACTCGCCAAGGGCTGCCTCAGGTCATGGCTGACCGCAGCCAGCACCCGCGACCGCGCCGAGTTCGCCTCGGAGGCATTGCGTGCCATCAACTCGAGCGCATCCGTCGCTTCGGTGAGCTGACGGGTGCTCCAGAACAACGCCCGCTCGCGCCGCTCGATCTCGACGGACATGATCCAGCCGATGAGGTTTGCGAGCCCCAAGTAGATACCGAGCGCGAGAATGTGGTCGTCGCCCTGCGCCGAGGCCCCAATGAGGGTAAAGAGTGACGCTGGCACACAAATCAATGCCACCATCCAAGAAGGCAAGCGCGTAAAGCCGTAGCAGAGCCAGCATGCCAGAGCCATCGCTACAGAAAACCGATTGACAGCCAATTCCCCACTGTCGAGCGGGACCAGACCCATTAGACCAACGATGAAGCACGCCACCGCCATGGGCGCGCCGACACTGACCCGGAACGACTTCAGCGCCTCCCGCTCTCTGAATTGAAGGTTGATTGCAGCCGCTGCTAGGAGGACAAACAGAACAATCCGTGCTGCTTGGCGTAGCATCGAGGCCTGCGATGCATTCGGTGCGACCGAGAGCGCAAACCAAAACGAAAGCGCCATGATGGCGGCCACCACAAAGGCAATCTTGGCCAAGCGCAATCCGGATTCGCGGAATTCCCGAAGGAAGACGTCCTCCGTATCTGAGTCATCGAATGGCCGTGGAGTTCTCAGAGACTCCCACAGGCGGACGTTATTGCCGACTGACGGGGACTTCCGCGGTCGCGAGCCTCGCGACCCTCCCGGGAGATGATCACTGATGCCATCGTCGCAAAAGTGCTTGGGTATAGCAGCTCGACTTCTCTTGCGCGTCCCGGGATCCACGTCGCAACCTCCAACGACTACCGAGCATCAGGATTCAGGTTTGAGGAGGGCTCGGCTTCCTTGGAGAAGCTTGCCTCTACCTCTTGAAGCATATGCGGATCGCCGGTAGCCTACATAGACGAATGGCGTAGCCCCTACGGATGACCGGCGGCGGGTGTAGCTGGGATGGTTGTTTCTGCGGTGCCGGGCCGACCGTACGCCGGGAATGACGCATCCCCTTAGCGTCCGGCGCCCAGCCAGATCGAACCGAGTTGATACAAACATGAGCGCATCAAGTACGGCTGTTCAGAATGCGGGGGGCCCACACTACGTGCGCCCCGGCGAGGTTCTGCCCATTCGCGTTAGGGTGGTGAGAACGGAAGAACAGTTGATGAAGGCCGTGAAGGTTCGGGCTGATGCGTATGGCCGCCACACGCCGGAATTCGCAGATGCCCTCCGCGTCGCGGAGCGCGAAGACAAAGAGCGCCGCTCACTGATTCTGCTTGGAGAATCGAAAATCACAGGCGAGGCTGTGGGCACGCTGCGCATCCACACGAACTTTGACGCACCGACGTACTTGGAACGGGAACTGGAACTTCCGGATGCGCTGAAGGGCGCCGGGATCGCCTACGTGACGAGATTGGCTGTAGCAAGCGGCCCTAACGGATCCTCAGTGAAGCTCGCATTGTTCAAAGCACTCTATCGGTACTGTCTGGCAACGCAGATCTCTTGGATTCTCGCTGTTGCCCGCGACCCTGTGGATCGGGATCTGACTCGCTTGGGCTTCCAAGATCTGCTTCCAGAAGGGGAACGGCTAAGGCGTCCCGCCGATTTTGGCGAACTCGATGTACGCCCACTATGCTTCGACGTCCTGGAGGCCGAGCAGAAGTGGCGCGCTGGGGCGCATCCTCTTTACGAATTCATGGTGCGCAAGATCCATCCCGATATTGAAATCTTCGCATCTGTGAGCAGCGTCTGGTCTACCCCTCGGGGAGCGCGTCCTCATCAAATCACAATTGACAAACGCTGGCCGGATTCGACGCAGATCATGGCCGTTTAGCGGATCGTCGCTGCCTCAGACGACTTGAGGCGTCTCTCGGAGGCAATACCGCCCGCGCCCGCGCTGGCGCCGCCTGTCTGACAGGCAACCCGGGCCAATTCAGCAACAGGTACCTTCAGGCTATCCCTTGGGCATTCCCAGGGGAGATCACGCCAATGATCTCGATAGCCTCGAAAATCAAACTCCGCCGATGCCGCGTAGCTGCGTGGACCGAACTCGTCTTGTCCCGCGTCAGCCTCGCTGCATCGATAGCCATGCTCGTCTTGGCCATCGCTGCGATTGCCTATGTCGGAACTCGTTCCGAAGGCTCGGCATATCTCGCGGACGAGGTCGGAGCGCTATTGCCCGACCCCGAAAATCGCCTCGACATCATCGGAGCCGCGTCGAAATTCCGCGCTAAGGCCGCAATACCTCTTGAGAAAGGGGGCAGCCTGAGGTTCCGCACGGTGTGGATTCAGATCGATCTGACCGGGCAGAAGGAACTCAAGGGCAGGCTGCTGTCACTGGAGTCTCTTCGGGCGCGCAATGCCGTCTTCTGGGCCGTTGACACAGACTCGAACGTCATAGCGTCGCGCCTCGATTGGTCATCGATTCGAAATGGCGTCGCTGTCTCCTTGCCGGCGTCCGCGCCAACCGCGCTCAGGATCATCGGACGCGTCGAACCCATCGCGATCAACAGGGTCCAAGTTTCCCTGCTGGACGGTCCGCAACTCGCGAGGCAGGACTTCGCTTTTGAACGCACGGGTGGGATGCTCATCGGCGCCCTGCTGATGGTTGCGTTCTTCAGTCTCGTTGTCGCGCTGTTCATTCGCGATCGAACATTCTTTCTCTACTCTGCATGGCTAGTTACCAGCCTTCGAATTGCAGCTTACAACGGTAACTGGGATCTGTATTGGCTTCAGATACCTATCACCGGGGAGCCGCTGCAGCTCTTCCTGCGGCTCACATATATCGCTCACAGCGTCATCTCCTTGGCGCTGTTCAGGGAACTGTTCCAGCACGAACTTCAAACGTGCAAGGCTCTCAAACCAATCACCGCTCTTCAGGTCGCGACGGTCGCAATGTTCGTGCCGGCACTGCTGCTTCAGACCAACCAATCCATCAAGTTGTTGTGGGGCCTCAGCGGAGCAACTATTGTCGTTGTACTGGCGGTCTTGACACTTCTTTCGCTGCGGGCGCCGTCTCGCGCGCTGGGCTGGTACATCGGTTCATGGCTCATTACCCTCGCTGGATCCTTGGCTCAGATTGCCTTTTCGGTCGGTCTGAGCCGGGAATTTCTCGAGATTGCGAATAGCCAACTGACCGCAATCGGGTCGGCGCTGATGTTGGGCATCACCCTCGCTCAGCGAATGAGTGCTGAGAAGCAGGCCAGAATCACCGCCCAAACCAGCGCCGTAAACGCCCTGCAGCGCTTCCGCGAGAACTACAACGCGATGCCGGTCGGGATCTTTTCAGCGCGGCATGACGGCACGATCATCGAGCACAACCCGACGTTCGGCGAGATGTTCGCTCCGCAGGCGCGCGGGAGGTCTCTTTCCGGGCGCAACCTCGTCGACCTGACCAGCCTCGACGCTTTGCGAGCGGTTCAGGACCAGACGGCCGACGGGCGCATGATGGACACCGAGATCTGTGTCGAGCGCAGCGGTGCAAAGCGGCGCTGGCTCCACATCCGGGCGGTCCGCAAGACCGGGCGCTTCGAGGGATGGGTCGAGGAGATCACGGCGCGCAAGGAGGCCGTCGGACAACTGAAGTTCCTCGTCGACCACGATTCGCTGACCGGGCTGTTGAACCGGCGCGGGTTCGAGATGCACCTGCAGAAGGCGATCGGATCCTCGGGGGATCGGCCGGTGTGCCTCGCCTATGTCGATCTCGACCGCTTCAAGCTCGTGAACGACCTGTTCGGGCATGCGGCCGGCGACCAGATCCTCCGGCAACTCGCCACGCGGATGCGCGAAGTGATCCAGCCGCCGAACGTGACCGCGCGAGTCGGGGGCGACGAGTTCGTCGTCATCATCGACGGTGTCTCTCTGGACGAGGCAAGGTCGCTGTGCGAGCGGCTACGCGTCGACCTGAGCGAGCGCCCCTACCAGTACCAGGACAAGGTGTTCAACGTCGCGGCGAGCATCGGGGTCATCCGCGTCCTCGACAACATGCGCCCGGCGGACGCGCTGACCGCGAGCGACCGCGCCTGCTCCGAGGCGAAGGCCGCTGGCGGCAGTTCGGTGGTCGCCTACGATTCGAGCAGCAGCGAGCTGCTCAACTATCTGGACGAGATCAAGCTGGTCGCCGGCATGAAGGAAAGGCTGCCGGTCGAGAACTTCTTCACCCAACTGCAGCCGATCGTGTCGCTGCGCACGCCGGATGCCAGCCTGTCGTACGAGGTGCTGATCCGGATGCGCGACAACGACGGCCAGGTGCTGCCGCCGTCGCGCTTCATCCCGGCGGCCGAGCGCAACGGACTGATGACGCAGATCGACCGCTGGGTGCTGCGCAGCACGCTCGAGTGGCTCGACTCGCAGCCGGCGCACCGCGACAACGTCGACTTCTGCACCTTGAACCTGAGCGGTGCATCGCTCAACGACGAACGCTTCCTGCAGGACACGATCGCACTGATCCGCTCGTTCCCCGAATCGACGCGAAAAATCTGTTTCGAGATCACCGAGAGCGTGGCCCTCTACGACCTCAAGACCACGCAGCGCTTCGTCGACCACGTCAAGTCCTATGGCGCCATGGTTGCACTCGACGACTTCGGCGCTGGATACACGTCGTTCAGCTACCTCAAGGACATCCCCGGCGACCTGGTCAAGATCGACGGCGGCTTCATCCGCGATGTCAACCTGGATTCGGCCAACTTCGCGATCACGCGAGCGATCGTCGAGCTGGCGCACGAACTCGGCATGGGTTGCGTCGCCGAGTGGGCCGAGAACATCGACACCGTGAAGGCGCTGATCGACCTCAAGGTCGACTTCGCGCAGGGCTACGGCCTGTGCCGGCCGATCGACCGCGAGCTGCTGCTGCCGGCGACCCATGGCCTGGACCTGGTGCGCGACAAGGCCACCTCCGAGATGATCCTCGCGCGCGCGCTCGACTCGCGCGCCAAGTCACGGCGGACCGCGCTGGCGCTGTAGATTTCTCTCCGTAGTGCGGAGCCGGCCGGAGGCCGGGCTGCCGCGGTTATGATTGGGCGAAGCTGCCCGATCCACCGGGCTCCGGAGATCGCATGTCCACCATCCGCTACGAGATCGGCGCCGACGGCGTCGCCACTCTCGTCCTCGACGACCCCGACCGGCCGGTCAACACGATGAACGCCGCCTTCCAGGCGGACCTGCGGGCGTGCGTCGACCGGCTCGAGGCGGATCGGGCCCGGATCCACGGCGTGATCCTGACGTCGGCCAAGCGCACGTTCTTCGCCGGCGGCGACCTGCGCTCGCTGATCGCCGTCGGCCCCGAGGACGCGGGGGCGTTCTTCGACCAGGTGCAGTCGATGAAGGCCTGCCTGCGTCACCTCGAGCAGCTGGGCCGGCCGGTGGTGGCCGCGATCAACGGCAGCGCGCTCGGCGGCGGTTTCGAGCTCGCACTCGCCTGTCACGCGCGGGTCTGTCTCGACGATCCGGCGATCGAGATCGGGTTTCCGGAGGTCACCCTCGGGGTCTTGCCCGGCGCCGGCGGGGTGGTCAAGACCGTGAGGCTGCTCGGACTGCAGAAGGCGCTGCCGCTTCTGAGCGAGGGCAAGCGCATCCCGCCTGCGCAAGCGCTCGAGCTGGGCCTGATCGACGGCCTCGCACGCGACAGTGACGAGTTGCTCGCGCGCGCGCGCGCATGGATTGCTGCGCATCCGGACGCACGCCAGCCATGGGACGATCCGAAGCACCGGATCCCGGGCGGGACGCCCGCCAACCCCGCCGTGGCCGCGCTGCTGCCGGTGGCGCCGGCAATGCTGCACCTGCAGACGCGCGGCAACTACCCGGCGCCGGAGGCGATCCTCGCGGCCGCAGTCGAAAGCACGCAGGTCGACTTCGACACGGCAATGCGCGTCGAGTCACGCCACCTGACCCGGCTGGTGTCCGGACAGGTCGCCAAGAACCTGATCGGCACCCTGTTCTTCCAGTTGAACGAGGTCGAGTCCGGCAAGAGCCGCCCGGCCGGGCCGGCACGCTGGAAGGCGGGCCGTGTCGGGGTGGTGGGCGCCGGAATGATGGGATCGGGCATCGCATGGGCCTGCGCCAGCCGGGGCATCCCGTGCATCCTCGAAGACGTCGACCTCGAGCGCGCCGAGCGCGGCAAGGCGTATTCGGCGCGCTTGCTGGGCGAGCGAGTCGCCAGGGGACGCATGTCGGCCGCAGACGCGGAGCGCGTGTTGGCGGCAATCACGCCGGCCGACGACGTGTCCGCCCTCGCGGGGTGCGACCTGGTCATCGAGGCCGTGTTCGAGGACCGGGAACTGAAGGCGCAGGTCACGCGCGCAGTCGAGAGCGCGGTCGGGGCGCAGGCGACCGTCGCGTCGAACACCTCGACGCTGCCGATCACGAGTCTCGCGCACGCGTCGGCGCGTCGCGACCGCTTCGTGGGTCTGCATTTCTTTTCGCCGGTCGACCGGATGCGGCTGGTCGAGATCATCCGCGGCAAGGAGACCTCGCCCGAGACAATCGCCCAGGCGTACGACTTCGTGTTGCAGATCGGCAAGACGCCGATCGTGGTCAACGACGCGCGCGGGTTCTACACCAGCCGGGTATTCGGCACCTACGTCAACGAAGGCATGGCGCTGCTCGGCGAAGGCGTGCCGGCAGCGACGGTGGAGAACGTCGGCTGGCAGATCGGAATGCCGGTCGGCCCGCTCGCGGTCCTCGACGAGGTGTCGCTGAAGCTGGCGGACGACGTGTTGCATCAGGAGCTGGCCGATCTGGAGCGAGAGCGGCACGGCGACGGCGCAGCGCACGGGCATCCGCACGCGTGCGGTCACGGGCACCCTCACGACCACTCGCACGAGCATCACCACGAGCATCACCACGAGCATCACCACGCGCACGGCCACGCGCACGGCCCCGGATGCGGGCACGCGCCCCCCACGCAACCGGCGGCGCGCGCAACGGCGGCGAAGGTGCGCAGCCGGCGCGTCCCCGAGCCAGCCGTCTACGTGCTCGAGAAGATGGCGCACGGCTTCAGGCGGATGGGGCGGGCCTACGGGGGCGGCTTCTACGACTATCCGGAAGGCTCGGCGAAGACGCTGTGGCCGGGGCTGAGCGTGTTCGAGCGCGGCGGCCGCCCGATTCCGCTGGAGGACATCCGCGACCGGCTGCTCTACGCGCAGGCAATCGAGACCGTGCGCTGTCTCGAGGAAGGCGTGCTCGAGTCCACGCGCGACGCGAACGTGGGCTCGATCCTCGGCTGGGGCTTTCCTGCCTGGACTGGCGGAACGGCGCAGTTCGTCAACCACGTCGGGGTGCGCGACTTCGTCGCGCGGGCAGCGCAGCTCGCCGAGCGCTACGGCGAGCGCTTCGCCGTGCCGGCGCTGCTGCAGCGGCACGCGGAACAGGGCCTCCCCTTGCCGCAAGGAGGAAGATCGTGACGGAAACGACAACGGGAAGCACCGCGAGCGAGCCCGTGCGCGTCGAGCGCGACGGCGCCGTGACGATCGTGACGCTGTCGCGGCCACAGGCGCGCAACGCGGTCGATCGCCCGACCGCCGAGGCGCTCGCAGCCGCATTCCGCGCATTCGACGCCGACCCCGCGAGCAGCGTCGCGGTGTTTCACGGCGATCACGGCCATTTCTGCGGCGGCGCCGACCTCAAGGCCTTTGCGACCGGCGAGCGCCTCAACCGGCTCGAGCCCGATGGCGACGGCCCGATGGGCCCGAGCCGCATGCTGCTGTCCAAGCCGGTCATCGCGGCGATCTCCGGTTACGCGGTTGCGGGTGGCCTCGAACTCGCGCTGTGGTGCGACCTGCGCGTCGTCGAGGAGACGGCCACGCTGGGCGTGTTCTGCCGCCGATTCGGCGTGCCGCTGATCGACGGCGGCACCGTGCGCCTGCCGCGCATCGTCGGCATGTCGCGCGCGCTCGACCTGATTCTCACGGGCCGACCCGTCGACGCGCACGAAGCCGAGCGGATCGGGCTCGCCAACCGCGTGGTGCCTGCGGGAACCGCACGCTCGGCGGCCGTCGCCCTCGCCCACGAGCTCGCCGCGCTGCCCCAGACCTGCCTGCGCAACGACCGGCGCTCCGTCTACGAGCAGTCGGGCCTCGACCTCGAGGCCGCGCTCGCCAACGAGTTCGCGCTCGGCATGAGCACGCTCGCGTCGCCCGAGGCGAGCGAAGGCCCGGCGCGCTTCACCGCGGGGGCGGGCCGCCACGGCGGCGCGCACTGAACCCGTTCACGAGACACACCGCGTGAGCACGCGCGTCCGCTCCGAAAAGCTGCTCCAGGACGGCATCGAACCGGCCCCCGCGCGGCCGGCGGCCACGCTGCTGCTGCTGCGTGACACCGGCGAAGGCCCGCAAGTGCTGATGACGCGGCGCTCGCCGAACGCAAGCTTCGCGCCGGGCGCCTACGTCTTCCCCGGCGGCACCGTCGCCGCGCGCGACGCGTCGACGCGGGCGCGCGACGCGACGCGCATCCGCGACGACCTCGGCAGCGAGTTGCTCACGCACGCTACGGCGGCCGTGCGCGAGGCCTTCGAGGAGCTGGGAATCCTGCTCGCGCACGGCGCCGGCGGCGCCGCCGCGGTCGCGGCGCTCGCGCGCCGCCTCGATCGAGGGCGCGAGGCGGACCTGTTCGCGCAGGTCGCCGACCACGGCCTGCGGCTTGCTCTCGACGAGCTTCACTGGCTCAGCCGCTGGATCACCGACCGCGACATCCCGAAGCGCTTCGACACGCACTTCTTCGTCGCGCGCATGCCCGAGGGCCAGGAGCCGGTGGCCGACGAGGACGAGCAGTTCGCGCCGACGTGGGTCAACCCGGCGCAAGGCCTGGCGCAGCATGCGAGCGGCTCCTTCAGGATGATGTTCCCGACCGTGAGAACGCTGCGCGAGCTGGCAGGCTTCCGCAGCGTCGACGAGATCCTGCAGCACTCGCGCGCGCAGCCTCGCACGCGCGCATCGTGCCCTCGCGCCGGATGGTCGGACGGCAAGATCGCCCGCTTCGGCGAAGACGAGCTGCCCTACGGCGAGCTCGAGCTCGTCGCACCCCGGGGCGGCGTGCGCCACTCGGTCGACTGGCAGTACGAAAGCGTGGTGCCGCTGCTGCGCCACGTGCACCGCCTGACGGCGCCGAACCCCGGCCGCATGACCGGCCCCGGCACGAACTCGTATGCGATCGGCGAACCCGGCGACTGGATCGTGATCGATCCCGGCCCGGACGACGCCGCGCACGTCGCGCGCCTGGCGGCGTTCGTCGGCGACGGTCTCAAAGCGATCGTCTGCACGCACGCGCACCCCGACCATGCGCCGGGCGCCGCGCCGCTGCAACGCCTGACCGGCGCGCCGATCCTCGGGCGCCCGAGCGGCCCCGATTTCGATCCCGCGTGGACCTTTCGCCCCGACGTCACGCTCGAGGACGGCGCCCGCCTGCGGGCCGCAGATTCGACGCTGCGCGTGCTGCACACGCCCGGACACGCCGGGCACCACGTGTGCCTGCTGCTCGAGGAAGACGGGCTGCTCTTTTCGGGCGACCACGTACTGTGCGGCTCGACGACGGTGATCGACCCGCCGGACGGCGACATGCGCGCGTACGTGGCTTCGCTCGAACGCCTCGCGGCGGAGCCCTTCGAATTCATCCTCCCGGCGCACGGCTACGCGATGTCGCGCGGCAAGACCGAGATCGCGCGCCTGATCGCACACCGGATGGCGCGCGAGGCCAAGGTCGTCGGCGCGCTGGAGCGCCTCGGCGGGGGGACGCTCGGGGAACTGGTGGTGCGGGCCTACGACGACGTCGACCCGCTGCTGCACCCGGTGGCGCTGCGCTCCCTCACCGCGCACCTGCTGAAGTTGCGCGACGAGGGACGGGCCGTCGTCGACGAAGCGACGGGGCGCTGGGATTTCCCCTGAGCGCCCCGCCGGCGCGCGTCACTGCGGCGCGGCTTCTTCGGGCGAAACGGCCTTCATCGACAGGCGCAGGCGGCCCTTGTCGTCGGCCTCGATCACCTTGACGCGCACGACCTGGCCTTCCTTCAGGTAGTCGGAGACCTGGTTGACGCGCTCGTTGGCGATCTGCGAGACGTGCAGCAGCCCGTCGCGACCCGGCATCACCTGGACGATCGCGCCGAAGTCGAGGATCTTGAGCACCGTGCCCTCGTAGATCCGGCCGATCTCGACCTCGGCGGTGAGGTCCTCGATGATCTTCTGCGCGCGCTTGGCGGCGGCGCCGTCGACCGCGGCGATCGTGATCGAACCATCGTCCTTGATGTCGATCTGCGTTCCGGTGGACTCGGTGATCTGGCGAATCGTCGCGCCGCCCTTGCCGATCACGTCACGGATCCGTTCCGGATTGATCTTCATCGTGTACATGCGCGGCGCGAAGTCCGACAGCTCCTCGCGCGCGCCGCCGATCGCGGACTGCATCAGCCCCAGGATGTGCATGCGGCCTTCGCGCGCCTGCGCGAGCGCGACCTGCATGATCTCCTTCGTGATCCCCTGGATCTTGATGTCCATCTGCAGCGCGGTGATGCCGGTGGTGGTGCCAGCCACCTTGAAGTCCATGTCACCGAGGTGATCCTCGTCGCCGAGGATGTCGGTGAGCACGGCGAAGCGCCCGCCTTCCTTGATCAGGCCCATCGCGACCCCGGCGACGTGCGCCTTCACCGGCACGCCGGCATCCATCAGCGCCAGGCAGCCGCCGCACACCGACGCCATCGACGACGAGCCGTTCGATTCGGTGATCTCGGAGACCACGCGCAGCGAGTAGGCGAATTCCTCGGCCCCGGGCAGCAGCGGGCGGATCGCGCGCTTGGCGAGGTTGCCGTGGCCGACCTCGCGCCGCTTCGGCGAGCCGAAGCGCCCGGTTTCGCCGGTGGCGAAGGGCGGGAAGTTGTAGTTGAACATGAAGCGCTCGCGGTACTCGCCCGTGATCGCGTCGATGATCTGCTCGTCGCGCGACGTGCCCAGCGTGGCAACCACGATCGCCTGCGTCTCGCCGCGGGTGAAGAGCGCCGAACCGTGCGCGCGCGGCATCACGCTGGTGCGGATCGCGATCGGCCGCACCGTGCGCGTGTCGCGGCCGTCGATGCGAGGTTCGCCCGCCAGGATCTGGCTGCGCACGATGCGGGACTGCAGGTCGAACAGCACGTTGCCGAGCGCGTTGCCGTCCGGCGCAGGCTGGCCCTGCGCGGCGGCTTCCTCGACGATCTTCGCGACGGCGGTCTTCTCGATCTCGCCGATGCGCGTCATGCGCTGCTGCTTGTTGCGCAGCGCGTAGGCGGCGCGCATGTCGGCCTCGGCCAGCTCGTTCACGCGCGCGATCAGGCCTTCGTTCTTCGCCGGCGCCTTCCAGTCCCACGCCGGCTTGCCGGCCATCTCGACCAGCTCGTCGATCGCCTTGATCGCGACCTGCATCTGCTCGTGGCCGTAGACGACCGCGCCGAGCATCGCGTCCTCGGGCAGCTCGTGCGCTTCGGACTCCACCATCAGTACCGCCGCGTCGGTGCCGGCGACGACCAGGTCGAGCCGCGAGCCCTCCATCTGCGTGGCGCTCGGGTTCAGCACGTACTGACCGTCGATGTAGCCCACGCGCGCCGCGCCGATCGGGCCGTCGAACGGGATGCCCGACAGCGCGAGCGCCGCCGAGGCGCCGAGCATCGCCGGGATGTCGCTGTCGACCTCCGGGTTGCTGGACATCACCTGCACGATGATCTGGACTTCGTTGTAGAAGCCCTCGGGGAACAGCGGCCGGATCGGACGGTCGATCAGGCGGCAGATCAGGATCTCGCGCTCGGTCGGCCGACCTTCACGCTTGAAGAAGCCGCCGGGAATGCGCCCGGCCGCGTAGAACTTCTCGACGTAGTCGACGGTGAGCGGGAAGAAGTCCTGGCCGGGCTTCGGGTTGCGCGCGGCCACCACGGTGGCGAGCACGACCGTGTCGTCCATGCTGACGACGACGGATCCCGACGCCTGGCGGGCGATCTCGCCCGTTTCGAGGGTGACGGTGTTGCCTCCCCACTGGAAGGTCTTCTTTGCGATTTCGAACACTTCGATTCCTTTCGACATTGCCCGCGCGAACAGTCCGGCGGCGCGGTTCGCCTCTCAACGGCGACCCGAAAACAAGAAACCCGCAAGGTTCGCTTGCGGGTTCCGGGGCCGTCTCTTCAACCGCGCAGACCGAGTCGTTCGATCAGCGCCTTGTAGCTCGACGGGTTCGTCGACTTCAGGTAGTCGAGCAACTTGCGGCGCCTGCTGACCATCTTCAGCAGGCCGCGGCGCGAGTGGTGATCCTTCGCGTGCGTCTTGAAGTGACCCGTCAGGTCGGTGATCCGTGCGGTGAGCAGCGCGACCTGGACTTCGGGCGAGCCCGTGTCGTTGGCGCTGCGCTGGTAGTCGGCGACGATCTTCGCCTTGTCGGTGTTGGCGACAGCCATGAGTTCCCCCGTGCAGTGACTTCCACTTGCGGCATCGCCGGGCTGCGATGCCGTGCCTGTTCGCGCCCCGGTCGGCGACCGGAACGCGAAACCGCGGAATTATACCAGCATGTCGGTCAGCCGCCGGGCCGCTTCATGGCGCAGGCGTGCGCCGGGGGCGCCGCGCGCAGGTCGACGAAGCGCTCGGTGCGGAAACCCAGCCCGCTGCCCTCGAGGTCGAAGCGCAACCCCGCCGGCCCCGCGGCGGGCCCGGCCCGCTGCATCACCGACACATACAACGGTGTCAGCAACTGGTGGTCCTCGGCCCGCATCGTCGCCTCGTACGGGGCGCCGCGGTGCGACCGCCCCTCGAGCCTCCTTGCCACTGCCACCGCGTCGGTCGCGCCGGCGGCCTCGACCGCCGCCGCCAGCATCTCGATCATCACGACGTGGCGCATGTTGAAGTAGTCGTCGCGCGGATCGCGCATGCGCTCGCGAAAGGTCTCGTAGATCCGCTGCGCCGCGTCGACGCCGGCGTTCGGGTGCCATTCGGCAACCGCCCGCACCCGGTCGACCCCTGCCTCGCCGATGGCCGCCGGCGCGCCCAGTCCGTTGCCGTAGAAGGTGTAGAAGTTCGCCGCCAGCCCGATTTCGCGCGCGCCGCGCACCAGGAACGTGAGGTCGTTGCCCCAGTTGCCGGTGACGACGGTATCCGCCCCGGCGGCCTTGATCTTGGCCGCGTAGGGCACGAAATCCTTGATGCGGCCGAGCGGGTGCAACTCGTCGCCGACGATCTCGATGTCGGGCCGCGCCGCCGCGATCGCCTGGCGCGCCAGGCTCGCGACCTGGCGGCCGAAGCTGTAGTCCTGGTTGATCAGGTAGACGCGCCGCACCGCGCGGTTCTGCGCCAGCGCGTCGACCAGGGCCCCCATCCGCATGCCGGCA
Organism: Burkholderiaceae bacterium; assembly: GCA_024711155.1. Classification (GTDB taxonomy): domain Bacteria; phylum Pseudomonadota; class Gammaproteobacteria; order Burkholderiales; family Burkholderiaceae_E; genus Zeimonas. Next base: position 13,463 of record JANJTK010000134.1, read on the forward strand.
TGGGCGTCGAAGCGGAAGTGCCAGAAGCTGCAGCGCTCGTTGGTGAGCCCGGGATCGACCGCCGAGTAGTTCAGGAACAGCACCCGGTTGGCCGGCACGCGCTCGTTGTGCGCAGCGACCGCGTCGGCCAGCGCCGCCGCCACCGCCGAACTGTTCCCTTGCAGCACGAACGGAATGCGCTGGTCGGTCGCCCGGCGCAGCATCGCGATCGCCTCCTCGACCTGGCCCTGGCTGTCGAAGCGCTCGATCGCGAGCGGGCGCCGGACCTCGCCGACGCGCACGCCGCCGCGCGCGTTCACGCGCTCGACGGCGAACAGCAGGTTGCGCCACACCGAGTCGCCGGCATTGGCGAACGGCCCCGAGAAGCCCTCGATGACGGCGAGACGGATCGGCTCGGGGGCCTGCGCCGCTGCCGGCGCCGCCGGCAGTGCCGCCAACAGTCCGGTCGCGCAGAGCGCGACGGCGCCGAGCGCCGCCGCTGCCCGCCCACGCAGGTTCAGCACCCCGGCAATGCGTCGGGACAAGCGCATCACACCCCCTCGGCCTGGGGGTTCACTCGCTCCCCTTTCGACTGCAGTCGATTCAGTGCGCTCAGGTAGGCCTTGGCCGAAGCGACGACGATGTCGGGATCGGCACCGATGCCGTTGACCACCCGGCCCGCCTTCGCCAGCCGCACCGTGACCTCGCCCTGCGACTCGGTGCCGGTCGTGATCGCGTTGACCGAATCCAGCATCAGTTCGGCGCCGCTCGCAGCCCGGGCCTCGATCGCCTTGAACGTCGCGTCGACCGGGCCGTTGCCGTCCGAGTCGCTGGTCTCCTCGCGGCCGTCGATGGTCAAAGTCACCCGCGCATGCGGACGCTCGCCGGTCTCGGACGATTGCGCCATCGACACCAGCTGATAGCGCTCGTCGGGCTCGTGATGGACCGCCTGGTCCGACACCAGCGCGTGGATGTCCTCGTCGAAGATGTCGGACTTGCGATCCGCCAGGTCCTTGAAGCGCTGGAACGCGGCGTTGACCTCCTGCTCGGAGTCGAGCTGGATGCCGAGCTCGTGCAGGCGCTGCTTGAACGCGTTGCGCCCCGACAGCTTGCCGAGGACGATCTTGTTCGCGGTCCAGCCCACGTCCTCGGCGCGCATGATCTCGTAGGTGTCGCGCTGCTTGAGGACGCCGTCCTGGTGGATGCCCGAGGCGTGCGCAAACGCGTTGGCGCCCACCACCGCCTTGTTCGGCTGCACCGGGAAGCCGGTGATGCTGGAGACGAGCTTGGAGGCCGGCACGATCTGCGTCGTGTCGATCCCCGTTTCGAGGTCGAAGTAGTCGCGCCGCGTCCTGACCGCCATCACGACCTCTTCCAGCGACGTGTTCCCGGCCCGTTCGCCCAGTCCGTTGACGGTGCACTCGACCTGCCGCGCGCCGCCGATCTTCACCGCTGCCAGCGAATTCGCGACCGCCATGCCGAGGTCGTTGTGGCAGTGCACCGACCAGATCGCGTTGGCCGAGTTCGGGATGCGCTCGCGCAGCCGCCGGATCTGCTCGCCGAACAGCTCGGGCACCGCGTAGCCGACCGTGTCGGGGATGTTGATCGTCGTCGCGCCCTCGGCAATCGCGGCCTCCAGCACCCGGCACAGGAAATCGGGATCGGAGCGGCTTGCGTCCTCCGGCGAGAACTCGATGTTGTCGGTGAACTTGCGCGCGAACCGGACCGCGATCCGGATCTGATCGTGGACCTGCTCGGGCGTCATCCGCAGCTTCTTCTCCATGTGCAGCGCGGAGGTCGCCATGAAGGTGTGGATGCGCATCGACCTGGCGCCCTTCAGCGCTTCGGCCGCGCGCGCGATATCGCGGTCGTTGGCGCGCGCAAGCGAACACACCGTCGAGTCCTTGATCGCGTCGGCGATCGCGCGCACCGCCTCGAAGTCGCCGTTGGAAGACGCAGCGAAGCCCGCCTCGATGACGTCGACCCGCAGCCGCTCGAGCTGCTTGGCGATGCGCAATTTCTCCTCGCGGGTCATCGAAGCGCCGGGACTCTGCTCGCCGTCGCGCAAGGTGGTGTCGAAAATGATCAGCTTGTCGGCCATTTGAATGCTCCTGTCTCGCCCGGCCCGCTCGTGGCGGGAGGCAAGGGACTTCGACGGTGGTAGGGGGGAAGGGGTGTCAGCGCGCGGGGCGCAGTAGCGGGCCCAGCGCCGCGAGCAGGCGCAGGCCGCCGAGCGGCCGGGTGGCGGCCGCCTGGAGAGAATCGGGATACCGGCCGCCGCAGCGGCTTTCGCGCGTAATCATGCGAAAAATATAGCGGACTCCCTCCGGACACGCAACCGCGGGGGCGACACGGCGGGGGCGGCGGCGCGCCCCCGCGCGGTCTCGTCGCGATGCGCACCAGCCGCCGGGCGCCGTCCTCAGGTCCGCGGCAGGGTGACTCCGGTCTGGCCCTGATACTTCCCGCCGCGGTCGCGATACGATGTCTCGCAGACCTCGTCGGACTCCATGAAGATCACCTGCGCGCAGCCTTCACCCGCGTAGATCTTCGCCGGCAGCGGCGTCGTGTTCGAGAACTCGAGCGTCACGTGCCCTTCCCACTCGGGTTCCAGCGGCGTGACGTTGACGATGATGCCGCAGCGCGCGTAGGTACTCTTGCCGAGGCAGATCGTCAGCACGCTGCGCGGAATCCGGAAGTACTCGACGGTGCGCGCGAGCGCAAACGAGTTCGGCGGGATGATGCACACCGGACCCTTGAAATCGACGAAGGACCTGGGGTCGAAGTTCTTCGGGTCGACGATCGTCGCGTTGATGTTCGTGAAGATCTTGAACTCGTCGGCGCAGCGCAGGTCGTACCCGTAGCTCGACGTCCCGTACGAGACGATGCGCTGGCCGGCAACCTCCCGCACCTGCCCGGCCTCGAACGGCTCGATCATCCCTTGCGCCGCCATGCGGCGGATCCAGCGGTCGGATTTGATGCTCATCTCGTGTCCGGAAGCGGCGCACCCCGCGCCGCGAATCGCGGCATTCTAGCGCGTGCTCCGGGGGCAGCCGCCCCGGTCGCAACGAGCCGGCGCCCGGCCGCCGTCCCGATGGTGCACTGCAACGTGAAGCGCGATGCGACACGCCGCATCGAACACCGTTCCACCGCGCGTGGTTACGACCGTCGCCCCCCGGCATGCCGTGCCATGATGGGCGCAGCACCACCCGGCCGCGCAATGCGGAGACAAGAACGTCCAGTCGAGGAGGAGGCGATCCATGGCCCAGACCGTGAAGATGACCGTGAACGGCAAGCCGGTGACGGCAAGCGTCGATCCCCGCACGTTGCTCGTGCAGCTGATCCGCGAGAACCTGCAGCTCACCGGAACCCACGTCGGCTGCGACACCGCGCAGTGCGGCGCGTGCACCGTCCACATGAACGGACGCGCGGTGAAGGCGTGCTCGATCCTCGCGGTGCAGGCCGACGGAGCGACGATCACGACGATCGAGGGACTCGCTCCCGACGGCACCCTGCACCCGATGCAGCAGGCGTTCAACGAGTGCCACGCGCTGCAGTGCGGCTTCTGCACGCCCGGCATGGTGATGTCGGCGCTGCAGTTGCTGCTGGACAACCCGAAGCCGACCGAGGAGCAGATCCGTGCGGGGCTCGACGGCAACCTGTGCCGCTGCACCGGCTACCACAACATCGTGCGCGCGATCGAGCAGGTCGCGGGCCGCGGCTGACGCGAGGGAGGATCGATCATGACCGACCTTTCGAATTCACCGCTCGGGCAGTCGCTCGCGCGGCGCGAAGACCGCCGCTTCCTCACCGGCGCCGGCCAGTACACCGACGACGTGGTCCTGCCGGGCCAGACCTGGGGCGTGTTCGTGCGCTCTCCGCACGCGCACGCGCGCATCCGCGGCGTCGACACGGCGCGTGCGCGCCAGGCGCCGGGCGTGGTGGCCGTGTTCACCGGCACCGACCTCGCCGAGGCCAAGGTCGGCGGCCTGCCCTGCGGCTGGCTGATCCACGGCAAGGACGGCGCCCCGATGAAGGAGCCGCCGCACCCGGTGCTGGCACAGGGCAAGGTGCGCCACGTCGGCGACCAGGTGGCGCTGGTCGTGGCCGAGAGCCTCGCGCAGGCACGGGACGCCGCCGAGCTCGTCGACGTCGACTACGAACCGCTGCCGGCGGTGGTCGACCCGGCCGGGGCGGACGGCGCCGGCGTCGCGGTGCACGACGAGGCGCCCGACAACGTCTGCTACGACTGGGGCCACGGCGACAAGGCGGCGGTCGACGCCGCGTTCGCGCAGGCCGCGCACGTCACCCGCCTGGCGTTCGTCAACAACCGGCTGATCCCGAACGCGATGGAGCCGCGCGCGGCCAACGCGGTCTACACGCGGCACGACGACAGCTACACGCTGTACGTGGCCAACCAGAACCCGCACGTCGAGCGGCTGCTGATGACGGCCTTCGTGCTCGGCCTGCCCGAGTCGAAGGTGCGCATCATCGCGCCCGACGTCGGCGGCGGCTTCGGCTCGAAGATCTTCCTGTACGCGGAGGAGACTGCGCTGGTCTGGGCGTCGAAGCGCGTCGGCCGGCCGATCAAGTGGACTGCCGAGCGCAGCGAGTCGTTCCTGACCGACGCGCACGGCCGCGACCACGTCACCACCGCGGAGATGGCGATGGATGCGCAGGGAGGATTCCTCGCACTGCGCGTCAAGACGGTGGCCAACCTCGGGGCCTACCTGTCGACCTTCTCGACGTCGGTGCCGACGATCCTCTACGCAACGCTGCTCGCGGGCCAGTACCGTACGCCCGCGATCTACGCCGAGGTCAAGGCGGTGTTCACCAACACCGCGCCGGTCGACGCGTACCGCGGCGCGGGCCGCCCTGAAGCGACCTACGTCGTCGAGCGCATCGTCGAGCAGTGCGCGCGCGAGATGAAGCTCGACCCGGCCGAGATCCGGCGCCGCAACTTCATCCGGCAGTTCCCGTACGCAACTCCGGTCGGCCTGACCTACGACACCGGCGACTACGAGGCGACGCTCGCGAAGGCACTGCAGCACGCCGACGTGGCGGGTTTCCCGGCCCGCAAGGCCGAGGCCGCGAAGCGCGGAAGGCTGCGGGGCCTGGGCTATTCGTGCTACATCGAGGCCTGCGGGCTGGCGCCGTCGAACATCGCGGGCGCGCTCGGCGCCCGCGCCGGGCTGTTCGAGGCCGGCGAAGTGCGCGTGCACCCGACCGGCACGGTGACCGTGTTCACGGGGTCCCACAGCCACGGCCAGGGCCACGAGACGACCTTCGCCCAGGTCGTCGCCGCCAGGCTCGGGATTCCGGTCGACCACGTCGAGATCGTCCACGGCGACACCGGCCGCGTGCCGTTCGGCATGGGCACCTACGGCAGCCGCTCGCTGGCGGTCGGAGGCAGCGCGATCGTCAAGGCGGTCGACAAGATCGTCGCCAAGGGCCGCAAGATCGCCGCGCACCTGCTGGAAGCCGCCGAGACCGACATCGAGTTCGCGGACGGCGAGTTCCGCGTGGCCGGCACCGACCGCAAGGTGCCGTTCGCGCAGGTGTCGCTGGCCGCATCCGTGCCGCACAACTATCCGCTCGACAAGCTCGAGCCCGGCCTGAACGAGAACGCGTTCTACGATCCGACCAATTTCACCTATCCGGCCGGGTCGCACATCTGCGAGGTCGAGGTCGACCCCGAGACCGGCGTCACCCAGGTGGTGAACTACGTCGCCTCGGACGACTTCGGCAACATCATCAACCCGATGATCGTCGAGGGGCAGGTGCACGGCGGGCTCGCGCAGGGCATCGGCCAGGCCCTCCTCGAGAACTGCGTCTACGACA